>JAZSGR010000188.1:0-23467 GCA_045532825.1 Victivallaceae bacterium | reverse complement strand
CGGTGGCGCATGCATGTGATTTTGCGGTACACCTTGTCACGTCGCAGCCCCGCAGGGCGAAGACGGATCCCGCACCGTACCCGGCGCAAAAAAGATCTTGCTCCACGCTGCATCCACCGATCGCAGACTGAACCGTTTTTTGAGCTTGAAAAAACATGCTGTGTGATATGTTTTGTTTGAGAAAAGCATATCTGAATAAGGATAAAATATAAATTTTTCACAAAAATCCGGACATTATCAAGAAAAATCAAAAGTCCCGGGACCGCAGAAAACACGGACACCGGGACCTTATGCACCAGCCGGATGTTTCATAAAGGCAATGCTGAACGTTTTGCCTTCTGCGTCTTCACCTTACGCGGAGTTTTCACCGCCAGGCATTCGCCGTCGACCGAACGGTACCAGAGTATCCACAAAGACCAGAAACCGCTGCTGTTTTCCCGTATTTTCAGGTTTTCGATATCATCAGCACCGATCTTTTTTGCCCGTGCAGTCAGCATCCGGCGGATATCGCGTTCCCGGACAAGATTTCTCCATACCCGCCATTCGCTGTCATTGGGATAATGCGGGGCTCCGCACCAGACCGGAATACTGTTGAAGAGAAAATAACCGTAATTCATGCCTCTTATCTCTGCTATAACGATCTTTCCGGATGCAGTTGTCTGCGCTTCCTGTGCCGGATAATGACGGCACACTGAAGTGGCGCATCCGGCAGAGAGCAGCAGGACTGCAAAAGCTGTCAGTTTCACGATATTTTTCATCATTCAAAACTCCTGTCAGTCTTTTCCGGCAGTTGATCCATCCGGAAGAGATTTTATTATTTCTGAAATATTCTTTTCAAGCTGTCCGGCGACTGCGGAAGCACATTTATTCATAGCGGCAGCGACTGCCGTGCTGCGGTCCGCAGTATCATCCGGTAGTTTTTCCTGAACATCGCATGAAAAACTCCGTCTGATACCGTCACAGGCAAGTGTAAAATCGACTGCAAGCCTCACCTGTCTGCCGGCCGTATCGACTTCAAAGGTCCGGATCACACAGCTTACGCGCACAACCTTTGCCCCTTCACCATGGATGCGGCTGCGGAAAAAACGTTCAAGCATAAGTTCCGGATCCTGACTCCAGCGGTTAAATTCATCACTCACCATCCGGTTTCCGGCATGACGTTCAAAAAACCTGCGGTCGGCACCGGAAATGTTCCGGATAATGGCAAAACTCACCTGACACGGCAGCATGACTGCCGTTTTTCCGCCCGGATCAAGATCGAACGTACGCGGAGCAGAATAATCACTGTTCCAGAAACATCCGCACAGCATCAGACACAGAAAACATGCGGAAAAAATGATTTTTGTCATAATCAAACCTCTTGCGACACGAATACATCTTAATCAATATACACACACCGCACTGATTTGTCAATCCTGCGACAGCCGGAAAGACAGAAAAAACCGTTTGGTGCATGGGAACTGCGGCTTGATGGATATGCAAGAAATCGACTCCGGTGTGAGATTGTGCGTGCCGCCTGGAAAAAAGAATGAAAAAGAAAGACGGGATTGAAAAAGACTGGAATTGTACCTGTTGAAAGAGACGTAAAAAAGTTTTTGAATGGACTTGTATGGACAAGAGTGGACAAAATGGACGATGATCAGAAACAGTAGAGGCAATTTCAAAAGTCATTCAAAAAATGGCAAAGATGCCATTCCTAAAGAGCTGTAAAGGGTAAATTTTATCTGCTGCCTGTATGGCAACAGGTAAAAATGCTCCCTTTGGCAGATCGAAGAGAGGACGTTTTGACAAGTTTGTTTTGAAAATGGCCTCCGTATTTCAGAAGTCCATGCTGTCCATAAGGTCCACCGGCGTCCATGCGGACGAAGGTGTTTTTTCAGTTCAAAGGAGATATGAGTTTCTGTCACGAACCGTAGAAGAGGTAAAAAAAGCAAAAAAAATGGCAGTCCCGTAAGGATTCGAACCTCAACAAAATGAACCAGAATCACTTGTGCTACCGTTACACCACGGGACTGCGAACAGTGCATAATATACGCCGTTTTAATGGAAATGCAAGTTGAAAATCAAAAAAAAACAAAAAAAAGTGTGTATTATTGAAAAAAAGGAAAAAATCATGTTGTAAAAGCCAGGTTTTGTGTTATATTTCAAAATAATGTTATATGATGGTTTTTTATAATACAGTAACTTATAGAGGTGAATATATGTCCGGCAGTCCGAAATTTACTGTCCTTCACGAAAAACATCGCGGCAAAACCTTCGATCTTGACAAGGATGTCATCACTATCGGCCGTCGTGATGAAATGGATATCTGTATCAAGGATCCCAGCATGAGCGGGCATCATGCAACTCTGACCCGCTGCGAAAAAGATGATGGCAGTATTGCTTATATCCTGACCGACAACAACAGCAGCAACGGTACCTGTGTCAACAATATACCTGTTACCGAACAGGAACTGCAGAGCTCAGATCTGGTGCTTTTCGGAACGGTTGAAGTGCTTTATGACAGCGGAGCCGACAGTGGTATCGGCAATACTTATGCAACCAGCACCCATACGATCGACCTGACCAGTATCGACAGCAATATGTCGACAGTTCCCAGTGTCAGCAGTCTCAATCCGTTTGCTGAAACCGAAGCCAAACGCCATAAGATGACCACGATCCTGCTTGTTATAGCAGCTTTACTTCTCGGCGCCGGAGTGCTGGCGGTGATCGCCATTGCGGCACTGAAGATCTCTGCTGCATCTGCATAAATGCAGTGTAATATCTGCCAGGTCATCATGCCGTATCCGTCTGCATTTTGCGGATACGGATTTTTAAAACCGTAAAATACAACAGGAGTTTCTGATGAGTGATAATAAAAAACCGGAAAACAAAGTTCCGGTTCCTGAGAATAAACCGGAGGAACAGTCTTCCGGCAGGAAAATGCCGGAGCGTCAAATCAAAAGTCCCATACGTCCGCCGAAAGCTGCGGTCATCTGGCTGGTCATACTGCTCGGTATCGGAGCGATGCTGCTGTTCCGCGACAGCGGCAGTTCCCGCCGGGTCGATCTTACCCAGACCGAATTTGAGCAGAGTATAGCTGCCGGCAGGATCGCAAGTGCCGTGCTGGTAAGCGAGAGCGACAATGTGTTTACCGTCGAAGGCAGGATCAAACTTGCCGGCAATGAGGTCAAGAGCGGAAAAGAGAGCAAAGACGGAACCGGTTATTACCGTTCCCGGGTGATAATGAGCGAACGTCTTTCTGCACTGCTTGCCAGGACTTCAGTCAAAGTCGACAGCAATAATGACGGTCTGTGGAACTTTCTGCTGGTCGGCATACTTCCTGTGCTTATCATCGTCGGAGTGATATACTTTATTTCCATGCGCCAGATGCGTATGAACGGGCAGGGCGCCATGGATTTCGGCAAGAGCAAGGCGCGCATGATCCCGCCGGATGAACTTAATGTGAAATTTGACGATATCGCAGGATCCGATGAGGCGAAAGAGGAGATACAGGAGATCGTTGAGTATCTGCGTGATCCGATCCGTTTTCAGCTTGTCGGCGGCAAGATCCCCAAGGGGTGTCTGCTGGTCGGCAATCCCGGTACCGGTAAAACGCTTATGGCAAAAGCTGTTGCGTGCGAAGCCGGAGTTCCCTTCTTTTCGATCAGCGGATCTGATTTTGTGGAGATGTTTGTCGGTGTCGGAGCCAGCCGTGTGCGTGATATGTTCAATCAGGCGCGCAAACACACTCCGTGTCTGATCTTCATCGACGAGATCGATGCGGTGGGCCGCAGCCGTTTTTCCGGTTGGGGCGGCGGTCATGATGAACGCGAACAGACTCTCAATGCCATGCTGGTCGAAATGGATGGTCTTGAAAGCCGCAACGGTGTGATCGTGCTTGCCGCGACCAACCGTCCTGATGTGCTTGATCCTGCGCTCCTCCGTCCGGGACGTTTTGACCGTCAGGTGGTCATGGATCTTCCTGATATCGCCGGCAGAAAGAAGATCCTTGAGGTCCATGTGAAAAAGATCAAGGCCGATGACAGTATCGATCTTGATGTTATTGCCCGTACCACTCCGGGATTCAGCGGAGCTGATCTTGCCAATATCTGCAATGAAGCGGCACTGCTTGCCGCCCGCCGCAACCGTGAAAGCGTCTCCCAGGCGGAACTTGAGGAGGCGCGCGACAAGGTGAGCTACGGAACCGAACGCCGCAGCCGCAAAATCACCGAACGTGAACGTGTCCTTACCGCTTATCACGAAGCCGGACATGCGCTGGTGGCACTGCATAATGAACACTGCACTCCGGTGCATAAGGTCACGATCATTCCGCGCGGACAGGCATATCTCGGGGCGACCTTCACCATGCCCAAAGAGGATGTCTACACCAAAAGCAAACTTGAACTTGAAGCCGAAATGGCGATGTGCATGGGCGGCAGAGCTGCTGAAGAACTTATGATGGGCGACATCACCACCGGCGCATCAGCCGATATTCAGCACCTTACCGGCATTGCCCGCCGTATGGTCTGTATTTTCGGTATGACCGATCTGATCGGACCCACCAAGGTCGGTGATTTTTCAGTGCATCCGCATTTGCGCATAGACGGACCGGCTCCGGATCAGCTTGCGCCTGAAACTGCGCGTGAGATCGATCTTGAGGTCCGCCGTCTGGTCAATACGGCACTTGAGGAGGCGCGCAGCTGTCTGCGTGAGCACCGTGATGAGTTGGAAAAACTGGCACAGGCACTTCTGGAACGCGAGACGCTCTCCATTGATGAGATAGATGTGCTTCTCGGCAGGAAAGAACCCGATCCCGAACCGGAACAGACTGCAGAGACTGCAGAGCCGGAGTCCGCGGAGAGTGAAGATGACGGAGCAGGAACTGCTGCCGGTACTGAAGCGGACCTCTGACGGCAGAATCATGCTTCCGCTGCACGTTCAGCCGGGAGCAAAAAGAGATGCCATTGCGGGAATGTATGGAGAGCAGGCTTTGAAACTTGCCACTTCCGCGCCTCCTGTCGACGGCAAAGCCAATGCCGCTTTGAAAAAACTGCTTTCAAAATGGCTTGGTGTCCCGCAGGGAAATATCGAATTGAAAAGCGGACTTGCCGGACGTGACAAACAATTTGTTATATCCGGCATCACGCTTGAAGATATGGTAAAAAAAATAATAGAAAATACAAAATGAAACACAAGGCAATTATTTTTCTGGCAGACGGTATGGCGGATGATCCGCTTGCCGAACTGGGTAACAAAACACCGTTGGAATACGCAAACACTCCGGGGATGGACAGTATCGCAGAGCGCGGCTGCTCCGGAACTTTCCGGACTCTTCCCGACGGCTTGCCCACTTCCAGTGACGTTGCCAATATGTCGGTACTCGGATTTTATCCTGAAAAATATTATCCTGGCCGCGGACCTATCGAGGCGACCGCCCAGGGGATCGAACTTGGTCCGGATGATGTTGCGTGGCGGTGCAATCTGGTCTATGCTTCAGATGACGGTGTGCTGCGTGATTACTCCGCAGGACACATTTCCGAAGCGGATGCTTCTGCTCTTATGGCGGCTTTGCAGGAAGAATTCGGCAGTGATGAAGTAACTTTCCACTCCGGAGTGAGCTACCGCAATCTGCTGGTGCTGCACGGTAAACGCTTTTCCGACAAAGTGAACTATTTCAAGCCTGACTCCTCGCAGGATATTCCGCTTGATGAGCTTTATCTCTCGCCTGCGGATGACTCGCAGGAGGCGGCGGATACAGTCGCATTTCTCCGCGATCTTGAAGAAAAAGCGGCGGCATTTCTTGCCGCTCATCCGGTCAATGCCGGAAAATCTGCGCCGGGCAACCGGATCTGGCCGTGGAGTCCCGGCAGACGTCCGGCACTGCCGCAGTTTGCAGCAAGCTACAACGGACGCCGCGGTGCGATAATCAGTGCGGTGGATGTGATAAAAGGAATAGGCAGATGTTCCGGAATGACCGTCATCGACATTCCGGGAGCCACCGGTTTCCTTGATACCAATTATCAGGGCAAGGTCGAAGCTGCGCTCAAGGCACTTGAAACGCACGATCTGGTGTATCTGCATGTCGAGGCGATCGACGAGTGTTCCCACATGGGCGATTTGAAGCTCAAACTCCGGGCGATCGGGGAGTTCGATAAGAATATAGTAGTTCCGGTGCTTGAGGCACTTTCCGGCAGGGATGATGTCAATTTTGCGGTCCTTCCGGATCATCCGGTGCCGATCAAACTGCGGATGCATACTACAGTTCCGGTGCCGCTTGCGGCGATGGGACCAGGGTTTAAAAGTGACGGTATCGGCAGTTTCAGTGAAACTCTTGCGCCCGGCGGCAGTCTGGGAGCTCTTGACGGTGACAGTCTGGTCCGCCGTGTTCTGGAGCTTTGATCATGCCGGTCCCGCGATGTACTGCGCTTGAAAAAGCTATGCGGATACTGAGTGTTTCCGCCAAAAGCAGCCGTGAACTTGAAGACAAACTGCTGAAAAGTGGTTTCGGACCGACCGAAGCGGAGAGTGCGGTCGCAGAGTGCGTAAGGCGCGGTTACGTAAATGATGCACTGCTGGCATCTGACTTTACTGCATGTGTGATGTCGCGCGGTTCCGGCTGCCGCAAGATCCGGCAGAAACTTCTGCGGCGCGGCATCAGCAGGGAACTGGTCGATCAGGCATTGGAGGAAAACCGGGAGATGGAACCGGAGAGTGCGCGTCAGGCACTTGAATTCAAATGGAGGAGTCTCTCCCGGGAGACCGATCCTTATAAGAAACGCGCGAAGGCGTTCCGTTTTCTTGCCGGCAGGGGGTATCCTGCCGGACTTGTATCCGAACTTATAGACGAAATATCCTCCGCCGGGGCGGAGCTGCCGTAAAAGATCATGAGGTTTTGAATGATGAAGAAAATATTGTGCGCTCTGATGTTGTCTCTGCCGCTGTTTTCAGCTTTGGCGCTCCGCAGCGGCGATAAAAGTGTGGAGCTTACCGGAGTCAAGTGGCTGACCGGTTCTCCGTTGCGGATGTATTTTTCAGAGAGAGCCGACGGCAGAGCTGAATACCGTGCCGTGGTGTTTCTGCTGACCCACAGCGGCAATTCAGCGGATACTCTCCGCATGCTTGAACAGCTTGCTTTGCGTTATCGTGATCTGCTGCGTATCGCGGTGGTGACTCCCGATCCTGAAAGCGATGCCCGCATGCTGCTGAAAGCGGTTCCTGAGTATTCTTCTGCTTTCGGCATTGACCGTGAACGTAAACTTACGCAGCAGTATATGGCAGGAAGCATGCTTTATCCCATGGCGTTCGTCACCGGTCCGGGCGGAGTGATAGTGTGGAACGGTGAGGCGGTCGATCTTCCTGAAATGCTGGAGTCTGCTGTGAAATCTCCGGTCGATGTTGACCGTCAGCAGAAGATTTCCGGCATGATCGATGAACTGCAGGTGATGATGCGCGGAAATGACAATCGCAGAATGGGTATACTTGCCTCGCGGATCTTTGACCTTGATCCCGGTAATGCCGCGGCGATGCGCATGAGACTTTTTGTGCTGGAAAACTCCGGCAGGATCCCGGAGGCGTGGAAACTTGTGCAGGAACAGCTGGAAGCCGCCCCCCGCAAGGCGCGGATCTATTATACTGCATTTGATATGATGTCACGTTATCCGCAGCTCCGCCGGGAACTGGCAGGAGTCACTGCGCAGTTCAGAAAAAATATCAGTGATCCTGATGCGTATGATTTTGCGGTATGGACTTTGCTCGGCCGCTTTGATTTTGACAGTGCCGCACTTGCCGGAGCCGCAGCTCTTTACGGAGACAGTCTGCGTCTGAGCCGCAATATGAAGCGCAGCAGTGACTCTCTCGCCGGACATTATTCATCCGGCGCACTGCTCGCCGCCCGTTTGGGGGATCTGAAAAAAGCTGTTGAACTGCAGGGCAGGGCACTTGAGTGCCGGCGCAGTTCCGGAAACACTTCTGCTGTATTTGCGGCTGAAAAAATGCTGGAATATTTTATCCAATGTGCGAAAACCGCAGTAAAATGGTAAATAAAATTTGATATTTGCTTTAAACAGGTGTATTATATTAATTGTGTAAAATTGAAAAACGAATAAAAACAACAAACAAAAGGAGTGAACGGTGACAAACGATAATGAGATCCGTACAGCGATCGACAATGCCCGTCTGACCACCCGTCTTGCGGTGATCGGCTGGATTTTTTCATTGGCGATGCTGGTGGTTGCGGCAGTGCTTAATGCCTATCGGGGCGGAAATGTTTTCGGATTGGCAGTGATTCCGTTCGGGTTGGCAACGATGTTCGGTCTTGCCGCCATGATCTACGGTATGCTCGGAACCGCTGCTGCCCAGGAAGAAGAGGAAAAAATTCTGCTTGCCCGCAGAAGGAACGACACCAGAGCTCTGGATATAGAGGAGGATGTCCGTTTCACTTCCGGCAGATCATTTGAAAATTACAAAAAATATGCGCCCTATGTGCTTGCAGTCCTCGGGGCACTTGTCACCGGTCTGGTTCTGTATTTTACCTGGCGCAGCTGGAATTCTGAAAATCCCGCTGTTATTACCGGCAGTGCGATCCATTCTGCGCTCATTGCTGCAGTGATGATGCTGATAAGTGTTTTTGCCGGTGCTTTTTTTATCGGTCAGTCACGCACACCTGCGTTCCGCTGGCTCCGCAGCATCGGTGCCAATCTCATTGCCGCATTCGCAGTGCTGGCTGCTGCTGCGGTGGTTTCGATCTGCTATCACAGTAATCTTACTTCGGTCGATCCGCAGGTCGCCAAAGTGTTTTTCTGGATCTTTGCAGTCCTCGGAGCTGAATTTATCACCAATTTCATCATTGAATTCTACCGTCCCCGTACCATGAAGGAGAGCCGTCCGGTTTTTGAAAGCCGCCTGCTCGCACTTTTCACAGAACCCGGCGGAGTCATGCGCAATATCGCTTCCGCACTGGATTACCAGTTTGGATTCAAGGTTTCCGGTACCTGGCTTTACAGCTTTGTGGAGCGTTCGTTTTTCCCGGTCATCATCGGATGCGGCTTGCTGTTCTGGGCATTCACCACGATCCACGAGGTCGGTCCGGATCAGGTCGGTGTCCGTGAGTGTTTCGGTAAAGTAGTTGAACGTAAACTGCTGAAACCCGGAATTTATTTTACTCTTCCGCGTCCCTTCGGCAACATCCGCACTTTCAGCTGTACGGAGCTGCACCGCATAGTCATCGGCGAAGTTTCCGATGATGGAACAGATGTCTCCCGTGCCCGCAGCCGTGCAGAAACTTCCCGGGTGGTGCTCTGGACCGAGGAACACGGCAAAGCCGATGATAATTTTATCGTGGCAGTGGCTCCGGAAGGTGCGCGTTCACCTGAAGCAGAAGCAGCATCGATCTCTTTCGTCCGCATGACGATCCCGATTCGTTACCGCATCAGACCGGATGGAGTGTTTGCTTATGCTTATGACAATGTGAACGTGCCCCGTACTCTGGTGTTTATCGGTCAGCAGGCGGCCGCTGAATATCTCGCAAGTTCAGACATGATGGTTGTCATGTCCACCGGCAGACATCAGGCAGAAGAGGCGATGAAGAAACGTGTCCAGAAACTTGCCGATGAGCATAATCTCGGTATTGAGGTGGTCTCACTCACTATCCTCGGAGCGCATCCGCCTGCCGGAGAAGTTGCTCCTGCCTATCAGAACGTGATCGGAGCTTTGGAACAGAAGGAAACTTCGATACTCAACGCCCAGGCTTATGCGGCGCAGACGCTTCCGCAGTCCGAGGCCCAGGCTGCGCAGTTTGTTGCTGATGCCAAAGCCTACTCCCACAGTGTTCGCACGGTTGCCGCCGCTGAAAGCGAGCGTTTCAAGACTCAGGAACGCACCTACCGGGTGATGCCTTCCATGTTCAGACTCCGCAGTTATCTGGAGTTTCTGGAGCAGGATTGTGCAGCCATGCGTAAATTCGTGGTTTCTGCCGGATTGGGCAGCGAGGTCTATCAGTTCAATTTCGAGGAAAAGGAACGTCTTGATCTGATCGACACTGATATAACCCAGCTTACAAACAAGAAATAATAAATAAAACATATATTTGGAGGTATTGACAACATGGCAAACGGCAACATTTTCAAACACTGGCCCACGATGCTTCTCGGGCTTGCAGTCGCAGCGATCCTGCTGATCGCGGTCTTTTCGTTCCAGTTGAGTGAGACCGAAAGCGCAGTCGTGACCACTTTCGGCCGTCCGGCGCAGATCACCGAGCCGGGACTTCACTTCCGCTGGCCTTTCCCGTTCCAGAAGATCCACCGTTTCGATCACCGTGTGCGCTGCTACGAGGGCAGTTCCGGCAAACTCGAAGAGACCATGACCGGAGACGGACACAATATTCTGGTCGGTATCTATGTGAACTTCAAAATCAGCGATGTCGTCAGATTTTTCGTGACCTTTGAAGATGTTACCCGTGCTGAGGATCAGCTCAATTCTCTGATGCGCGGAGCAAAAAATACTGCGTTCGGACAGTATCGTTTCAACCAGATCGTCAATACCGATCCCAAAGAGATGCGTCTTTCCGAGATCCAGAACAAAATCAAAGCCGATCTGGTCCGTCAGACCGGAGATTACGGTATCGAGATCCTTTCAGTCGGCATCAACACCATCAACGTGCCCAAGACGGTCAGCGAAAAGGTTTTTGCCCGTATGATCGCCGAACGCAAGCGTGTTGCAGACAAATATATCGCCGAAGGTGAGAGCGAGGCCCGCAAGATCCGCATCAGTGCCGACAGCGCGAAAGTCATCAAACTTGCCGATGCCGAAGCACAGGCAAAAGAGATCCGCGCCAAAGGAGATGCCGAGGCTGCAAAATATTATGCAGTGTTCAAGCAGAATCCGGAACTGGCTGAATTCCTGCGCAAACTTGATTCTCTGCGCGTAGTCATGAAAGGACGCACCACTCTGGTTGTCGATACCAATACCGCACCGTTCGATCTGCTCAAGCCCGGAGCCGAAACTCTCAAACCGGCTGCCAGGTAATACGGGAGGATGACAATGGATTCAAACAGGGAAGTACTTGAAGCGGCATTCGACCGTTCCGGCCGTTACGAAGCCGGACTCCGGTCGCTGGTAAAGTGCCTGCGCTGGGCATTTGCCTTGCTGCTTGTCGGGATCATCGGTACATTGATTTATTTTGTCAGCTGGGGCGGTTATTTCAGCGTTGAACCGCAGCAGGCTGTCCTGGTCATGCGTTTCGGTAAAATAACCGATACATTCACCACCGGCGGCCACTGGTTCCTGCCTTATCCGGTGAACCGTTTCATCCGGGTGCAGACCAATCAGCAGCTGCTCAATATTGATTTCACAGCTCCGGTTCTCGGCGAAGGCGCAAGTCAGACGGCGTTGACTCCGGGCAAGGACAACTATCTCATTACCGGAGATGCCAATATCGTTCACACCTCATGGACCGTGAGCTACCGCATTTCCAATCCGGCAAAATATTACCGTACACTGGCTACACCGCTGCGTCCGGTGGAAAACGGCAGGATCTCCTCTGATCCTGTGATGACTGATGCCGACGGTTTTGCCGGTACCCGCGGACCGGTGACATTCCTGCAGAACTCTTTCAAACAGGCAGTGATCCGTGCCACTTCGGAATTCAAAGTCGATGATCTGCTTGCAGCAGGTCAGGGCAGGTATTCCGAACTCACCCAGCGTATTTTCACTTCTCTGCTGGATGACGCTGATTGCGGTATCACCGTCGATACTGTCACACTCAACAGAGTGTTTCCGCCGGCGAATACCCGTGCCGCATTTGAACAGGTGACTGCTGCCAGCACCACCCAGTCAACGCTGCGCAACGAAGCGGAGACCTACCGGGTGAATACCGAAAACGAAACACTGGCACAGAGTGCGGAGATCCTTGCCGCTGCGGAGACCTACCGCAAGCAGACGGTCGCCGTGATGAAAGCGGAAACCAGTTATTTCAAAAGTATCAATGCTGAATTTGCCGGCAGTCCGAAAACGGTGCTGATGGCACTTTACACCTCAACTCTTGCCGAGGCGCTTCAGGCTTCGGTCGAGGATAGATTCATCCTCGGTTCTTCCGGAAAGGGCACGAAAAAGATCTGGATGCAGCTCAACCGGGAAAACAAGGTGAAGGCACCGAAAGCTGAGGAGAAAAAATAATGAGCGAACACGAAAACAAAAAACACGCCTGCTCCTGCGGTCACGATCATGACCACAGCGGCAGCTGTTCCTGCGGTCACGATCACAAGCATGAACATGAACACTGCTCCTGCGGTCACGATCACGGGCACATGGATGGAACCTGTATCTGCGGTCACAACCATAAAGTCGAAGGCGGAGTCGGTCATGACCGTGCGATGGGCAAAGTATTCTTTGTTCTTTTCGGCGGTATTCTTACTCTTAATTCATTCATTCTTGACTGGACGATGCCTGATCTGGAGTTTGCTTCAGAGTTGAGCGCACTGCTCGGTGCCTTCATTCTGGCACTGCCGATCATCATCACGGCGGTCAAAGATCTTATCAACGGCAAAGTCTACATGAATGAACTGGTTGCGCTCGCCATTCTTGCTGCGCTTGCCAGTGCCGACTTCCAGACTGCCGGTATCATCGCATTCTTTCTGCTGCTTACGATTATCATCGAAACGCGTACCGCAAGCGGTGCGCAGCGTTCGATCGAAGAGCTGATCAAACTTACTCCCAACACCGCGCGTCTGCTTGAGAACGGTGAGGAACGTGAGGTTCAGGCGGCAAATCTCAAGGTCGGCGACATCATCCGTGTGCGTCCGGGAGAAAACTTCCCGGTGGATGCCAGGATCGTTGCCGGTGAAAGTACCGTCAATCAGGCATCCATCACCGGAGAGTCCATTCCGGTGGAAAAGAGCATCGGCAGCGATGTGTTTGCCGGAACCCAGAATCTGACCGGTCTGGTCGATCTGGAAGTCACCAAAGTCGGCGGCGACACCACGCTCGGCAAAGTCAAGGATATGATCCTTCAGGCAGAGTCCAGCCGTACACCGGTGGTCCGTATCATCGACCGCTATGCCGGATACTACACGCCGACTGTGCTGATGCTTGCGTGGATCACCTGGTGGTTCACCGAAGACATGAATTCCGTGATCGCATTTCTGGTCATTGCCTGTCCCTGTGCGGTGGTGCTTGCCACTCCGACTGCGGTGGTCGCGGCGGTCGCGGCGGCGGCACGTCTGGGAATTTTCATCAAGAACGTAAGTCACCTGGAACTTGCCAGCAAGATCACCAGTTTCATCTTCGATAAGACCGGAACTCTCACCGATGGTTTGCTTTCCGTCGTCAAGCTCCAGCCGGTCGACGGGATCTCACCGGCAGAACTGCTCAAGACCGCAGGTGCGGTCGAGCGTTACAGCAATCACCCGACCGCGGTCGCCATTCAGAAACTTGCCGCTGAAGCCGGATTGACTTTTGAAGAGGCTTCGGAGTTTTCCGAGATCCACGGACGCGGTGTTTCCGCCCTGGTCAACGGAGAAAAGATCCTGGTCGGCAGAGCCAACTGGATGCAGGAGCAGTCACTTGAAGTTGCAGATGCCGATACTGCTGAATCGGACGGTATGAGTGTGGTCTATGTTGCCCGTGCCGGAAAAGTCCTCGGCTGGATCGGATTCAGGGATAAGATCCGCAAAGAGGCACCGGAGATGCTTTCCGAGCTGCGCCGTCAGGGTGTCCGTTACTGTGCGATGGTCACCGGCGACCGCCAGTCGGTTGCCGAATCTGTGGCAAAACAGCTTGCCATCGACGAATTCAAGAGTGAATGTCTTCCTGACGGAAAAGTTCTTTTTGTGGAAAACGTCAAGCGCAACAGCCGTGTTGCTGTGGTCGGTGACGGTGTGAACGATGCTCCTGCGCTTGCTGCCGGAGATCTGGGTATCGCCATGGGGGCGATCGGCAGTGACATTGCCATCAACAGTGCAAGTATCGCATTGATGACCAACGATCTCCGCCGCATCGCCATGCTGGTATTCCTGTCGCGCAAATCACAGATGATCATCAATCAGAACCTGCTTTTCGGCATGTTGTTCGTTTTCGGCGGAATGATCCTTTCCATGGTCGGAGTCATGACTCCGATCTGGGCGGCGGTCCTTCATGCCGGCAGTACGCTTATCATCATTTTCAACAGTGCCCGTCTGGTGCGTACCGGAGAGGAACTCACCCTCGAAGAGAGTGCGGCGGCACAGCAGGAAAATGCGGATTGAATAACCTACTATCAAGAGAGATAACACATTATGGCAGAGATCGAACCAGTTGTCCGTGCAGTCGGACTTACCAAAGTATTCCGTGATTTCTGGGGCCGTCCCAAAGCGCGGGCGGTGAATGATATAGATTTTGAGATCCGTCCGGGAGAGGTCGTCGGACTGCTCGGCCCCAATGGTTCCGGCAAGTCCACCACTGTGAAAATGCTGCTGGGACTGCTTTATCCCACCGGCGGCAGGCTGCAGGTTTTCGGCCGCAGTCCCCGTGCGGTCGAGACTAAACGTGAAATCGGTTATCTGCCGGAAGAGTCTTATCTTTACAAGTATCTGACTGCCGAGGAAACTCTGGATTTCTTCGGTTCACTTTTCAATCTTTCAGCTGAAGACCGTAAGAAACGCATCGATCAGCTGCTGGATATGGTCGGTATGGCACATGCCAGACGCAGAAGAGTGGGCGAGTTTTCCAAAGGTATGGCGCGCCGTATCGGACTTGCCCAGGCGATGATAAACGATCCGTCGTTCCTGATCCTGGATGAGCCCACCAGCGGTCTGGATCCGCTGGGATGCCGTGAGGTGAAAGATCTGATCCTTGCGCTCAAGAAGCGCGGTAAGACGGTGCTGGTCACCAGTCACCTGCTGAGTGATGTAGAAGACATCTGTGACCGGGTGATAATCCTCTACGGCGGCAAGATCCGTGCGGAGGGAGAGCTTTCCGAACTGCTTACGGTTTCCGACTCCAACCGCATCACCACGCCTTCTCTGCCTCCGGAAGCCATGGAAAAGATCAGTGAGATCCTGCGTGAAAATCTCAAAGATGGAGATTTTACCGTGGATCATCCGCGGCGTTCGCTTGAAGACTTCTTCCTTAATGTTATTTCAACCGCAAAAAGAGACAGTGTTGAGACTGCAGGTGTGGTCGGCGGCGGCAAGATCGCAGATTATCTTGAAAACGGCGACACCCAGAGTGCTGTACTTGCCAGTCTGATTGCAGAACCGCAAACCGTTCAGCCTGCTGTTGAGGCGGCTCCGCAGCAGGAACAGGTTCAGGATGATGTTTCCGGCAAACTTGAGGATCTTACTGTTGAGGTGAAAGCTCCTGAAAAAGCTGCTCCTGCGGCGGAAAAGCCTGCGGAGGATCTTGCTCAAGCCAATGCCAAACTTGATGATTTACTGGGGAACAACAATAAATGAGGCCGTTTTTTGCCATAGTAAAACTGACGTTCCGGCATGCGCTGCGTTCGCACATCTTCCAGCTGCTGCTGGGAGTGCTGCTGTTTGCAGTGCTGTTCATTCCCGGCACAGTCGGGGGTGGAACTGCCGGTGATTTCATCAAAGTATCTCTGCTTTACAGTCTGTGGGCGGTGAGTATCACGCTTGCGCTCTCTTCGATCTGGCTCGGATGCTTCATCATGACTACGGATATCGACAGTTATCAGCTGCACATGACGGTATCCAAACCGGTTTCCCGGGTTACCATCTGGCTTGGCAAGTGGACCGGCATCAACCTGATAAATCTGATACTTCTGCTGTTTTCCGGACTGATGATCTACGGTATCATCCAGTACCGTTTCAACAACGGGGATTTTCCGGCGGATGAGCGTGAAAAGATCCGCAATGAGGTCATGGTGGGCAGACGGGTGTATCCTGCGATGCGTCCGGATTATGATCTGCTTTCACGTGAAGCACTCAAACAGCGCATCCTGCGTTTGCAGGCGCAGGGAAAGAGTGTTGATTTAAGTCCGTCATCACAGGAAAAGATGCTCAGGGATGTCCGCCGCGAGGTGGTGTCTTCGGAATCGGAATTGAAGTTCAATCAGCAGAAAGTCTGGCAGTTTTCCGGATTGCCGGATAACTTGAAAGACCCTGTTTTTCTGCGTTACCGTCCCTACATCGGCAAAGTGGCAAGCGAGGATCAGCGTATGACCCGTCTTATGCTGTTTGTCGGTATCCCGCAGAAGCCGCAGGCACAGCAGAACAGCAATGTATTCAATGGCGGTAATGCAGACAATTATGATCTTTTCATGATTCCGCTTTCGCAGGTACCGGAGCAGGTGATGTCCGGTGAGTTTCATGAAAAAATGCTGCGTCCGGAGTGGAAAATGGTGACTCCCGACAATAAAGTCGTTGTCAGTATAGTGAATGCCGATCCCGGACAGGGTACGCAGTTCTATCAGCCGGCAGACGGACCGAAACTGCTGATAAAATCTTCGACATTTTTTGAAAACTACATGCGTGCGATCCTGGTGATCGCTCTTGAGCTGATAATCCTTTCCGGTTTTGCCTGTTCATTCGGCGGCTGCATGTCGATGCCGGTGGCGGTTTTTGTTGAGATCGGTTATCTGCTGTTCGGCAGTTTTTCGGTGTATATGACCGGTTTGACCTATCTCTCCGGAGCGGCGGACCGTTTCGGTGTATTCATCGCGAAACTGCTGCTGGTGGTCGTTATTCCGCTTCAGGCGTTCGATGTGACCGATGCGGTGGCAGGTGGTGAATTGATCGAATGGTCATTCGTCTGGACCCTGACCTGGTATTATCTGTTGTGCAGGGCGTTGCCGCTGTATCTGTTGTGTATTTGGATCTATCGCAAACGTGAATTGGGGTTGATTATCCGCAAATGAGTAAGTTCCGTACATTAGTGATGTTCACGGTGCTGGCGGCAGTCACTGCAGTGCTGCTGTTCGGTGTTTACCGTTTTGAGAACCGTCTGGATGCCCGGGTGGCGCAGTACAAGCTCCGCTTTACCGGCGAGATTAAAAATGCTCCTCCCATGGTGACGTTCACCACCGTTGCGCTGGGCAGTTTCCGCGGTATCGTTGCCGACCTTCTCTGGCTGCGGGCCGGATCACTGCAGGAAAAGGGTAATTATTTTGAAATGGTCCAGCTTGCCCGCTGGATCACTGATCTGCAGCCGACTTTTTCCGGAGCGACAGCATACCTTGCCTGGAACATGGCGTATAATATTTCCGTCACCTGTTCCAGTTTCGCCGACCGCTGGCGCTGGGTCAATGAAGGTATCCGTCTGATAAGGGATCAGGCACTTTATTACAATCCTGAAGATCCGGTGATCTACAAGGAGCTTGCCTGGATATTTTCTCACAAGCTGGGCAATATTCTTGATGATGCCAATCTTTATTACAAGAACCGTCTTGCGCTGCAGATGAACTCCATCGTCGGCGAAGCCGGCAATCCGGACTGGGAAAAACTTGCCGCAGCTCCGGCTGACGAGCGGGCATTTTTCAAAAAATATCCGGAAGACGGTGATTTCTGGAAGATCGCCGCAGCTGCCGGATTTGAAAATTACGATGCCCTGTTCAAAGCCTTTGAGGCATCTGCTCCGCAGCTGCCGGAAAAATTGCTTGTCCAACTGCAGAACAATGAAAAGCTGCGCGATGATCTGTCCTGCTATTTTCGTGCGGAACTTCTGCGTCAGAAGCTGAAACTTGATCCGGTGCGGATCGTCAAGCTCAATAAGAAGTACGGTCTCATGGATTGGCGCGTACCTGAATCACAGGCTATTTACTGGGCGTCGCTCGGAACGGAAAAATCGCCTGGGGGCAGAGATTTGTCGTGTGACCGTATCATCACCCAGTCGCTTTATGAATCATTCCGTGCCGGGCGTATAATGATGATCGATGAAAAGAATTTTGAAAGCATCATCGTAGTCCCCAATCTGGCATTGGTCGACTCGGTTTTTGATACTTTTGTGGATACTCAGAACTATCATGACAGGGAGCGCGGACTCCACTCCACATTCCGCAGTGCGCGTATCAATTTTATGAAGGAGGCAGTTACTATCCTTTATAATTATGGTAAATTCACCAAGGCCGCCGAATACTTCAAAAAACTTGAAGAAGAGGACGGCAAACAGAAAGAGGGAAGCCTGGAAAAATTCATTATGGCCCAATGGGCCGAAGATGTGCGTGATGCCGGAGTCAAAAAAGCCAGTGAGATCATCAGCGGTCTGATTTTCCGCAGTATCAATTACATGGTCTACAACGATCACGATGCTGCGCTCGCCAATGAGCGGATCGCACGCTACATCTATAAAAGTTATATGTCAGACATGGGGGACAGCGACCGGACGAAGCTTCCGCCATTTGATCACATGAAACAAAGTGTCCTGGAAAATTGCATCCGGGTATTTCCGCCTGCAGTGGTGGAAATACTTAAGGCAAAGATAGCCGCCGAGCAGGCGGAGTCCGCTATTGATGACAGTCTTTCAGGCAAACGAAAGCGAGTAAAATAAATTGCACGAGTGGTTCGTTTTTTCTGCGAGTGTAGCCGTAGCCGTAATAATATCTCACTGCTGTTCCATGATGGAAGCTGCCCTGTTGAGTCTTTCTCCCAGTCAGCTTGCCACTCTGCGGCAGAAAAATCCGCGTAACGGAAAGATCATAGCCGCCCTGAAACGTGAAATCGACAAGCCGATAGCCGTCATTCTGATATTGAATACTGCAGCAAACACTATCGGTGCGACCATCGCCGGTGCTTCTTTCAACAGATTGTTTGAGGGAATGTACATGGGGATATTTTCCATCATATTCACGCTGGTGATAGTACAGTACTCCGAGATATTGCCCAAGACCATCGGATGCCGGTTCAATATCATTGTCATGAATACCGTGGCGATCCCGCTGCATATTCTGGCGATCATCCTCGGTCCCATGATCAAGTTGAGTCACCTGCTGAACCGTCCATTTGAACCCAAGACGGTCAGGCACACCAGTACGGCGGAGGAGATCTCTGCGCTGGCGGCGGTGGCGCGCAGCAGTCAGGTGATCTCCAGCCGTCAGGAGCGGATCATCCGCATGGTGCCGAGGCTTTCGGAGCGTACTGCACTCAAGGTCATGGTCGATTCTGAAAGCATTTCATTTTTTGACTCCGACACCACTGTTCAGGAGGCGATCAATTCATCCGGCAAGGATTTTCACACCCGTTATCCGGTATGTGAGGATAACGACATCAATAAGGTCATCGGTTATGTGAACTTCAAAGAGCTGGTGGTGACTGATCTCAATCATCCGGGAACGATGAAGGTCACCGAGCTGATGCGCCCCATCGACTTTGCCGATCCTGATGACACTGCGGCTGAACTTATGGACAGTTTCGCAAGTCAGCACAGTCACATGATGATCGTGCGTGAGCCCAAGACCAATAAGACGCTTGGACTGGTGACGCTTGAGGACATCATCGAGGAGCTGCTCGGTGATCTGGATGATGAATTTGATGCTCTGCCGAGAACTTTTTATTCTCCCAGTGAATCGCTGTGGGTGGTTGGCGGCGGAGTTCCCATGACCCAGCTGGTGAGGGATACTCATCTGGATCTGCCCAGACGTGCGGAACCTGTCGGTCTGTGGTTTGCAAGAGAACTTGACTCCCAGCTTGACCGTCAGCCCAAAGCCGGTGACATGATCCGTCATAAAAATGCGGAGTTTTATGTCCGCAAGGTGCGCCGCAACCAGGTCTGGGAGTTGAACTTGAAACGCGCAAAACAGGATTGAGCTATGAATATCTTCAGGATGACTGCAAAATTTTCCGCAGCTGTTGCGTTGCTGCTGTTCATCTGCGGCTGTATGGAGTTTGAGTACAGCGGCAGGGAATTTGCGCCGCTGGCACCGGGTGAGAGTCCGGCTTATTTTGAGTCAAGGGATAAAATCCCCGCCGGAAAGTATACTGTTATCGGACGCGCACAGATCGTGGCGAAGGAGCGGACCGACAAAGAAGACATCAAACTGATGTTCCTTGATGAAGCTGCTCTGCGCGGAGCTGATGCTGTCTGTGTGGTCAAGGTCTCCAAAATAAAGATCGGACTTTTTGAAAGTGACGGGGAATTTGCCGGTCCCAGCAGCGGCAGTGACCGTCCGTTCAACCTGACTCCTGACGGTGCGCCGGTGCAGGACAGTCTTGACGGAACGACGACTGACCGTTACCTTACCGGCGAACCGGCAGTTCTGACCAGTGAACACAATACTGCCACCAGGATGCTTGTCAAAGCATTGTTCCTCAAGGATAAGGCAGTTCTGGAAAAAATCATTTCCGAACGGGAAAAACAGCTGGATGCCATGATCGGCAAACCTGCATCGCAGCCCGGTGAAAGCCGGTGAAGTCCGGAGTGTTCCGGGGTTGTCAACCGGGAGATTCTGTGCTATATTATACGACGTTTGAAGCAAATTAAGGAAAAGCGGTATACGGGGAAAAGACGTTGAAACTTGAACATATCAGAAATTTTTGTATAATTGCCCATATCGACCACGGCAAATCCACCCTTGCGGACCGGATGCTGGAGATCACCGGTACTGTCGCCAAGCGTGATCTTCAGGAACAGCTGCTGGACGGTATGGATCTTGAGCGTGAACGCGGTATCACCATCAAATCCCATCCGGTGCGTATGCAGTACGATCCGGGTGACGGGGTGACTTACGAACTCAATCTTATCGACACCCCGGGACACGTGGACTTCACCTATGAGGTGAGCCGCAGTCTCTGCGCCTGTGAAGGAGCGATATTGCTGATCGATGCCACCCAGGGGGTGCAGGCGCAGACGGTCGCCAACATCAATCTGGCAATTGCCCAGAACCTCAAGATCATTCCGGTCATCAACAAGATCGACCTGCCTGCCGCCAATCTGGAACTTTGTTATGAACAGATGGAAGAGATCCTTGCCATTCCGCGTGAGGAGGCTCTTTCGGTCAGCGGCAAGACCGGCGAGGGAGTCGCGGAGCTGCTGAATGCGGTGATCGAACGTATTCCGCCGCCGGTGGAAACGCAGGAGCAGGGTACTGCCGCGCTGATATTTGACTCGCAGTACGATACTTTCCGCGGAGTGGTGAACTTTGTGCGTGTGCGCCGCGGAGTTTTCAAGCGCGGAACCAGGATCCGTCTTTTCAGCAACGGCATCACCAGTGAGATCAAAGAGGTCGGAGTATTCAATCCGCAGATGCGTCCCTGTGATGAGCTTAAAGCCGGCAGTGTGGGATATGTCATCCCCAACCTGAAAAGTCCGGCAGACACCCGTATCGGCGACACGATCACCGACATCGACAAAGCGGCGAAGGAGCCGCTGCCGGGATTCCGTGAAGTACGCCCCATGGTGTTCAGCGGAATTTATCCGATCGACACGGATGAGTATGAGCAGCTCAAAGCGAGCATGGGCAAGCTGCAGCTCAACGATGCGGCATTCGTCTATCAGGCGGAAAGCTCTGCTGCGCTGGGCTTCGGTTTCCGCTGCGGTTTCCTCGGATTGCTGCACATGGAGATCATTCAGGAGCGTCTGCGCCGGGAATACAATATGGATATTCTGGCGACATATCCATCGGTGATCTATCATGTTTATCTGAAATCCGGAGAATTGCAATATGTGGATAATCCGGTATATCTGCCGGATCCTTCGACTATCGACCGTATTGAAGAGCCGTTCATCCGCTGTCATGTGATGACTCCGACCACTTACATCGGGGATGTGATGAACCTCATCATGTCCAAGCGCGGAATCTGCACCGAAACTGCCAGTGCCGATGCCGGACACGTTATCATCACAGCCGAACTGCCGATGCATGAGATACTCATTGATTTCCATGACAAACTCAAATCCATGACCCGCGGCTACGGCAGTATGGATTATGAACCGGCGGGATACCGTGCCGGAAAGATGGTGAAACTGGATATTCTGGTGAATGGAGAACCGGTGGATGCATTCAGTTCGATCGTTCATGTGGATTTTGCCTACGAGCGCGGCAGACAGATCGCCGAGCGTCTGAAAGATGCGATCCCGCCGCAGATGTTCCAGATCGCCATTCAGGCGGCGGTAGGCGGCAAAGTCATTGCCCGTGAGACCATACGTCAGCTGCGCAAGAATGTGCTTGCCAAGTGTTACGGCGGTGATATAACGCGTAAGCGCAAACTGCTGGAAAAGCAGAAAGAGGGTAAGAAGCGCATGAAGCTCATAGGACAGGTCAATATTCCGCAGGAGGCTTTTGTTGCGGTGCTCAAGGCGCAGGAATTCAACCAGTAACTCAGAAGAAAAGACAAAAATTTTTCTGTTTGCTCTTGACTTTCCGGTCCGCAGGGATAAAATTATAACATGCGGGTATGTTCCCTTGTAAAATCAACCATATAAATGAAAGGTTTATTGATATGAAAAAAAATTTTACACTTATCGAGCTTCTGGTGGTGATCGCCATTATCGCAATTCTTGCCGGAATGGTCATGCCGGCGCTGGGACATGCCCGGGCAGCCGGAACCAGAACTGACTGTCTCAACAACAAGAAACAGCTGATAACTTCGATGCTCATGTATTCGCAGTCCAACAACGGCATCATGATCTACAAGGGAAACATCGGCAGTACGGTCCGTCCCTACTCCTATTTTCTGGGCGGAAAAGAGGAGGGACACACTTCTTATCTGCCGGATAAATCTCTGCTCTGCACCACGGTCAAGACCGGAGCGGTCATTGACGGAGCCGCCAACACCAATACCGTCGGTATGTTGAATGCAGCTGATACCGCCTGGTATACCAGTGACCGCCGCAAAGCGATGGGCAGATTTGTGACCAAAGCCGATGACGACAATATCGGTTATGTTGTAGAAAAGATCAAAAATCCCAACGGATTGATTTTGTTTGCTGACTCTTTCAAAAAGATCAGCGGTGATGCGCAGGAGACTCCGCTGTGGACTTTCAATCCGGTGACTGAAGAAAATGATGCCGGTTATGCTGCAATGGTTCATTTGCGTGAGACCACGGTTGCCTGTGCTGACGGCAGTGCGCTTGCCCGCGATGCCAACAGCCTGAAGGATTCCGGAATCACCAGGGCTTTGGACAGCAATATGGAAGAATTTGTGGATTGATCCGCAAAAAACAAAAATTTTTGCCACCGGGGGCTACCCGGACGTGATCAAACGGCGGAACGTTTGCGGCCGCCTTAAAATGGCGGCGGAATTTAAGCTCTGCGTGCAACGCAGAGTGCTATCAACATCGGCGGCACGCCGATACCGCTCACCGGGAGCGAAGTCAAAAAAACAGCAGCCAAAGCGTTACTGTTTTTTGACACTTGAGCGTACGGTGCTTTACCGGTAACGCAGCGCAAGTTTTGTATAGCCGGTCATGCCTGATGTATATGTGGGGGCGGCGCATGAAATGAGAATAATGAGAGTTATGAGAATTATGAGAGTAATGGGTAAATGGTGCGCCGCGCTGATTTGCCGTTTGGGTACTGACCGCGCGCATTTTTACCCGCACGGCTTATCTTGGCGGC
>JAZSGR010000217.1:0-22125 GCA_045532825.1 Victivallaceae bacterium | reverse complement strand
GCAGAGGAAAATTGCTGAAAAACATATCGTATTGAAACGGTCGGATGATTTTTGGTATCCGTACCGTTTTTGTTTTTCCGGCATTCATGGCGTTTAAGCTGCGTCTGACCGCAGCAGAGGAGTAATTATGCAGCCCCCGGGCGGGTGATGCCACCCCCCCGGGGGGCGGAAAAGTCCTCCGGAAAAATTAATTGGTGCCATTCCATACAAACAACTTTCTATCAAGCAGTTGTAATTAAATTATTCTCTTTTCCTGGTCTCCCCGGACGTAAAAACAATCTGCCCAGGTGAATCCAATATCCACAGATTATTTGCACAGCGGTTATAGATATGATAAACCCCGGCACCAAGATTACGCCATGGAAGCCGTCCCGTAAATTAATCCTTTTTATTTACTTAACTACAACACCGGGTAAGAATATATATCATCCGTAATCCAATTTGTCAAGCCAAAATACCCAAAGAGAATAATTTATATGTAACAAATTGCCTGTCATTGAGATATATAGAATGGCACCATTTATAGAATATAGAATGGCACCATTTAGTTTCTTTATGTGCGCAGCTTAAATTTTGCGTAACGGGCGCATTGCGGCAAATGTTTTTCCGGCTGATTGCGACGGTCGTTTCCCCAATGCGCTATGGATCACTTGCCGGAGGAAACGGTGTTGTGTTTTGAGGCCGGCGAAAGGATGGTTATCAATCTGGAAGAGTTGCCTGTTTCGCAGTATCCGCGTACTTTCATACCAGCGGGGACATAAAAAGCATCTCCCGGTTCAAGTTCGGTCGGGGATTCATCGCCGATTTCGATTATTATTTTTCCGGAAACGACATATCCGGCAAAATCGCTTTCCAGGGTTTCAAACTCCGGTATATTTTTTCCGGTGATATATATTTCATCCATCAGTTCAAAATTTATGTAATCGCGATGCGGAAACACAAAAGTATACTCTCTGTCACTGTCGGTTTCGGTGTGCATGGATTTTTTACGGAAAAAGTATTTTTCTCCGACATTCTCCGACTCGTTGAAAAAATCATAGAAATTTGTTCCAAGTGCAGTCAGGATCTTTCGCAGCATGGCAAGTGTGGGAGAAACCGTATCTTTTTCGATCGTTGAAAGGTAGCTTACTGAAATCCCTGCCATGCGCGCCAGCTGCCGCATGGAAATATTGCTGCGCTGACGAAGATTTCTGATTTTTGCCCCCGCACGGATATTATCGGTCATAAAGGAAACTCCGGTTACTGTTTTTTGTGTTCTGTGTGTTATATAATATAGAACACTTTTGTCATACTGCAAGTTTTTTTCCGGTTTTTTTTGATTTTCAGTCTTGACAAATGTATTTGAGAATAGTATTGTATGTCAAAGTGAACAGGTGTTCGCAAAAAAGCTATGCTGTTCTATCGTTCGCTGAAATCGAACAGCTGCTCGAAAAACAGGGAGGGAAAAACATGCCTATTTACGAAAACCGCAGCAACGCGGAAAACCTCTTGCGGTTGCCGCAGGAAAAACTGCTGGATATTGTTTGCGGCTGCGATGCCGGAGCGGAAAAGATCGCCGGAACGGTCAAAAATAAAAGTGTGATTCTGTGTGAATCCTGGTATGGGACACCGGTGCGTGAATTTGCCGGTCTGCTGTCGGAAAAGCTGATATCTGCCGGAAAAAAGGTAAAATTGATACCTGCCTCAGATTGTTTCAAAAGCATGGAGGAAATCTCTGCCATGAAGCAGGTGTGGATCACAGAAGAACCGGCATTCGGCAGGGTCAACGAGGGGGAAACACTTGAAGATTATATTTCTCAAACGGCTGTATCAGAAGTGGAAAAAACGGTATTTGCGGCAGTTGAAGCCGGCGAAGTCGTTATCGTGTATGGTACCGGCTCCTCTTTTGTCAACATTTCCGGAGCAGATGTGCAGCTGATTTACTTTGATCAGACGGCGGATCCGGTATTATGGCAGATGTGGAATGGGGAACTGGTATCTTTCGGAACCAATGAACCGAGGAGAGATTACGGCTGGAAAGAGTATTATTACTGTGATTTCTATGTCATGTTCCGCCATAAGCGCAAAATATGGAATTCCTGTTCCTGGTATGCAGGAATGGATGACAAAGGTGCGCCAGTCCTGATGCCTGCGGCACTTTTCCGCGAAGCTCTTGAGCAGCTCACCACCCAGCCTCTGAAACAGATACGCACCTATTCCCCCGGACCGTGGGGCGCATACCGTTACCGTGATCTCTGGGATATTCCCGGATTGAAAAACAATGCCTGGAACCGTCTGGCGGGGGCAGATTTAAGTGTTCTGGCAGAGTTTTCAAAAGATATACTGGTCAATTTCCCCAGTATGAATTTGCTCATCGACAATTCGGTAAATTTTGTCGGCAAGTATCCTGCGGAGGCTTTTCCGGAGC
This sequence comes from Victivallaceae bacterium, assembly GCA_045532825.1. Classification (GTDB taxonomy): domain Bacteria; phylum Verrucomicrobiota; class Lentisphaeria; order Victivallales; family Victivallaceae; genus UBA1784. Next base: position 19,718 of record JAZSGR010000217.1, on the reverse strand, counting down.
TTATTCCGGTGGAAATCTGGCTGGATGACGGATATTTTCCCGAACCGCAGCCGGCAGAGCGCACCAGTATGCCGATCCATAATCATCCGGGAACGGAATATGTCAAGCGTCACTTCAATGAACCTCTGGGCAGATATGAAACATATTATATCGTGGAGGCATATGAGGGAGCCAATACCAATATGGGATTCAAAGAGGATGCCTCTCTTGAAGAGTGGGAGCGTCTTTGCCGTGAATCCTGGGAGCAGCAGAAACCGATCCCGAATTGGAAAGACTTCATTGCCAACTGGGATACCAACGTCGGTGATCTTTTCCTGATCCCGGAGGGAACGACACACGGACACGGGGGCAATCAGATGGTGCTTGAAATGGATACCTGCGGCAATGCTGCCGGCGGGGAATACAGTTTCTTCGGTTATGACTTCATGCGTCCGACCTGGGATGATAAAGCCGGTACCATGACCGGAAAGCCGATGAAAATGCATCTTGACAGATATTTTTCCATTGACAAATGCTGCCGTGCAAGCTACGTCAAAGAGAATCTCAAGCCGCGTGCCAAAGTAGTGAAGTGGACAAAAGAGTATTCTATGGATCGTTTTGATACTTTGCCGCAGATGCCGTTTGAGATTGAACGTCTGCATTTTACTGAACGTGCGGTGTATACGACAGAGGGGAAATTCCTCCATGCAGTGACTCTCACACAGGGTAAAAGTGCGATCATCCGTTCTCTGGCACACCCGGAACGGTACACCCGTCTTGAACGTTTGCAATGCGCACTGGTTCCGGCCTGTTTCGGGGAATACGAGATCATTGCGGAGCAGCCTGGCAGCAGTACTGCTGTTCTCTGGAGATTGAAAAAAGGCTGAAAATAAAAACGTAATCGGAGATCCAAAATAAAAATAAGATAAATCATTCCACCATTAAAAAAGGGAGGTCGTTATGATTCTTGAAAAAAATTCCAGTACGTTGTCACGCAAGTCAGTTCAAAAAGTTTTCGGAGGAGATTTTTTCAGTTTCACCGCCTGCAGGCGGGTGAAGCAGGCCTGTTTCACCCTGATCGGACTTCTTGTGATCACTGCACAACACTGCCGTCATTTTATACATAACTCTTGTTTTGCGTCAGCAAAAACTTGTTCGCTTTTCTTGAAAAGGAGAGAGGGGTGCGGGGAGTGAGGAAAAACCTCTTTTCCCGTGAAAAGAAGTTTTTCCTCTCTCCCCGCCGCCCATTTCACCTTAATCGAGCTTCTCGTCGTAATTGCTATTATCGCAATTCTTGCAGGAATGCTGCTGCCTGCGTTGCAGCAGGCGCGGGAACGCGGCAAAGCGACAAGCTGTATCAACAATCTTAAACAGGTAAGTTATGCGAGTGCAAACTACAATACAGACCACTCTGACTGGGCTGTTCCTGCGGATCATCGCCTCCCATGGTTCAGATTGCTGACTGACTTCAAGGGAAGCAGTTTTTCAGGGCTTGCCTATATTCCGCAAAAAATGCTCCAATGTCCATCAGCAGTTGCCAAACCTCCTGCCGGTTATCCGACCTACGGACATAATTATATGCTTATGGGACAATGGCCCAAACACTCACAGCAACCGCTCCAGAAAATGACAACTTTGAGAAAGAAACTTAAATTTACAGGTACTCCTGCGATCGGCAAGACCAATCCGGTATTATATGGAGATACCCCACCGGAAGCCAAAAGCAGCAGTTGCTATTTGATTTCCGGCAACAGCTCTATCACTGCTTATGAAAAATCTCCGACAGCTTATGCTCCCATGAGCGCAAGACACTCCGGCAGAGCCAACGTTATTTGTTTTGACGGAAATGTTACCACTCTTACGATGGGGCAGATAAATACTGGAGAATATTATTATTGGCGCCCGTTCATGGGATCAACGGGAAATCTGGTAACAGATTGAGGTAAGAATAATGTGCCGTTTTAAAAAATTTTTTTCACAAATACTTTTTGGAGCGGCTTTGCCGCTTGCAGCAGGACAGGGAAATCTGCTTAAAAATCCGGACTTTGAAAAATTTGCTGCTTCCGGCAAACCGGAAAACTGGATATGCAGCGAATATTTCAAATGCGTGACTGATGTGTCATATTCCGGAAAAGCAAGTCTTTTGCGTGAAGTTACATCAAAAAAATCCGGATTTAATGCTCAATGCGACCAGATATTAAAACTCGAACCGGGAAAATCTTATCGTTTTGGCGGCAGATGCAGAGGAAAAGTTTCCGGAGGACGCCCGCAAATAGGAATATATTTTCAGGATGCCCGGGGGAAATATCTGCGGGGATTTTATCCACGGTCGCAAAACGTCAACGACTCCTGGTATATGTTTCGCGGAGAAATCACAAATGTTCCTGACAAAGCTGCAAGAGCTGTTTTTACTCTGTACGCAGCTCCGCGCGGAGGAACAGGAAAAATTTGGTTTGACTCATTGTACCTTGAAGAGTTTGTTCCGTCTATCCTGAAAAAAATGGCGATCGGAACCGATCAGTATCGGAACACTGTTGAAAAGGGAATTGTAAAAGTTTATATTTACGGAGATTTTAAGACAGCTGGTTGGAAGTGGAAAAAAATTTCAGGTTTCCCGTTGAAAATATACGAAAGTTCAGGGAAAATTGTCAGAAAAGTCGTTCCTGAAAGTTGTGAAAATAATATTTTGAAGTTCAGTTTTGATTCATCCATCCTTTCTGATGGAAAATATGAGCTGGTTTATGAGTTGAAAAATAATTCAGGCACAGTAGAACATATCAGTTGTGATCTGGTAAAACGAACTTCTCTTCCCCGGAAAAAAGTTTATTTTGACAAATATAAACGTATGATTGTTGACGATAAACCGTTTTTTCCCATAATATTGATGGCCGCCTCTGCGTACAACAATTTGACCGCAGAAGAAAAACTCACTGCTGAAAATTTGAACCTTATCAGAAACGGCGGATTCAACACACTGTTTTCTTACGAACATGTTCCCAGCGAAAAAATGATGCTGGATATTGAAAAAGCCGGATTACGTTACTTTTTCAATCTGAAAGATGACTACCATGATAAATGGTTTCCACGCAGAATACGTCACAGAACTGATGCCGCAGCGGAAAAATCCTGTATTGCCAAAGTGGAAAAATATAAAAAATATTCATCTGTAATTGGCTGGTATGTCAATGATGAGTTTAATTCACGGGGAGATCTTGATTCTTTTTTTCCTGTGTTGCTGAAACGTTATGAGCTGTTAAAAAAACTTGATCCTGATCGGCCGGCCTGGCTGGTTTTGAGTACTGCTGATAAGGCTCTTTCAAGTCAATTTGCTGCCACAGCGGATATTCAGGGAAATGATCCATATCCTTTTACCAATCCGATGCATCCGCTGACTGAAGTACTGGATTGGAGCAGGGCAGCATCAGCAGCGACTGGAAATATGAAGCCGCTGTTTACCACTGTTCAAATGTTTAATTACGGCTGGTTTCTGAAAGACGGTATGCCGGATGATGTCATCAAAGGTTGTTCTATGCCTGATGAAAAACAATTCAAGGCAATGGTTTGGATGGCAGTTGCAGGAGGTTCATCCGGAGTCGCAGTTTTCAGTTGGAATGGTCTGCACCGTAACGGATTGGATAAAAGAGTTTCTTGTCCACCGTTTAAAGAGGTTTGGAAACAGGTTTCTTCCGTAGTAACAGAACTGGCCGGGTATACGGATGTTCTGCTTGGTGTGGGGAAAACTTTTCCAGCAAAAATCAAACATGATAAAACTGTCGGAAGCCGAATTTTTGGTCACGGAAACAGTATGTATATTCTTGCTGTCAATGGGGATACTCAAAAAATAAAAAACGTTGAAATCAACTGTATGACGCCGGTCAAAGTGCTTTCTGCCGGGCTTGGAGTGGCAAAATATCAAGTGAGCGGTCAAAATATTAAAATCGCTCTCAAACCTTTGGAATGCATCATGCTTCAGGTTCGTGAAAAATAATCAGATAAAGGTGAAAAAATGAAAGTCCATGTCGATTTTGACAAAATAACCGGAGTGATGAAGCCTATGCACGGTGTCGGCCAGCCGCCGATGTCAGGACCGCGTGACGGCGGTTGGATGCACTATCTGACAGAAGCCGGGATACCCTATTCACGTCTGCATGATGTACAGGGCATCTTCGGTGCCAATCTCTATGTTGATATACCGAATATTTTTCGTGATTTCAATGCCGATGAGAACGATCCGGGATCGTATGATTTTGCTTTCACAGATGTCTTTATCGCAGAATTGGTCAAGACTGGATGCAAGCCTTTTTACCGTCTGGGGGTAACGATTGAAAATTATCATAAAATCAAAGCATATCGGATATTTCCGCCCGCTGATTTTGCAAAATGGGCGAGAATTTGTGAACATATCATCCGTCATTACAACGAAGGATGGGCTGATGGATTCCATTACGGTATCACCTATTGGGAAATTTGGAATGAACCCGGAGATGATGCCTGTTACCCCGGAGGCAGCAGTGAGATGTGGCATGGCACCCCGGAACAGTATTATGAACTTTATACCGTAGCTGCTTCTCATTTAAAAAAATGTTTCGGTAACTCAATCAAGGTCGGAGGATATGCCGGTGCCGGGTTTCCATATTTTGAGCTTATTGATCCGGAAGCCAAAGGTCTGGATCATGAACCGGAAAACCAACGTGAGGGATTTTTTAAATTCGGACATGGTTTTCTTTCTTATATCCGTGAACATCAGGCTCCATTGGACTTTTTTTCATGGCACAGATATGCTTGTGATCCGGTTGAACGTACCTCCAAAGAGTCAGATTATATACGCAAACTTTTGACCAGATACGGTTTCGGAGATGTTGAAGATATTCTCAATGAATGGAACAGCGCAACCGGTATGCCCAATGCCAGAAAGGATTCAACTTTTGCTTCATCGCACGCATTTGCCACACTGGTTCAAATGCAGCGCAGTAAAACTTCCATGATGAACTATTATGATGCCAGATGTACCGGGTCACGTTACGGCGGTCTTTTTAATCCGGAGACAATGGAACCATATTTGACTTATTTTGGATTTATGATGTTCAATGATGCTTACAAACTGAAGAACGAAGTGTATTCATGTTCTGAAGATCCGCGTTATCCGGTTTGTGCCGCATCTGACGGAAGACATCATATTCTGTTATTGGCCAATATGTATAATGAAGAGGCAGAAGTGGAACTTGATATTCAGGGGGCTGATGAAAATAAACCGGAGATCTTCATGCTCAATAATATTTATCGAAATTCCCCCACCGGTATCAAATTACAGGATAATAAATTAAAAATACCTCCTGAAACCTGCGTAAGTATCCGTTTTTTCTGATTGGAGTTATTTATGAACAAATTTGAACGTTACGGCATGAACGTGACAGATTCCCTGATCGATGCAAACGACCTTGGACTTATCAACGGGCATATCACTCTCAACGGATGGAAGCATGATATAGCAGAAATTCGCGGACTTTACACACCGCCGTTTTTCAGCAAATTTTTCCGTTTGGAAATACGGTTTGACGGTGAACGTGTCAATGCTGATTCCTGTTTCTGGCAAGCGGTAAAACTGGAACGCAAAGGTAAATTTAAAGGCTTGCAGCTCCACAGCACCCTGGTGCTTGCTGCTGATCAACGCGCCGCCATAATGAAAATAACATTGCGCAATCCTGCAAAAGAAACACACCGCATCGTAATTGGATATGATATTAGTGGAGCATTGATCGAAAAGAAACATTGGGGATTCAACTTTCCTGATGATGCAGTTTTTTCAACCCCCGAACTTGATGGTAATGATGCCGTATGCGATTCAAATGACGGAAGAATAAGGATTTCTTCTTCACTTAAATTATTTCCGGAAGCCAAAGAAATATTCAATGCCGGAATACTGGAGATCCCACCGCTGGGAAGCTCAAGTTTTTATACTGTTATCGCCGCAGGAAAAGCTGAAGAAGCGGATAAAACAGCACGTCTTCTTGCCGATGATTGGGAGAGGGCTGTCAGAGAAGCCGGAAAATGCTGGAAAAAACGTGTTGCCAAAATGGAAAGTCGTATGCCGGTATTTTCATCTTCCAATGAACGGCTGGTAAAACTCTATGACCGTTCTCTGCTGCATTTGCTGCTCAATGAATGGCAGGTTCCGGAGTGGAAACTGCATCCATACTATGCAACCGGTGGAATCAACGGAGGATGCTGTTGCAGTTATCTTTGGAACTATGGCGAACCTTATAAACTCTGGAGCATCCTTGATCCGGATTCCGCAAAAAAACAGCTTCTGGTATACCTTGAAAACGATCTTGCCAACGGTTATGCTTTTTATCCGGATGACGGAACACTTTTCGGTCCCTATTATCCGGTCAATCAGGAGAAGGTGATTTTTCTTGCATACGCTTATGTGACCCAGACCGGAGATACTGCTTTTCTTGACTACATTTGCGGTGAAAAAAGAGTTATTGATCTGCTTTGTGAACAAGCGGCTATGCACGATGATCTTTCAAAGGAGGCTCATCTCGTTGATTACGGTGACGGCAACCATCACTTGGAACTGCGCGGCAGTCTGCGGTATGACGGGATCGTTCCGGATCTCAATCTCCGGCGCTGCGTGAATTATCATCTGTGCGCTGCTCTCTGCCGGATGGCAAAGGTAAAACCGCCTTTTGATTTTGAAAAACGCGCTGAAGATCTGAAAAAACTGATAGAAATAAAACTGTTTGACGAAAAACACCGGTGGTTCAAAGCTGTCGATCCGGCAGGTAAAGAGGTGCTGCGTTATACCATACAATTATTTAAAACTCTCGGCTGGGGCAACTGGGCACTGAGCGAAAAGTGCCGTAAGGCTCTGATGAGCCATCTCAACGAAAAAGAATTTATCGGGAAATACGGTATACATTCCCTGGCAAAACATGATCCGGCATACGATCCGCGCGATATCGACAACGGCGGTCCCGGGGCATGTATATCTTTTACTCCGGCTGTGGTTGACAGACTTTACTGCGACGGCGAAAAAGAACTTGCCTGGGATATTTTCAAACGGCTGCTCTGGCTCGGAGAAAAACTGCCGTACTGGGGGGACTCCCATACCGCCGACAGAATGGAATACCGCCGGGATACACCGCTGCAAAATGATATCCAGGGGGCGGCTCTTGCTCAAACCATCATTTTCGGTATGTTCGGTATTACTGTGAATGAGGATTGGACGATCGTTATTTCTCCGTCACTTCCGGAAAATGACGGCTGGATGCGTTTGGATAATATCCGTCTTGCCGGAAAAGCATTTTCCGTTAAAGTCGATAAAAATGGTTTTTCTGTTGCATGTGACGGAAAAATCCATCAGGCAGAAAACGGTAAAAAGATCATATTGGAGAAATAATTGTGAAACGTTCTCTTATTAACAGTCTTATTGATGAAGCTGTCAGCTTTTTTTCTGAAAATAAATTCCATTTGCCTCCGTGGGCATTTTTTACTCCGGAAGACTGGCGGCTGTGGCGGGATAACGCAGACGGCGTATTTATTCCCGGCCTCGGATGGGATGTCACCTCTTTCGGCAGCGGAGATTTTTTCAATAACGGACTTCTGCTTTTTACCATGCGTAACGGTGTTGTGAATAATACGCAATACGCAAAAAAGTATGCGGAAAAAATAATGATGGTCCGCGAAAATCAGGTGACACCGCTGCACTTTCACTGGTATAAAAAAGAAGATATCATCAACCGCGGCGGCGGAAATCTGGTGATCGAACTTTTCCGAGCTGATCCGGAAAACAAAAAAATTGCAGGCGGAACTTTCGATATTGAGGTCAATGGTTTTAAAAGACAGATGACATCCGGTGAAAAATTGCTCCTTTCCCCAGGGGAAAGCGTATGCTTTGAACCCATTCACGCCCACCGTTTTTACGGAGAAAAGGGAAGCGGTATCGTGCTTGCCGGTGAAGTATCGATGGTTAATGATGATTCATCAGATAACTGTTTTATCGACAAACAGATACGCTTTGATGTAATAGAAGAGGATGAAAAGCCGCGCTATCTGCTTGTGAATGATTACAAAAATATTTGAAAGCACTTTTATTGGCATAAAAGTGCTGTGTCACGATTCTGGAAAGTTCTGTTTTAAATAGGCTCTGTTCCCCATACGGGTAGATAATCTCCAACAGGGAACTGCTTTCCACTTTACAAAATACGCCGCTTTTTTTGAAAAGTGGAGAGGGGTTCGGGGAGAGGAGAAAACTTCGGTGCCGACGTTCGGCTTTTTCACGTGAAAAAAAGTTTTTCTCCTTTCCCCGGCTCCCATCTACCCTTATCGGGAACAGCGCGAAAAAATAAAGGTCAGATGCACTTTTGAAACAACTCGTCCCATCACAAAATTTGGGACATTAACTACAAACTTGAAAGGATAAAAATGAATGCTGAATTGTTGAAAAATTTTTTTCTGTCTGCTGCTGTTGTTGTCTCTGTCAGCTGTGCCGGGAGCGGTATTGCTGACGATGACCTCATGCACGAATGTACCAGCTGGATGGTTTTTTCAGACTTGACACGCGGGAAATTCAATATTCTTCACAAAAGCCGCGATTCCGAAACCAGACGGACCGCTTTTCTCCGCAGTCAGCCGGATGCAAAACGCAAGTGGATCGGCATGGGTGAAAGGCGAGATGCAAAAATCGCCGTCGCCATGGGCATGAATGCTTCCGGACTTGCCGGTGTGGTCAACAGCGGAGAAAAGTGCATCGATAACAACACCGACCGCAAAGCCAAAAGAACGTTGAGTATACTTCAGCACCTTCTGGAAAACTGCGATACAGCATCTCAGGCCGTTGCGGAATATAAGAAATTGCTCAAGGCAAAAGATTACTGGCACGGTGACAAAGGTTCCATTTTTCTGTTCTGCGACACAAAAGAGGGTTATATTTGCGAAAACACCGCCAATTTTATTTCAGTCCAGCGTTACGACCGCGGCTACGCCTTGCGCGCCAATAACTGGTACAATCCGGGAATGGATCAGCTGGCGGATAATCCTCCGCTGCCTTACATGTATAACAGCATCCGGCAGTATGTGGTTCGGACCAAACTCAATGAAGCCATCCGCAAGCGGGGTAAAGTCACGGTCGAAGACTGTCTTGATCTGACCCGTGTCTGTAAAAATCCTGAAAGCGGATTGGTTCTGCCGCGTTCGATCTGCTTTGAAAGTACCAATTCTGCATCCAGCTTTGTTATTGACCATGATTATCCTGATGTGCTTTCCACGGCGTGGCTTTGCATCGGCCCCCCGCGTAATACGGTGTGTGTGCCTGTTCCCATCTGCATTAAAAAGTGTCATCCGGCAATGGAGGATCTGCGTTTTTCTGGAACGGCATGGAATAAGCAGAAGATCCGCGGCTTCAAGGTGCCGCTTCCGGCAGAATTCATCGCTTTTGAAAAACAGACTTTTTCCCAGTATGCCGCCGCGTTGCAGAAGGCTCGTGCACTGCTTGAAAAAGGTGAGAAAGCCCGGGCGGTCGAAGTGTTGAATACTCAGGCTGCTCTTATCTGGCAAAAAGCGGCTGATATTCTTGAAGTACCGAAAAAATGACCTTGAATGCTGATAAATCCGCTGATTTTGTCCGATTTTCCTTGAAAAGCATTTGTAAAACGGCTATATTCTGTTGGAGCAGGGTTTTTATTTTCTAATTAAGGAGGTATGTTCCTGATTTTGTGAAATATTGATATGAGTTTGCTGTCTGACGCGGCTTTTTATGTGTAAGTTGTCAAACATCTGGAATGCGGTCGGTACTGTATCCGGCGGCAAAGTTCCGGACCGGGAGGCGATGCGCCGCAGACAGTTTGAGTTTTTACAAAAAGGCTCTGTTCCCTGCATGGGTAGATAATTACTAATACGGTGCTGAACCCTTCTTAACAAAATACGCCGCTTTTTTTGAAAAGTGGAGAGGGGTTCGGGGAGAGGAGAAAAACTTTTTTTCACGTGAAAAAAAGTTTTTCTCCTTTCCCCGGCTCCCATCTACCCTTATCGGGAACAGCGCGTTTAAATACTCCCACAGGGTTTGAAAATGCCCTGGCCGAGAGGTCCGGAACTTGGTTTGGATCAGACTCAGGAACCGAATTTTTCCAGGAGCAGTTCCGATACCTGAAGATTGGAACGTTTTTCCGGAAAAAAGGATTGAAGTAATTGGTGAAGTAATTGGGAAGTAATTGGTTCCATTCCATACAAACAACTTTCTATCAAGCATTTGTAATTAAATTATTCTCTTTTTTTCTGGTCTCCCCGGACGTAAAAATAATCTGCCCAGGTGAATCCAATATCCACAGATTATTTGCACAGCGGTTATAGATATGATAAACCCCGGCACCAGGATTACGCCACGGAAGCCGTCCCATAAATTAATCCTTTTTATTTACTTAACTACAACACCGGGTAAGAATATATATCATCCGTAATCCAATTTGTCAATTGCCAATCATTGAGATATATAGAATGGCACCATTTATTCAGATATGTTTTTCTCAATTAAAATATATCACACAGCATGTTTTTTTCAAGCTCAAGAAACGGTTCTGTCTGCGATCGGTGGATGCAGCGTGGAGCAAGGTCTAGTTTTGCGCCGAGTACGGTGCGGGAGTGTACCTTTGTACACGACCAAACCGGCACAGGCGCAAGGCTAGAGATTGCCCGCGATGCGCCACCGCAGTTTGAACAACTTTCACAAAAAATGGGACAATAACTGAAAATGATAAAAGCTCTTTTTTTTGATCTCAATGGAACATTGATCGATATTCTTACTGATGAACACGACAGCAATATTTACCGGACAACTGCCAATTTTTTGAGTTATTACGGAGTATGCATTTCTCCCGGACTTTTAAAAGAAAGATATTTTGATCTCAACCGGCAGCAGCGCAGTTCAAGCAGCGAAGAGTTTCCGGAGTTTGATGTTGCTGAAATCTTTTCCTGCATCATCAGCGACACGACTCCTGAAATGCCGGAAGATGAGAAAAAAGAACTTGCAGACAGTTCATCGCGCGTGTTCCGCGCCGCTTCAAGATTGAAACTTGAACTTTATCCCGGAGTGAAAAACGTGCTTAATGTGTTAAAAGACCGTTATATCCTTGCCGCCGTATCCGACGGTCAGAAACTCTGGGCTGAACCGGAAATGCGCGCCTCCGGACTTGACGGATATTTCAGTACGGTCATCGTTTCCGGCAATTACGGTTTCCGCAAGCCGGATAAACGTATGTATGAATATGCTCTGGAAAAACTTGACCTGAAGCCGGAAGAGGTGGTTTTTATCGGTAATGACATGTACCGCGATATTTACGGAGCAAAAAATGCCGGAATGAAAACCGTGTTTTTCAAATCCAATCAGGGCGATCATAGTCCGGGTGGTGCAGAGCCGGATTACATAATCTACAAATTTGATGAGCTTATGCGGGCGATTGCATTTCTTGAAGAAAAGGAAAAAAAATGATTTTGAAAAAATTTATATGGTGTATGTCAGCAGTTTGTTTTCTGTCAGTTTTTTCCGGTTGTAAATCTGATAACGTTAATGGTGTGAAAATGAGTGAACAGTGTAAAAAACGCGGTATCCTGTGTCTTACTTTTGATGACTTTTCGGGTGAAAATTGGCTGAAGGCTGATGAAATATTCAAAAAGTACAATGCCCATGCGACCTTTTTCATATCAGGGGAAATAACTCCGGAAAAAGCGGCAGTGCTGAAAAAACTGCAGGATTCCGGACACAGTATCGGTCTGCATACCGTCAATCACCGTGATGCCGCTCCGCTGCCGGAAAACACCACTCTTGAAGAATATTTTAAGGCGCAGGTCCTGCCGCAGCTGGAGTCCTGTGAAAAGTACGGTTTGAATATCCGCGGCTTTGCCTATCCCAACAACCGCAGGACTCCGGAAACTGATAAAGTCATGTTTGAAAGATTTGATTATCTGCGCAGCGGCTGGTATCCCTCTGTCGATCCGATATATTATCCGGTAAAAGAGATGACTGGAAAAATGGTCTTGCGCGGCGGCGGGATAGGTGAGTTTTACAAGACTGATCCGGATGTATTGAAAAAGCGTCTGTCTGAAGCAGCTGCAAACAACTGCATGATCGTATTTTTCTCGCACAATATTTATCCGCATGCTCCGAAGATCCACATGCCGACGGAGTGGCTCGAGGCGATACTTCAGCATGCACAGAAGCTGGGAATGAGCATTTCGGGAATAAATGAACTTCCGGATGCTGTAAAAGCGTGCAGCGGCAACTGAATTTTGTAAAAAACGGTTACCGCTGCGGCATTGACCGGAACTTATTTTGTATACTTGAAAAACTCAGTCCGCGATTCAATGAATTCCTCCGCCTCCGAAAGCTGGCAGGTCTTGAAGAAATCTGCAGTATCATTTTTCCACTGTCTGAGTTTTCCGGTAAGCTGTTCCATTTGTTTTTCATGATCTTCTTCAACGAAACCTTCGACACATCCGAATCTGCGGAAAACGGTTTGTCTGCAATATTTGCTGTCCATGAGAAAATGAAATTCTTTTTTCAGCTCTTCCAGTTGGCCGGAGAGTTTCTGCCACTGTTCAAACATCTGGAAGAAATGTTTTCCGGCGTCTGCGTTTTCGACTCCGCCAGCTTCGGCAAATACCGGTATCAAACCTGCCCACGGCGGATAAAGAGTCCAGAAGTTGTTCGGACGTCCCCAGGTGGTATGTATCATATCCAGACCGCTGTTCTGCCAGTCTTTTACATTTTTCATCCGGTCTTGTAAAACAGACATGCATGATGCTTCGTAACCGGGGTACATGCATTGCAGAGCCGAGGCTCCCCATACTTCCATACCGTTTTTTTTCAGTTCCTGTGTATGCGGGAATGGTGCATCGCCGCGATACTGCCAGTTGACCAGAATGGTTTCCGGCGGAAGCCTTTTGGCTGATTCCGGATTTTCCCACAGCATGTCACTCCATATCATCGGACGTTTGCCTGCCGCGATAGCATGACTGCAGAGTTTTGAGATATGGGCAAGGTAATTTTTTAAAGGATCAGCCGGATCTGCGGCAGCACGGCATTCCGGACAGCTGCCGAGGTGAGTGCTCTCATCCGCTCCGAGATGGATATAGCGGCAGTGGGGATGAAGTTCGACCGCTTCATCGATCCAGGACATGATTTTCGGCAGAGCTTCCGGATGCAGCGGACAAAGTTCGGTATATTCTCCGTTTTCCCGGAGATGCGAAAACTGATCTTCATACAGAGCCCAGCCCAGATGACCGATCGACTGGATCAATGGGACACATTCCATGCCGAGCTCATGGATATATTCACCGATCTCTTTTACGTCTTTCATGCTGTAAGCCGGGCTTCCTGCGCCCTGCCAGCTTTTCCATGCCAGACGGCAGTCGTATTCGAGAACGACGCCATTGAATCCGATCGAACTGAACCATTTGAGGTAACGCTTAAGTTCCCCGGTCGACGGGATGATGCCTTTGAAGTCAAGGTGGATGAAATTATTCATGTCAAGACAATCTTTATTATTTTTCAAGCTGCAGTGCAGAGCTTGGAATTGAGGTTTTTCCGGCAATATTGACTGTTATGATTTTGTAATAATCAGTGTTGCGCATGGGGTTTTCATCGATGAAAGAACAGTCAGATGTTTCCCCGATCATCGTTTTATCTGACATTTTGAAATTTGGCACACTTCCGCGGTAGATCCGGTAGAGCGAGACCGGGAAGTCGGCTGACGGTGCGGACCAGGTGATCTTATTGCCGTTTCCGGCAGGCGTTACTCTGCCGTTTACCGGCGGAGCAGGTACGGGTGCCTCGCCGCTCCAGAGGGCGAATTTATCGATTTTCCAATTGCGTTTTCCGCTTCCTGCGTTTGCAAGAGATAATGAAGATATGACATCACCCGCCTTGAACGGACCGTTCAGACCAAGTTTAAGATCGACAGTCTGCCATGAATCTCTCTGTATCTGCAGTCCGACAGCGCGTCTTTTCTTATTGACTCTGCTGTACAGGGCAAATCTGCCGTCGCAATCTTTGCCTGCAAAGATCCTGAAAGCACATCTGGTATTTGTACGGACAGCTAATTTATCATATCCCTCGATGCGCCAGATGATCTCCCGCGCATCCGAAGCGGTAAATGAAAATCCTCCGTTTGCCTTGAACTCATTGAATTTCAGCAGATGTGATCTTTTGTCAGCCGGATATGCTCTGACTGCCATGTATGCCTTGGGACGTACCGGCAGGACTTTTACCTGATATGCCTGATGCTGCAGCGCGGTCCCTTTTTCCGCGGTGTCAAATGCGGCATGAAGAATAAATTCTCCGCCCGTGACCAATGAAGGCAATATTGCCAGTCCGAATAAAATATTTTTCATAATTCCCCCTTTGTCTGTTTACCGCTTACAACATCTGTAATGCGGAAAGATAATTTGCTTTTTTCATTGATCCCGGTATGGAAACGGTGGATCGCATGGCCTTCCGCAGCTTCCATAACAGCCGAATACGGCTCAAATTTTCTGCCGTCACGGAATATTTCCACCAGAAAAACATGGCGGGTGAGCCTTGGCGTTCCGGCAGCGATCCTGATATCCAGAGAGATCTTGCGATCTTTCTTTTCTGCAGTTGCGCAAACGGCATCTATCCGGTACGGCATCATAACATACACTCCCGGAGTGCCGGGTGCAACAGAAAAGCGTTTTTTACTTATGACAGTTTTGTTAAGTACATCGTAAAGATGATACCCATGCGGTATGGCAGTTGAAACTGTTCCTGCGCCGGTGTTCCAGAAGGCGAAGATTTTTCCGCCGTTTTTTCCCAGTTCAAACTGGTGCATTTCTGTATTGTGCGAAAGTTTCAGTTCAGAAGAGTTTTCTTCTGTCAGGTATTTTGCCAGTTTGCCTTTTATTTTTTTCCGCAGTCCGATCATTTCTGCAGATGTCGTATCATTCGGCAGTTTTCCGGTTATCATTATATCCTGCGATACGGGATCGGAGGTTTTGACAAAGCGGTCTGTCCATTTGCCGGGCATGATGTCTGCGAATACAGCTCCGCCCTGATTTATAAAGTTTCTGACGGCTTCCCGTTCTTTTCCGGACAGGGCAAAAGATGACGGCATGACAAATCCCTTGAAATTTTCTCTTGTAAGTATGTCATCTTCGATCTCTGCCGAGCTGACAAATTTCAAATTTGCGCCGAGTGACTTTATCAGATCGACCCAGTTGCGGCGGGAGTCGGAAAAATCTCCTGAAGCCTGTTCGATCCATGAAGCGACTGCGCTTGCCTGTGAATAATGGATTGCAAAGAACGGTTTTTTTCTTTCGCTGTTGAACAGCAGTGAACCGATACCATTTTTCAGAGGCATGAAGGCATCGCGGAGATCTTTTGCATGGTCTGTCAGAGTAAGATCAGGATTCAGCATCACCATTTCATTATATAAAGCCACACCGAAGTGACCGTTGAATGCGTTGTTCCATATCTGGCGCATAACGTTCCGGCGGGAAACTCCGTATCCGCTCCAGCCGCTTGTCGGGATTTTTCTGAAAGACCGCATAACTTCCGGCATACCGTTTATGGTATAGGCGGTGACGGAATCAAACAGCTTCATCAGTTCAGACCAGTCGTATCCGTTGTACGGCTTGGGTTCCTGGGTGCCGGACATCGTAACTTTGGCTCCCGGGTCTGCTGAACGGATAGTATCAACGGTCAGACGCAGAAAATCAGTGAATACTTTTGCATTGTAAAGCCGGTGCATGCCCCAGGAGGCAAAAACTTGTCTTTCCCGGGCTTCTATTGCCGTATCCGGAGTTGCTTCATCAAAACTTTTATATGATTTTTTCCATTCTCTGTTGAGTTCATCTATTGAGGCATATCTGCTCTTGAGCCATTTTCTGAACTCCCTTAAAGAACTTTCGGAAAAATCAAGATCCAGCGGGTTGGAAAACAAACCGTAAGACATCTCATCCCCCAGATCATAGATCGCCGGATGGAACTTTGATAATGAAGGCAGATATCTGCGTAATGCGGTCGTATAAGCTGTTATGAATTTTTCATCCTCAAGGCTCGGGTTGCGGCGCAGAAATTTTTTGTCCCGGGTCTTATTGTACGACGTCATCAGCTGTTTGAACTCTTTTTTTCTCCAGCGGTAGTCAAAGACCTGATTGGTGCAGTATGGCAGTTTGGTGCGTTTGGATATGCGGGCAATGGATTCCGCAATGAACCTGAAATCTCCGCGGCAGATCAGCATGTTTTCATCTTCATCATGCCCCCAACCGACAGGTATGGCATAACCGGTGATCGTGTTTACCCCCAACTCTTTGAGCGTGTTTTCCCAGAGCGGACGCAGATGAAACGGCAGCACTCTGTTGGCGCGCAGGGGCCAGCTGAGTACGACCCGGTAATCGTTCCAGTCCCGGTTTTCAAATGCGGGCGGCAGAAAATCGAGTTTTATTTTACGGTAGTCCAGCAGGGTTCCGCCGGTGTGCAGTTTCAGAATCACTTCTCCGATACGGGAATAAAGACCGCGCGGGATCAGCTTTATGGTATTTTTGCCTCCGGCGGAAACCGGAATGTCATACTCCGCAGCTGTTTTTCTGCCGTGACGGTCGGTAAGTTCTGCCGAGATTTTGGCTCCAGATGATTTCCCTGCACTGGTGACCAGGATCGTGATCTGCTCATTTTCACGATATACTTTATCCCGGACCTCCGCATTTTCAATATATGCACTGTTCTTTACTTCAAATGCAGCTGCGGCAAAATCTGCGGCAAGATCTCCGGTTTTGAGACGGACATCCAGCAGATTGGTTCCGTGAGGGAACTCTTTGCCGGGCAGGGGCAGCGTGATGCGGTTTTTGCCGGCAGCCAGAGTGCGGGTGAATTTTCCGGTATGGCAGACTGGTGCGCCGGAAACCGGGCGTGTCGACAGTTCTATTTCTGAAGTGATGGCGGAATTGGTACGGTTGTCGATGGTGAGTCTGACTTGCTGTCCGGAGCATTTCAGATCTTTTATGGCAATATCCGGTTCCCGTCCTGCGCTCCACAGCAGGGCTTTGATTATCATGCCGTAATAATAATCCTGCACAGCGAAAGACGGTGCATTTTTCAGGAAAGGCATGATCCCGCCGCGTCTGGTGTTGTCGGGTCTGCCGACCAGCCAGGTGAAAAGCGCGGTTTTACCGGCACCGAAGGAACCTGTACAGTAAAACGGTTTCCCGTCCGCCGTCAGCACGGCAGATTTTGATTTGTACGGGAAAACAGTTACCGGAAGCAGTGAATTAAACGGGAACGCGCCCGGGAACGTTCCTGCTGCTGAAATCTTTTCCGCGTTTGCAAGCAGAGGTTCATGCCTTTGATACACCGGTTTCCTGATGACGGGAGATGCCGGGAACAGTGCTGCTGCCGTTTCGGGTATCGAGGTCGGCATGATGCTGACCAGTCCGGTTCCGTTGCGGACCATACCGGCGATGATGTCGCGGTTTTCTTTGGCGATTTTGTCGATCTGGATACCGGCTATAAGAATGGCATCCCAATTTTTTTTCAAAAGATTTCCCAGAAAGATATTGCTTTCGGTTGCACCATCGCGTCCTGCCCACAGCGGATGCCAATCCAGCCAGCCCATACCGGAAAAGGTACAGGTTTCAGCTTCGGCATCCATGCGACCGGCAAGTTCGATGGCTTCTCTGCCGGAGATCATATCAGTCAGGATCAGCAGCTTGAGTTTTCCACCGGTATAAGGTTTCAGCCATGGTCTGCTGCCGCCGGCAAGCGGAAGATCGAAATTCCACTTGTAACAATCTTTCATGGCAAGAGAAGCCGCAAGACGTTTTCCGAAACGTTCGTTGGTGTCGGCATCTTTTCTGCCTGCCGCCGGACGTTTGTAATCAGCCGTTTTACCCTCTCTGGCATTGGGTGCGCGCATGGTCATGAGGGTTTTGCCGGAGCTTGAGCGCACCCTGCAAATGATTTCTTCAATACCGGATGCCGGTTCCGTGACATCAAGATCCAGCTTTATACTTTTACCGGCGGTGCAGACCGCCTTGTGTCCGGCTATCGGGATTCCCAGGGAACCGGGCAGTATCCTTTTCCGGAATTCCACCATGACCGTCTGCGATGAAGCAGCGTATATTTCAACGCCGGTGATTTTGTTTTTCTCTCTGCGGAATGAACCGGCAAAGCCGTTTCCTGCCCCTTCCGGAGCTGTTTTGAGATCGAAAAGAGTTATATCTACCGGCAGTTCAAATTTGCCGCCGTGAGGTATGGTATGCGAGTAAAACATCATTTCCATCGTGTTTGCATCTGCCCCCTGCCAGTTGTAAAAACACATGAGTTTTTCCCACGGAGCAGAAAAAGCCAGTCCTTCATCACTTTTCCGTGATTTGAAAGTAAACCAGCCGTCAGCTGCATCGTAATGGAAACTTTCGTTTTCCGGAACCGTCATATCCAATCCGATTTTTCTGATCCCCTCCGGTGCCGGCAGGGTCATTTCAGCTTTTTCATTTTTCACCTGAATGGAATTATGCATCCAGATACAGAACGGAACTGAACTCATCGCATTTTGATTTACTGCAATGCTGTACTTTATATGCAGAGTCGAACTGTTTTCTCTGACCTCATAAGATATTCCGGCAGTCACCCAGTCCATCATGCCTTGGCTGCCGAGCCGTTCAAGGCGCAGAGTTGATTTTTGTTTATCCTTTATCACCTCTGCCCGGTATTGCGTACCGAACCATTGACTGCGTTTGACCGAGCCATCCTGCCAGTTGGCAAGTCCGGCGATGCCCAGATCTGACGCCGGCGAGGTGTATTCCTTACCGGTGGCTTTGGATTTGAAAGAAATTATTCTTCCTCCGCTTTCCGGAGAAACGGTCACCCGGAAAAAACGGTTCTCCAGTATGCAGCTGCCGCCCGGTATCGCAGTGATACCGGCACCGGAACTTAAGCACAGTACGGCAGCAAGTGAAAATAAATAACGCTTCATCGCTTTAATTCTCTCGATTACTTGCTTACCGGATAAAAACGCGCCGTCACATCAAGCCGGTCTGTTCCGCAATAAACGGTGTCGCGCATGCTTTTGAACCAGGGGGTGTTCCGGTGATAGATGACATGACCGTCTGACAACAGATAGTTGCCGCCGCCTGAATGACGGGTGCGTCCGGCTATGAAATTGATGCGCTTGGAATCCGTAGTCGACAATTCTCCGCTGTCAAGACCGGTCGTAAGACCATGACCTCCTACGGAGGCTGTTTCCACCGCCAGAAGCATCCCGGAGGGGCGGTAGATCCGGCTCTGTTTCATTCCGGCAAGATAATAATTCATGCTGTAATAACCGATGTTCCAGACATCGGACGGAGCAGTAGTGAAAACATTTCCAAATGCTTCGATCGCTCCCGGCGGCAGTTTTTCACGGTTGGGACAATCAAAAATGTCCTTATCCATTTTCAACCCGGCTTTTTCCGACAGTATACTGTACCATATATGCTTGGAACCGTTGTATTTTGCCGATTCCGGAGGATAGATTTCATTGAAGGCATCAACATACAGCGATAAATATACTCCGATCTGACGGATTTTGTTTTCACAGCTGCTTTTCTGTCCGCGTTCACGCGCCTGCTGCAGCGCAGGCAGCAGCATGGAGGCAAGTATCGCAATGATCGCGATCACCACCAGAAGCTCGATCAACGTGAACGTTGATCGAATGAAGCACTTTGTGTCTTGCACGCCTCTGCGTGTCAAG
>JAZSGR010000017.1:0-8266 GCA_045532825.1 Victivallaceae bacterium | reverse complement strand
GGTGCGGAAGTGTACCTTTGTACACGACCAAACCGGCACAGGCGCAAGGCTCGAGATTGCCCGCGATGCGCCACCGCAGTTTGAACAACTTTCACAAAAAATTGGACAATAACCATAAAAAACGTTGCGGTTGCTCAACTTATCGTTTTTTTTGACTTTTCAGCTGTTTTTGCTGTTGAAGAATGTTCCAGTCTGCTGTATATTAGACTTCAACAGTAAAAAATTTTATGGAGAACAGTAAAATGAAAAAAATCCGTGTAATGATCGCAGGTTTCGGCAATGTCGGACGCGGTGTCATGGCTTCGATCAGCAACAATCCGGATATGGAACTTGCCGGTATCGCCAGCCGCTCTCCGGAGCGGGTGAAAAAGGAAGTCGGCGGCAGCGTGCCGGTGGTCGCTCTCGCTGATGTGAAGGAGTGGAGCCGTTCTATCGCTCCCGATGTGGTCATCCTCTGCGGAGGATCCAAGAGCGATCTGCCGCAGCAGGGACCGGAGCTCTGCAAATATGTCAATACCGTGGACAGCTTCGATAATCACAGCCGTATCCCCGAATATTTCAAGGCGATGGATGACTCCGCACAGGCGGCGGGCAAGGTCGCTGTTATTTCCACCGGCTGGGATCCGGGGATCTTCTCGCTTGAACGTGTGCTTGGCAACAGCTTTATTCCCGGTGCAAGAGCCTACGGTTTCTACGGCATGGGACCTGCCGGAGGTTTGAGCATGGGACACTCCGATGCCCTGCGTACTGTAAAAGGCGTCAAAGATGCCAGACAGTTCACTCATGCCATCGCCTCCGCCGTAGATAAGGCGCGTAAAGGCGAAAATCCGCAGTTCGCTCCCGGTGATATGCATTCCAGAGAGTGTTTCGTCGTTCTGGAGGAGGGCGCAGATCCTGCTGAAGTCACCAAAGCCATCGTGGAGATGCCCGGATATTTTGAACCCTACGATACCACCGTCAACTTTGTTTCGCAGGAGGAGCTTGACAGCAATTACAAGGGATTTCCGCATGACGGAGTGGTCATCACTGCCGGTTTGACCGGTAAGGATGAAAAACATCCGGCTCTTGCCGAATACCGCTGTGTCTGGGGAAGCAATCCGGAGGCTACAGCCAATGTGCTGGTTGCTCACGCAAGAGCGGTCGCCCGTCTTGCCGCAGAAGGACGCAAGGGGGCTTTCACCATTCTGGATATCCCGGCAAGTTATTTTTCCACTCTCTCCCGTGAAGAATTGCTCAAGCACTGGATGTGATGAAAATGGCTGAAGAAACTGTCATCATTCCGCCGGATATCGCGGAAATGCCGTTTGAAAAGGCTCTGGAAGAGCTTGAAAAACTGGTTTCCGCCATGCAGAATGAGCGTCTGCCAATGGATAAACTCATAGTTGCCTTTGAACGCGGCAATCAGCTTGCCGTCCATTGCCGCAGCAAACTTGAGGAGCAGGAAAAGCGTATTGAGATCCTCACCCGTTCCGTCAACGGAGCGGCGGAGTGGAAAGACATGGAAAATACTGCTTTTTAAATTTCAGTCCGGGTAAATCAAACGGGGCATCATCTTTTGGTGGATGATGCCCCGTTTGCTGTTTGATGACATTCAATACTTGAGCGAAAGATCTTTCAGACTGATATTTCCGGAAGCACAGATGATAAAAGTCTGATATTTTTCAGGAGACAGCTCCGGATTGGTTTTGAAGTCCTGCCAGCTGCCGGCAGTCCGGTTGATTATTTTGATTTTTTCCGGTATTGTATGATACCGCCGGGCAGGACATCAAATACTTCATCTGTTCTGCTGTTTTTGAGGGCCGGAGCGCATGAGATGAAACTTGGCAGCATTATTCCACCGGTACCCAGCTCAAAGTTGCCGAAACGGATGACCTGGACAGCCAGCAGATTTTCTTCACCTTCTCTGACTGTATCGCCGAGATCGAATATTCTCGGCGTACAAAGTCCTTCAGGTCCGGAGCTTCCGCCGACGAACCTGCCATTGCACCATACACGCACCATATTGTCCGCCCCGCCGATGACCAGAATATAACTGAAGCCATCCGGTTTGCTGCTGTCTGCCGGAAGTTTGAATTTCTGACGGTACCAGACTGCGCCGCTGCGGTACAAGCCCAGACCCTGGGCATCAAAAGTTGAATTCCAGGTGGAAGTGATAATATAGTTGCTGTCATTGACGGCAGTGCCGTAATAATTGAGTTTTTCGCCATAGGCTTCAGGATCAAGTGCTGTTTTCATCTTTTCCGGCAGACGGTAGACGATCTTTGCCGGAGCTGTTGAATAACGCAGGGATTCAGTAATATATTTCTGAAAAAATCTGCCGTAGAATTTTTTACCCTGTACTCCGAGAACATGCGGATTGATCTTGTTTTCTGCATCGATCTTCTGCATCGCCTGCTGATAGATCTTTTGCGCGCGGACAAAATCATAATCAGCGATGGCGTTACGGAAATCCAGATAGTTATCCAGATGATCCATCGGCAGCATTGCAATACGTATGCGGTAACGCTGGGCATCATTTTGAGCAGCTTTAGCAGCTTTATCTCCCAATTTGCGCATAGCTGCTGAAAATGCTTTGTCGTAGATCAGCGGGTAGGCATAAAGACTGCCTGCTTCCTGACCGGCTTTGCTCTGACGGTCGACCAGAGCAAGGAAATATTGTTTCATGAACGGAGCACTCTTTTTTCCGAAAGCGAAAGTACAGTATTCATCAAGCACTTTTTTCCAGTCAAGAGAGGTGTCCCATGACATTTTACCGGCAAGATAGGTGTGAGCACCGTTCACGGCCCAGTCGTTGTAGGCATTGAGCATAAAGGCTTCTGCTCCGAGTTTTTTCATGAAAGGAATGTCATCTCCGAAAGCTTTCAGTTTGGAGAACGGCATCCAGCCGTCGGCGAGGTTGTAGGAATATGGACGGTATTCGATGACATTGCCTTGCTTTTTATGCATTTCCCCCCATTTTTCCATGATGCTGCGGAAATAGTGTCTGGAACGACTGACGGGATCACCGGAACCGTGGAAACGGGAAAAATTGATGTCAGCAACATTGACCGCAATTCTGGGGTGCGGTGTGTTTTTTACCGGATAGTCCGCGTGCCAGGAGTAGAGGAAAAATCCCAGATGCAGGTTGGGAAATTCCTTTTCCGTCCGCTCAAGGATCGTATTGAGAAAATGGACTATCGCATCGGTTCCGTCAGGTTTGCCGCTGTCCGGATTGATCCTGCCGGTACCGGTCGCTGCGGTTTCGGGAGAAACTGAAATATTGCCGCCGTCGGCAGGACCGAGCGGAATACAAACTCTTTTGTCTTTTGGCCATTTGTTTTGAACGAAAATATCTCTGATGTATTCAATGGCAAGTTCGATCACACGCGGATGTGTCGTTTCGATCTGCGGTCCCTGCCGCACTTTGCTGCCGTCAGGCCGGAGAACGAGTGCGTACATCGACGGATCTTTTTCAAATTCTTTTTTGTATTTCTTTATAAGATTATGCCAGACATGTCCGCGGACGACAAAGTCATTGCCGGTGAAACACGGCAGCGGGATCTGCATGCGGCGCATCCAGATATCGAATTCGTATCTTGCCTTTTTGTCACGGCAGAAGCCGCCGTACCAGAATATGCGGCGTTTGAAATCAGGACGGCTGATGACATCACATTCCTGCAGCACGACATTTTTTCCGACCGGCAATATTTCACCGGCTTCCCCGGGCATCACCCATTCGCATCCCAATTTGCGGAGCAGAGCATAAATACCGTGTGACAATGCCAGTTTGCTCCGCCCGTAAATCAGGATACGCTTACCATCTGTCCGGAGGCGGAATGCTTCCGGGGAGCTCTCGTTTTCCGGCAGAGTGCATCCCAGTTCAGCGGCTGCGGAACCTATCACGATGCCGGATACGATATCCTTCGCCGGAACTGCCATTTTTACAGGCAGTGTGCAGCCGGAAATTTTTTGCAGATGAAAGTTAAGATCATCCACTGCATTTGCCAGCAGCTGATCTTCATGTTCCGCGCGGCTTTTCAGCCGTTTGGCACGGAATGCCGGATCGTATTGGCGGGGATACGGTTTGGCACTGAGCTTATCCACGTAAATTCCCATCTGCGCCCTGCCGCCGGAGACGATTTCCGCACCGGAGAGGACCAGTGATACTCCTGTCAACAGAAAAAGCAATATATTTGTTTTCATTTTTTACCTCAATGTAAAATCTTTATGATATCGCCGGTATTGAATTTTCCTGAAAACTGCACCAGTCCGGGTTCATTTTTCAATACTCTGATCCTGCTCCGGACGCTGCGGATATTTTTTACTTCCGGCAGACCGCGCAGCGTAACTGTTGCCTCCACATCTTTTCCGCTCCAGTTGGCAACGATCATCAGATGGAAATCCTTTCCCTGCTTGAGCGTGGCTTCCAGCAGCGGATCGCTGCATTCCACTGACGGTATGATATATTTGCCCAATGCTTTTCTGACAAATTCACGCGGACCGGCAGGATAAACCGTTGCGGAATTTATGTGTTTTACCGGACTTTCTACATAACAAATATAACTCATGCCGGGCAGCACTCCGGCAGCGATGATCCTGCCTTTGCCGCATTTGCGTTCCGCCAGAACTGTGCTGCCGTTTGTACTGCTGACCAACGGAGTCGCTCCTGAAATGTTCCGGGTTAGAAAAATGGCGTTGAACGGAGTGGGGGTATTTACCGTATCATGTACTTTCCGGCGGCGCAGTTCGTACGGCGGACGGCCGGGAGTAAGGGATGCATCCTGTTTTACGATATTGCTGGTGATCCCGTATTTTTCCAGCAATCCCAGCGGTTCACCATATTCATCAAAGGCAAGGGCGTTTGCACCGGCATAAAGCACACCGCCGTTCCTGATCCATTTTTCCAGAACCGGCACAAATTTCTTCTGCAGATGGGTTCCGGTGACAACCAGTACCGGGTATCCGGCAAGTTTTTCTGACAGCATATCCTCCGACAGGATATCCACGTTGTACTGCAGGTGACGCAGGAGCATATACATAAATACCCGTTCCATCCCGAAAAGATTGCGGAAGCCTGAATTTTCGCGATATTGATAACTGTTCCAGATGTCGCTGGTAACTGAAAGCAGCAAGGCTGCATCTCCGCGGCGGACTCTGGAATTCATTATCTCATTTTCCATTTCTCCCACGGCGTAAGAGAATATCGCAGTCGAATCAAAGACCCAGCTGTTGCGGCTTACCGGACTGGAACCCGGACAGTAATACGGTCCGTAGGTGAAGTACAGAAAGAACTTTGCCCCCTGTGCAAGCTGGGCAAAGTTTGATGCCTGAAGTGCCCACGGATTATTGCCCGGATAGGTTGTGAGCGGACCGTACGGCTGTCCTTTGGCTTCACATGCGCTGCGCATGACCGCCATCAGCCAGGTACGGGTCTGAAAAGACTTGAACCAGGCGAAATAATCTTCGGCAACTGCGTGATCCAACGCATTTTGCGGAAAAATCTCATACCAATCCCATCCGCTTGCACTCATGGAACTGCGCAGTGCATTGTTGAAATTGATGGTAGCGATCCAGTCTTTACCATGGGCTTTGATCAGACTGCGGATCTTTTTCATGAATTCCGTGCCGATATTCAGTCCGAAGCGGCTGCTCCAATAGAATACAGCTTTGCCTGAAGGTGAAAAATCCGGAACCACTTCGCTGTAAGCGCTGACATTGCCGAGATCCTTCAACGGAACTTTGTGATTTTTGAGATATTCCGCAAACTGTTTGCGGCATACAGGACATTGGGGAATATGTGCATAATAGCCGGTTTCCGGCTCGTCAGCATAGGTACACCATACCATCGGCGGCAAGGTTCCGGAACGCTGTTTCAAGTGTGATGCCAATTTTTTCAGTTGAGCCGAGATCCTTGCCTCATCTGCCTCCAGATAACAGAGTGCCTCCCTGCCGCCCCGGAAAGTTTTTTTGCGCATAAGATAAAGGAAGGGACCGCGTGCAAGCGGTTTGATATTGAACTTGCCCATAATATCCGACATATAGCCGGGATAACTTACGGTGTTGATGCCGATATTGTGCAGAGTTTCCGCTTCATTCCGCTGGGCATCTCCGGATAAAACACCGAGATTGGCATAAGTCATCATCGTCATCTTCTGCGGTATCCTGCCTTTGGCTTTTTTGCGGGCTTCAAGGGATTTTTTCAGATTTTTTTCACTCTCCACGGCATCGGTTGCAATAATATGCTTTTTACCGATGGATATTTCCATGGAAATATGACTGCCTCTGCCGGTTCTGTTGATTGTACGGAAAATTCCGGAATCAGACGCTGCAGTGGAAAATACCAGTTTGTATTCCGTATCGATATTATCATCACGTGTATTTTCTATCGCTTTGAAAGTTATCACATTGAATCTGCCGCCGGGCTGTGTCAGCTGAAGATACCGGCTGATCTCAAACCATGAGCCTTCGCTGCCGGGAGCCACCTTCTCTTTGCCCATGGATGTACGCAAACTCATGTGCTGATGAAAATATACACGATCGCTGCGGCGGATATGAAAAATTAATTTCAATGGCTTTTTCTGTTTTGCAGACGGAATGAATTTTACATACAGCGGAGTAAGATCTTCTGCGCGCGGCACATATTTGAGATCTCCCGACAATACAACAAGGTCGATACGGCGGTAGATCGGGTTGCATTTTCCGGAAAAACCTTCTTTGGAAAATTCTATGACCGCTTCTCCTTTTTTCAAATCGACATCAAAATGATCCCAGACCAACTGTCTGAAATTGACTGTGAAATTGACTTTTTTGAGCAACGCAGAATCCATGATCTTCTGCTGTCTGGTATCATTCTGCAAAACCGTGACGGCAAAAGGCTGCCGTCTGCTCTTGGGACGGGGACGCTCTGCAAGGTAGCGCACCCACACCCGGTATCTGCCGTCTGCCGGAACATTTACTTTGCTGCGTGCAGTACCATTGCCTCTGACCGCTCCTGACAATACCTCTCCGCCGGAAGCATAGTTCCCTATGACTGTTTTGTCGGTTTTCCAGCCATTCCCGCATTCAAAACTTTCTGCTTCAATGAATACTGTATCGGGAGGGATCGCCGCAGCAAGATGGATCGCGGCAAACGTCAAGGTACAAAATGAAAAAAATTTTTTATACATAATGTCAACTGTTCCTTTGAAAAAATCCACATTCCGCTGTAACCTGGATATCATAAATATAAATGTTCAAACGCATATCTGCATGTCATCAGACGATCGGACCTTGCGGCAAAAACTGTCACCATCCGGGCGCTCTGTAATCAATATCTACTCCGAATGTATTCAATTTCAGATAAA
The DNA here is from genome assembly GCA_045532825.1 of Victivallaceae bacterium. Lineage (GTDB taxonomy): Bacteria > Verrucomicrobiota > Lentisphaeria > Victivallales > Victivallaceae > UBA1784. Next base: position 944 of record JAZSGR010000017.1, on the reverse strand, counting down.
AGTAGTGTTTATATTTATTTTTGGTAATGAGATATGCTGCACCATCAAATGTCGATGCTGTAAAATTTGCTTTGTAACGGGCAGTCTGTGCGGAGGATTCGCTGCTGTATTCAATGTTGCTGTGTCCCATAACGCAGATGGGATCAGATGCCATATTTGCCAGCTCTCCAAGAGTATTTGTTCGCCAGGAAGTTTGTCTTCCTTCACTGATCATCAGAAATCTTGAGGGATATTGGACTTTTTTATATCCGACTTTTTTATAATCTGCTCTGGCGTCATATGTAGGGGAGTTCCATCCCTCATTGGTCCCCAGCCAGGCATTGAAACCGTAACTGAACTTTTTCAGATTCGCGCTTGTTGCGCAATCCCCTTTTTGAGCCTTGCAGGTCAAAATCGTTTTGCCGGATCTTGTCTGGGTGTCACTCAAATTAAGATATTCTGTGAGAAGCCTGTACCAGTCCTGATCTCCCAATTCAGCGGTAGTCGTTATGATTTCGCGGTTGTCATTGAACATCATGTGGGTCGTCAAGGAGATGTTTTTGATGTTTGACAGACAATCGAAAGCTCCGGCTCGCTGCCTTGCCTGCTGCAAGGCAGGCAACAGCATAGCTGCAAGTATTGCGATGATCGCAATCACCACCAGAAGCTCGATCAACGTGAACGTTGATCGAATGAAGCACGGCTCTGCCGTGTGAAGCGCAGCGTTGCTGCATGAAGCGTTTGCCTGCGGCAAACATGAAGCACTTGCTTTGCAAGCATTATAAGGACTGGTTTTACCTTCCTGCCCTCCATAGCCCGCAGGGCGGCGGAGGGCCAAGAAAAGCGAAAAAGTTTTTGCTGACGCAAAACAAGAGTTATGTATAAAATGACGGCAGTGTTGTGAAGTGACTACCAGCAGCTCGATAAGGGTGAAATGTTTTTTGTTCTCTGATTTGTTTTTTGCA
>JAZSGR010000077.1:0-17683 GCA_045532825.1 Victivallaceae bacterium | reverse complement strand
ACTGGCGGGGATTTCCGGGTGTCTGATTTATTTCCCGGCACTCTATTTTATGATGTTTGACCATGCAGACAAACTCCGGACCAAAAAGTTTCTCGGTAAAATCACCGGAAAATTCAGGAGGGCATAAATTATGGATAATGTCCGAAATTTTGTGAAAAATTTCTATTTTATCCTTATTCAGATATGTTTTTCTCAATTAAAATATATCACACAGCATGTTTTTTTCGAAAAATCCCGGTCATTCCATACAAGTTCAGTCTGTCAGCTGCGGTTCAGGCGGAGTGACACAGACATCCGCTTCAAAGACAAGTTCACATTCGTGACCGGTGACGCCGCTGATGTTGATACCTGACGGAATACCGGGAGCAAGCGGAGTTATCCGGCAGAACGTGACGGCGTTTTCCTGCAGGGAGGAATCCACTGTCAGCCAGTCCTGAAGCGGCAGACTGTTGAGCAGCTTTCCGCACAGTTCAAGCAGACGGCTGCGGTCAGTACAGCGGCAGTGCAGTTTCAATCTGCCCAGCCAGTGATCGGTATTGCCTCCGGTACTGCCGGGAATGACGGATACGGAAAATCCGTCATGCATACCGGGCGGGAATGGACCGGCAAGGATCTCCTGATCTTCTGAAACATGGGAACAGAAAGCGGCAAAAGCAAGTTCTATATCCAGCAGTTTCAGACTGCGTCTTGCTTCAAGCCGTCCGGCAGGAGTTTTGCGGACAGGTCCGGTATAACCGTAAGTGAAACTGGCATCGGAAAAGTCGTTGTATTTCATTGCATGGCCCCTTTCAGACAAAACTTGCTTCAAGCATCAGTTCAAACTCAAAGGCGGCTGATTTTGCAAGACCGCTGTCCGAAAAATTCACCGGAGTGTTTTCGTTCAATTTTATTGATACGAATCCGGCTGTGCCGAAAGACGGCAGTTCTGCTGCAATGATATCGACAGCATCACGGCAGCCGGAACGGCTGCGGAATCTGCCGCGGATCTCCGCATGGTAGCAATTTATACGGTTGACCGTTGCCGGTCTGCCGCTCCGGAAATCCACTGATATTCCCTCCGGAACGGCTTCCGGGATGTTTCCGGCAAATATCTGCCGGTCAGGTTCGAGCGAAAGAAGCTCTGCCAGATGGTTGGCAAGTTTTTTTTCTGCTTCGATGATGTGCATGATCTTTCTCCTTTGGTGAACAATTACAGAACAGTTGCGCGTTCTGTTTCCACCGGGCTTCGTCACCCGCAGAGAAAGATGTTTTCAGTATCCTCTGGTCAGTGAAACCACGACTGCAAGGATATTATTTCCGGTCACCGGATACAATTTCACGGTACGTTCGGTACCGATCGCGGCAAGTTCAAACCTTCTTACGGTGGCAGGATAATAACTGCGTACTTTGAAGCTTCCGTCATCAAGAACAGCTATCACCAGATCACCGGGCTGCGGTTTTCTGTACGCAACCGGCACTCCGAGAACGATATCTCCGTTGAATATCCCCAGACCTATCATGCTGTCATCATCCACCCGCACGGCGATGATCTTTTCCTGCGGACAGCTCTGACGGGCGTATTCCGGAACGAACACGGTCTTTATCACCGGTTCACAATCAGCCGCATTCTGTACCGGCACCAGACTCGGACAGCTGCGGCCTCCGCAGGGATCAGCCATGCTTTTGAGTTTGATGCTCCGGGCATTGGATGAGCGGTCAAGATGCTTTTTTTTCTGCAGAGCCTCTATGTGATAGGCGGCAGTCGAACAGCTGAAGCCGAAATGCCCGGCGATCTCGGTAAGGGTTGGTACTGTCCGGTTTTCTGCAATATGCTGTTTCACATATTCCAGAACCTGCTGCTGGCGTGCTGTGAGGTCTTTCTTCATTTTATCTTAAAAAATCCGCTTTTATGATGACCGGTTTCTGTTCCGGATGTATTACCCGCACCCGGTAGAGCAGTTCAACTGTCTGATCCGGCAGTTCTGCTGAACCGGTAGGTTTGACGAAGCGGTATTTCCAGAGAAAATCCGCATAAAGAGTTCCGTTGAGAGAACCGAAAAAGGTACAGCTTTCCATTCTGCCGTATCTTTCCAGAGCCTTGCGCATGGCGTGAAATATCTCCTTTGCCCGTCCTGATACCAGTTTGCGCGGAAGCTCTTTGGCAAGGTAACTGAATTCCCCCGTGTGCAGAGACTTATTGAGGGCATCCATATAGTTTTGAGCGAGCTGCCGTGCCTGCATGCGGCGCTGCTCATCCAGAGCTTTTTCAACCGGAAAGTTCTGCGCTGCCGGCGGCTGTTGCTTTTCAGCACTGCGGCATCCGCATACTGCCGCAACGGTGACAGAGCAAAGTGTAATATAAAATATCCGGCACATACAACTGTTGAAAAAATTCATTTCTGACACTCCGGGCAGAAGCATGAACTTCTGCCGCCAAGTTTGATACATTCTATGACCGTACCGCATTCCGGACAAAGACTGCCGGAACGCCCGTAAACTTTGAGTTCCTGCGCAAATTTTCCTTCAGAACCATCCACATTGAGAAAGTCTGAAATGGAGCTGCCGCCAAGTTCGATCGCCCGTTCAAGGATAGCGCGTGCAAGGGAGATGATCCTCTGCCATTCCTGTCCGGTTATGGTCTTTACTCTGCGTTCAGGATGGATTTTTGCCGCAAACAGTGTTTCAGCGGCATAAATATTGCCGATACCGGTCACGACGGCGTTATCCATTATGAAATTTTTCACACACGTATTTCTGCCTGCGGCTTTTGAAATCATGTAATCAGCGGTAAGTTCTTCCGAAAACGGTTCCGGTCCGAGGTGACGGAGCGTTTCCGGCATCCTTCCCGGTGCAGTCAGTTCATGGACCTCAAGTAGGCTGAACCGTCTGGTACATTCAAAGCGGAAGATCTTTTTATTGTCAAGATGAATGAACACATGTTCATGTTTGCGTTTGGGGATATCGGCATCCTCCACCCTGACGACCCCGGACATTCCGAAGTGCATCAGGAGTCCTCTGCCGTCATCGAGACCGGCGATGAGATAGCGTGCACGGCGGCGGACATCTGTGAATTTTCTGCCCTCCAGACCGGAAGTTTTCAACGGTTCAAGACTGCTGCGCATGGCAGGAGAAAAAATTTCCACTCCGGTAATGGTCCTGCCGGGGAGTATGCGCTGCAGTGCTCTGCCGATATTTTCAGCTTCAGGAAGTTCAGGCATTTTCTTTCTCCGCATTTGCAGTCAGATTTATTTTGATATCGCAATGCTCAACTGTCGTAAGACGGTGGGCGATCATTATCATGGTGAGTTTTCCATGCAGCACTTTCAGGGCATCGACAAAAGCCTGTTCGGTTTCATTATCCAATGCGCTGGTGGCTTCGTCCAGTATCAGCAGTTCCGGTTTACGGTACAAAGCTCTGGCGATGCCGATCCTCTGCCGCTGCCCGCCCGACAGCTTTATGCCGTTGTCACCGGTTACGGCAGCGAGCTGTTCCGGCAGACTGCGGATATATTCATCCAGCTGTGCCGTTTTCAGACACTCCCATACTCTGGTGTCATCGATCTCTTCCGGCGGTATGCCGAAAGCAACATTTTCCCTGATCGTGGAGTTCAGCAGGTGGATGAACTGCGGAACGTATCCGATCTTCGACCGCCACGCAGTAATGTTGCTGCGGATGTCGACACCATCGGCTTCAATGGTTCCTGAATCAGGTTCCAGCAGACCGAGTATGAGGTCCACCAGAGTGGATTTTCCGCTGCCGGTGGTGCCGGTAAGTGCTGTACTTGACAGACGCGGTATATGCAGACTGAAATCACGGATGACCGGAGTACCGGGATCATAACTGAACGATACATTGTTGAGGACAAGTTCTTTCCGGAAACTTATCTCACCGTTTCCTGATTTTTCTTCCCCGGTTTCCTCCATGGCATCAAAGACAGTTCTGATTAATGCCGTATATTGCCGCAGCATTGAAAAATTGTAATTGATCCTGCTGCATGCCGGAAGCATACGGGACATTGCCGCGATGAGAAGACTGAAGTCAAGCAGCACTGTTTCGTGCGGGACCCCGAAATGGATCATTGCGATCAGTATGAGCAGCAGCTGTATCATTGCAGCGGTTTCCAGCCACAACCGCGGTATCTGACCTGCGACAAAGAGACGCATGTATCCCATAGATACTGCTTTGCGTGCAGAGGCTGTCCTTCCGGCAAAATACCGTTCACAACCGTTTGCTTTCACTTCGCGTACCGCCCGCAAGCCGTCACTTGAGAGACACTCTGCGGTCATCATATTTTCAGAGAATGCTTTGCCGAATTTAAAATTGAGCTTGCGCAGCAGAAGACAGGCGGCGGCGATATCCACCGCAAGACACAGCACGGAACAGCACATCACAAGCGGCATGGCGTATGTGAGAAACGCACACAATATCAGGATCACCAGAGTATCGGAACCGAGATTCATGACCGGCAGGATCAGTCTTATGCTGAGTTCTCTTGCCCGCTGTACGATGACACCGATCTCGATATGTCCTTTTTGCAGATGCAGTTTGTACGGTGCGCGCATGAACTGGTCGTACAGCCGCGTACCGAGTTCGTATTCTTTGTATGCGGAGAATTTTGCCTGAAGATAGATGATGAAAAGCTGCAGCAGATTTTTGGCGATGAAAAGGAACATTATCAGCAGACTGGTGACAATAAGCAATCTGCTTTCAGAACCTCCGCTTACGAGATCGGAATAAGCACGCAGCAGTCTGTTGCCGTTCAGCAGTTCCGGTTTGGTGAATACGGCGATGACCGGTATCAGCAGACCGATACCGGCGATTTCCGCCATGGCTCCGGCTGCCATGAGTACGGTGATACCGGCAAGTTTCCATTTGTCACGCGCTGACAGCAGCAGACGCAGTTTTTGAATATTTTCCCACATCAGACTGCTCCATTGCCGGATAAAAACAGTTTTACGGCATTGGCGGTGGTCAGTGCCGCAAGTTCTACTGTCGTCATGCCCCGCAGCTCTGCAACTGCCCGGGCGATCAGTATCAGGTAGCCCGGATGATTCTCTTTGCCGCGGTGCGGGACCGGCGCAAGATAAGGAGAGTCGGTTTCGATCAACAGCCGGTCATCAGGAATGACTTTGAGCGTTTCCCGGATATTTTCCGCGCGTCTGAAGGTGACGATACCGGTGACTCCGCAGTATGCTCCGAGGGCGAGGAATTTTTCCGCCCACTCCGGGGTGCCGGCAAAACAGTGGACGACAAATCTGCCGCCGTTTCGGGAAAACTGTTCCAGCAGTCTGTACGCATCACGGTAAGCCTTGTCGCGATCTTCTTTATCGCGGATATGGATGATCGCCGGCAGTTTTTTTTCCAGCGCAAGCTGAAGAAATTCCTCAAGTACCGCAAGCTGTGCTTTTTCCGGAGAGTGGTCATAAAAAAAGTCCACACCCAGTTCACCGATCGCGACCGGAGTGAACGCATCTTTGAAGAAAACGGAAAAATCCTCTTTTTCAGCCAGATGATTTTCCGCCTGATGCGGATGTACTCCGACTGCGTAATACGAATTTTTGACCGTTCCGGCAAATTCTTTTGCGCGGCAGCTTTCAAGAAAATCGCCTCCGACAGCAAGCAGCTGCAGACGGTCGACTTTTCCGGCATCGCTCTGCGGCGGGGCGGAGAGTGCCAGGTTTACCGAGGACATGAATTCAGCCGGAGTGGCTTCGCCGTAATAATGAAAATGTGTGTCGAAAAGTTCCATGTTTTCTGATTTCAGTTGCGGTCGTTGACAAGCCGCCATGCTCCGCAGGCGATGAATGCGACAGTCGGAGCAAAACCGGCAATGACGGGAGGTATGATGCCGCCCTTGCCCAGCACCTGGAATATCTGGGCGATGACGATATATGCCACGATCAGCACGACTGCCGTGATGACCGCCAGAAGACTTCCGGTACGTTCGTTTTTAGTCGCAAGCGGAATGCCGAGGAAAACGGCGAGAAAACACGCCCACGGGAACGCCAGACGGAAATAGAATACGGTCATGTAAATATTTTTCACCCGGTCCGGAAGATTGGGATTGCGTTTGACGGTATCCCAGATGACCAGGGTCGGAAGATCATCCTTTTCCTTGATCGCATTGAGGATATCATCCGGAGTTTCCGGAATGTCTCTTGCGGAAAACTTCATTTCGTCGAATTCGAGATCTTTGTGCATGGCTGAAGTTCCCCGGCTTGCGGCAAAGCGGGTCTCATCATTGCGGTCATAACTTACAAAGGTACCTTTCCGGAATGTCCAGCTGCCGTTTTTTTTCCGGTGGATGGTCTGACTGGCAAAAATATCCACTTTTCTTCCGAGCAGTTCCTTGCGGATGAATTCCCTCTGACGCTCCGGAATCATAGACAGTATCTTGCCGGAATCGGAAACGAAAATGTTTTTTACCGCTGCGGTATATTCAGGCGTGCCGGGAGTACCGATGAGCATATCGATCATCCGATCGGTCCAGAAAGTTTTCAAAGTGACGTTTTCCTGCTTGTTTCCGCCGGAAAATGTTTTAAAAAGCCAGCGTCTCCGGCGGTCGGTACTGCTGTATGCCAGCAGATTCTGCACCGTTCTCCTGCGGTCGGCTGCCTGATCGAAAAGCAGTTCAGCCTGCCGTTCGGTACGGGCAACCAGACCTTCATTGAAGTAGATGTTGACAAAAGTCACCAGAAGTCCCATCAGGAATATCGGACCACCGCAGCGGAACAGGGAAACTCCGCTTGCGCGCATGGCGGTGATCTCCATGTTTTTGCCGAAAGTCGCCATGGTCCACATGCATCCGAGGAGCATGGATATCGGCAGGATGAAACGGATGTTCCCCGGCAGTTTGTAAGCAAGATATTTTAAAATATCCTTTGCGGCGGCACGCGCTTCCAGAAAGGCGGATATATCACGGTAGACATCGCTCAGTATGAACAATATCACGAATATCATCATCAATATGCTGTACTTGATAAGGAACTCGCGCAGGATGTATCCGTCAAGCGTCCGCAGCGGGAACCAGCGTCTCGGCAGCAGTGTAAGGTCATCGTATTTCAACTTTTTTCTCTCTGTTCGTTACGGAATCGGTTATCGGTTGTATATAACGATTTTGATATACGGTTTTAATATACACCGTCAATTTGTGATAATCAACATCATTTCTGCGGCTTGTAAAAAAAACAGCGGCTGTGTATATTATATAAAATGTGATTTTACGGATTTTTTCAGAAAATCTCCAAAATAAGGAATTTTTTATTATGGCGTCAGAATACGATTTTTCTGCAATCGAAAAGAAATGGCAGACCTACTGGGAGAGCAACCACACTTTCCGTGCCGAAGACCTCTCTGAAAAACCCAAGTTTTACTGTCTGGATATGTTCCCCTATCCCTCGGGAGCCGGACTACATGTCGGTCATCCCGAAGGATACACTGCAACCGACATCATCTGCCGTTACAAACGCATGAAGGGTTTCAATGTTCTGCACCCCATGGGCTGGGATGCCTTCGGTCTGCCCGCTGAACAGTATGCAGTGGATACCGGCACCCATCCTGCGATCACCACTCAGAAGAATGTTGACAATTTCCGCAAACAGATCAAGGCTCTCGGTTTCAGTTATGACTGGGACCGTGAGATCAATACCACCGATAAGGATTATTACAAGTGGACACAGTGGATCTTCATCCAGCTCTACAAAAAAGGTCTTGCCTATCTTGATGAGGTTCCGGTGAACTGGTGTCCGGCACTCGGCACTGTGCTTGCCAATGAAGAGGTCATCGACGGCAGAAGCGAACGCGGAAATCATCCGGTGGAGCGCCGTCCGATGAAACAGTGGATGTTCAAGATCACCGAGTACGCCGAACGTCTGCTCAATGATCTGGAAATGCTCGACTGGCCCGAAGGCATCAAAGAGATGCAGCGCAACTGGATCGGTAAATCCACCGGTGCGGAAGTCATCTTCAAGACTGCCTGCGGTCATGAGATCACTGTTTACACCACCCGCCCCGACACCCTGTTCGGTGCCACCTACATGGTTCTTGCTCCGGAGCATCCGCTGGTCGATACGATCACCACTCCGGCGCAGAAAGCTGAAGTTCAGGCATACAAAGAAGCGGCATCCCGCAAGAGTGAGTTGAGCCGTACTGATCTTTCCACCGAAAAGACCGGCGCGTTTACCGGTGCTTACGCTGTCGATCCCGTCAACGGTGCGGAGATCCCGATCTGGATCGCGGACTACGTGCTTTCCAGCTACGGAACCGGTGCTATTATGGCGGTTCCCGCCCACGATACCCGCGATTTTGAATTTGCGCAGAAGTTCGGTCTGCCGGTCAAGTGTATCATCTCTCCTGACAAGGATGCTGCGGAAAAAGCCGGAGCGGATTATGATGCCATCCTTGCCGGAAAAGCCTGCTGGACCGGTGAAGGTAAAATGATCAATTCTTCCAACGATCAGGGACTTGATCTCAACGGCATGAGCGTGAAAGACTCAAAACCCGCTGCCATCGCCTGGCTGGCTGAACGCGGTGCCGGAAAGGAATCCGTCAAATACAAGCTGCGCGACTGGCTGTTCAGCCGTCAGCGTTACTGGGGCGAGCCGTTCCCGGTCATCCATTACGATAACGGCGATATCGAGCTGGTAGATGAAAAAGATCTGCCGGTGGAACTTCCGGAAATGCCCGATTTCAAACCCACCGGAACCGGGGAACCGCCGCTTGCCAAGGCGAAAGACTGGGTGGAATATACCGATCCTGTCACCGGACGGCACGGCAGACGTGAGACCAATACCATGCCGCAGTGGGCAGGTTCCTGCTGGTACTATCTGCGCTACATCGATCCGCGCAACAACGGAAAGGCGTGGGCGGAAGATCTGGAAAAATACTGGATGCCGGTCGACCTTTACGTTGGAGGTGCCGAACATGCTGTGCTGCATCTGCTTTATGCCCGTTTCTGGCATAAAGTCCTGTTCGATCTCGGATTTGTCTCCACTCCGGAACCCTTCATGAAACTGGTCAATCAGGGCATGATCCTCGGACTTTCTTACAAAGACAGCCGCGGTGTTCTGGTTCCGACCGATCAGGTCGAGATCACCGCCAACGGTCCTATCCGCAAGAGCGACGGCGAGAAACTGGTGGAGTTCCCCGCCAAAATGTCCAAGAGTCTCCGCAACGTGGTCAATCCCGATGATGTCATCCGCGAATACGGTGCAGACAGCATGCGTATGTATGAAATGTTCATGGGACCGCTGGAAGCGACCAAACCATGGAATACCACCGGCGTGGAAGGTGTGTTCCGTTTTCTCAAGCGCGCCTGGAGAACTTTCGACGATGCAGTTGTGACCGATGCCGCCATGAGCAAAGAACTTGCCCGTCTGGTCCATGCCACCATAAAAAAGGTCAGTGAAGATCTTGAGACTTTCGGCTTCAATACCGCCATCAGTGCAATGATGGTGCTGCTCAATGATCTTGCGAAACTCAAAGAGATCCCGCGTGAAGCTGCGGAAAAATTTGTGCTTATGCTCGCTCCGTTCGCTCCGCACCTGGCTGAAGAGCTGTGGGAGAAACTCGGATACAATGAGACACTTGCCTATGTTTCCTGGCCGCAGTACGATGAAGCTCTGCTCAAGGTCGATGAAGTCGAGATCCTGGTGCAGGTGCTCGGCAAACCCAAGGCGCGTCTGATGCTTCCTGTCGGATGCGATGCAGCCGCAGCTGAAAAAATCGTGCTTGCCAATGCCGATGTTCAGGCTGCGCTTGCCGGAAAGAGTGTCAAAAAAGTGATCTGCGTCCCGGGACGTCTGGTCAATATCGTTGCCCAGTAACAGGAGTTTATGTAATGAAATTTTTTACGTTTGCTTTTGCTGTCCTTGCCGGCATGCTGCTTGCCGGCTGTTCTTCTCCGCAGCTTGATATAGGAGAATACCGTATCACTGACGGTTCACGTCAGGACTTCATCGTGGCTTATCAGGATATGATCTTTCTGCAGATCAGAAGTCCTGAAAACTCCCCAGGATCCCTTGCGTACTGGAACTGGGCGGGAAAGTATTCCGTGGAGGAGGATGGTGAGATCATCTTTGATATGGATCGTGAGACCCGCAAACGCTGGAACTTTTATTACAACTTTCTGCGCAAACGCGGCGGCATTGTTCTGAATGATCTCAGCAATAACCGGGGTTATCTGCTGAAATATCAGACTCCGCAGAAACGTGCCGGAGCCCGTCCCGGATTTATCAGGACGGGATCCACCGGTACCGACCCCAACTATACTCCGCTGCCGCCGGAAGATATTTGACGCCGGTGCTGCAGCTCACCTGATTATTTCCAATCCGGCACAGGTGCAAGGCTCGGGATTGCCCGCGATGCGCCACTGCAGTTTGAACAACTTTCACAAAAAACGGGACAATAACACCTGATTATTTATCTGTTTCAGGCTGACCGGTGGCGGAATGGTTGTTATCCACCCTTCCGTCATCCAGACTGTCGGTGTGGTGTCTTGCTGCAAGATCCCTGAACATCTGTCTCAGGTCTGTGATGCCGCCTATGGAGAACCAGACGGTGGTGACAGCTGCAAAAGTTCCCGGAACGATCAGCCATACCCAGAGAAAATATTTCCCCCATGCTTCTGCGTTCCATGGGGAGATCATGTTCCAGATCAGAACACCGAGGAATGTACAGCCGAAACTGAAAACAATGCTGTATGCGAATACTGCCCAGGCGATGATCTTATCTCCGGTAGTGTATTCGGAATTGATACCGATGATATGACTGAAAATTTTGCGCACAGAAAATTTTTCCGGTGGTTCTTTGTCAGTATTACCGGTGCTGCAGTCCCCGCGGTGGAGCATTCTGTCAAGATCGAACGGTTTTTTGAAAGTCAGGAAAGATACTATCCAGTAGACTGCCATACTTATTATTATTCCCAGAAAAAACATTTCAACTGAATTTATCGGGAATTTCACAGCATCCATCTTCCATACCACCAGCGGATTGAACGGGGAACTTACTGTTTCAAGAAATCTGCCGAGCGGTTCACTCCAATGTCTGCTTTCCAGCCAGGGATATATGTATTCCGCCCAGTTGCGCTGTGCTGCTATTCCGCTTATGGAAATGAATGAACCGGTAAACAGTGCAGCAAAAGCTCCGGCAGTAGTGCCGCGTCTGGTATAAAGTCCGAACACCAGCATGGAACCGGCACCGGCGGACCAGATCGAAACTACGATCTGCACAAAAAGATTGATGTAATCCAGTTGTGACATGAATGAAGCTCCGCAAAAGAAAAACACTCCGACTCCGGCAGATACCCAACGCAGCATACGGATGTGCTGTGCCGGAGTGAAACCCTGCGGACGGAATGGCAGGATTATATCTTGAGTGAGGGTCACTGCACTGGAAAATATACGGGAGTCATCAGTTGATATCATCAGCATGACCATCAGCAGACAGAACAGACCGAGCATACCCTCCGGCAGCAGGTGACGGAATGTCATCGGCAGCATCAGCTGGTGGTACAGGGTTCTGAATTCCTGAAATTTTGCGTTGCCTGAACCATTGTGCCCGAAAACATTATGCACCGCTTCAAGATATGGTGTATCAAGATTTTTTGCCTGTGACAGCGGTTCATCTGTGCCGATATTGTGACGGATCTCCGGAATTTCCGCAGTTGCTTTGATGATGGATAACTTTTGAGATTCTGAATCCGAAATTTCCCCTGCGATCCGTGCGCTGATGTCACTTTTTATATTTCTTGCATCCGCTGCATAATCGCGGTGATTCAGCGTGACGATTACTGTTGTGGCGAAAAGAAGGTAAAATACCAGTACAAAAGTAAGCCGCCATGCTTCAAGGACTCCTGCCATTTTCTGTTCATGCGGAGATCTTGCAGCGGTGCTGGTCCCGGTACCGATCCAGTTGGCACGGTTCAGGATGGTGTTGAGTATCAGGACACCGAGAGCAAACAGATTGAAATCACGCAGACCGGATATGTCAAACGGATTGAGAAAACTTTCACCCTTCACCCGGTCAAGCATCACCGGAACGATCTGATCCGACCACGAAAAACGGCAGAGTATGTATATGATGAACAGAACTATCATCGGGTAACAGATCAGGCATTGTACCGTATTGGTGACAGTGAGAGCAAGCTGACCGCCGAAACATATTATGGAAACTGCTGTCGTCAGCACGATCAGCATGACCAGAGTATAAGTGGGGATTTCGAAATTTCCGGGAAGCAGTATTTTATGAGGCAGTCCGAGAAAATAGATAAAAAATCTGGCAGATACAGCCGGCAGTATCATATTGGCGATCATTTCTGCCGCAGTACGTATCGCTGAGGCAAAGATCCGCAGACTGCGGTTGTATCTCATTTCAATAAATTGTCCCAGAGACATCGCTCTGGTTTCCCTGAACCTGTAAATACAGAAACCGCGCAGGGACATGAACAGGGTTATCGGGACCAGAACGCTGTTCCAGAAGTTCATGGCAAAACCGGTTTTGTAATTGACTTCCGTATTGGCGATCAGAGTCAGGACCGCAAGACCGTTGGTAAGTTCAGTTGTGCCGATGACATATCGTCCGCATACCCGTCCGGCTGAAAGAAAATCCGGTACTCCTGTCACATATCGTCTGCTGCGGATCGCCATGAATAAAACTGTCACCACCGGCAGTAATACTATCAGCCAATCAATTATTCCCATCGCCCCCCCCTTGCGTTCTTATTCAGCATTGACCAGCGTTGGAAACTCCGCTGAGTCCTGCAGCACTGTCATGCCCGGGGAAAGCACAAGATAGCGGTTGAGATTATCCTGTGCTCCGTTTTTGTCAGAAACTGCAAAGCTGAAACGGAAGCCTCCGCCGCCGATGCGGCGCAGTTTGATATCAGCCCAGGGGATCGCAACCTCGTAAAAAGTGTGATCTGCGTCTCTGGTGATGTTTACAGGATAATTCCTTATACCGGATTCTCTGTCCGGACCGGTGGAAAGATGAAATACTTTTGCTCCTTTGCCGGTCAATGCCATGCCGAAGTGATAGTCTCCAGCCCGGAAAAGATCTGCTGCTGCCGGACGCATACTGTGAGGCGGCATTTGAGTACGGGAAAAGCAAAATTGCACCGAGTCGAAAGACAGTGCCCGTTTGTCTGCCTCTGCCGGTTGGTAATGCGTTTTGTCTTTTACATCGACTGCCAGATAAAAGTACCTGTCATCTGCGGCGAAATAATAATCTGCGTTTATATCAGAACCGTCTTTTTTGAACAGATTGTACTCCTGCATAAGAGCAGAACGCGGCCATACGTTGTCAGGAACCCGCAGAGTACCGGCAAGAAAAGGTTTCCATTCACGGATTTTCCCTTTCAACGATGGAGCATTGTCCTTTATACGCGGGATCGTGATGTAATCGGCATTGAAGGGGATTTTGAAAGTCCTGCCGTCATCTGTGATGAAATGGGCGGTCGTATTGCCGCGGCAGCTGCGCGGCAGCGGCATATTGAGATACCGTTGTTTCATCGGAGCCAGAGTAAAGCGTTCAGTTTTCGGTCCTCCCGGTACAGTGAGTATTCCGGTGAGCGGGCGGGAATCAAGATTTCTCAGAAATATACCGGCATAATAACGGTCCAGCCGTCGTCCTGCACCTTCCACCGGATTTGCATTACTGCTTTTGGCTCCGGAAATAAGTTTATCCATATTCTGTACCGGGACCGGCAGGGTCAGGAATACCGGATAATCATTGATCGTGATTTTCTGTTTGCCTGAAAGTTTTTCAGATACGCCCATTATATCGGTAAGACGGCTGCCGTCCGGAAGATCAAGTTCGAGGACAGTTTCCCTGCCGTCACTCCACATCGCGGCGATGGAACTGCCGTCTTTTTTGGAAAATGTGTAACAATGCAGATAGCCGAACCGCAATTCCCTGCTGAATGTACAGAAAGCAAGCTCCCGTGATACTGTTGCATAAGCTGCTCCGCCGGGCCGCGGTACCAGACGCGGCTGTTTCTGACTTTCATCTGTCACGCTTTTCCACATGAAAGAATAGTCTGTGACTTTGTTCATCGCCGCACGTACTTTGGGGTTGACTGCACGCAGACCATTGTGCGGATTGACTCCGAAATGCGCACAGTAGAACAGACATGGGGTCGATTTGCTGACGATCAGACTTTGTGCGGTGTCACACGCCACACTGCGGCAGTTATCCGAATCAAACGGATCATCGTAATAGCATGCTGCTCCGCGTTCACCGTTTATCACCAGGGGACTTTTACCGTATGATACTGCAAGTTGTGAAGAGGCAAGAAGAAACTCCCGCAGTCCCATGGAAGCGGAGGATTTTATTTTGCGGTCTTCGCCTACTCTGCCGTTTGAATACGCATGTATCATGACAAGATCCCAGCGGCTGCTGCCGAGACCGTCAAGCAGTATCCGGCTTAAAGGAAAGGTCGGTTTGCGGCGGAAATAATCGATGCCCATAGTGCCGAGAACCGCAACTTTTGCTTCAGGATTGCCCTTTTTTACTCCATCAGCGATCGCACGGCCCATCTGCACATATTCGGAAAGGACCGATGTGGTATCACCGAAGTTATTCGGACGCAGAACATTCACATCGTATTCCTGGGAGATCTGATAATAGGTGATTCTGCCGCCGGTCATGCGTCCGACAGCCTCGGCATATTTGCGGGCGTGTTCTATGTCCTTATCTGTAAATGGAAGCAAACCCTGCCGCAAACGTTTGTCAAGATCAGGTGCCGATGCATTTTTTCTGAATTCTTTTGCCCTGACCGGAAAGTCAAATATCAGATTGAAATCACTCTGCATGACTTTCTGCATCTGCGGTTTCCGGAACAGCGGCTCCACATCGCTGCTGCCGGAGGTATACCACATCTGGGTAAGCAGCTCAAGGGTTCCGACTCCGTAACGGGCATATCCGTCAAGCAGATCAAAGTTGAAATATCCGTTATCCAGAGCAAAGAACGGATCGCGTCTGTCTCTTTTGTCAAGTACCGCAAAGGCACTTTGGGCCTTTACGTTCTGCATTTCAAGCGCATCAAATGCGGCATTTACCGTAAAGTGTCCGAAACGTTCCGGTGCGGTGAATGTCAGCCGTACGATCCCGGTTTCTCCCGGAGCGGCAGTAAGTTTGTGTTTTGATATTTTTACAGCTTCCCTGTCGAAAAAGTCTTTGCAGACAAATTTGACATTGCTGTTGAGCATTTTTTTCCCGTGGTTTCTGACCGCCAGGATCATTTCCACCTTGCCGCCGGGAAAATAGATCCCGTGACAGCTTCCGGCGGGAGCCGGATAAAAGCTGATGACTTCAGGCTGTCCGGCACCGGCGGGGAAAAACGTACAAAGAACAGAGGCTATTCCCAAACTCCTCAAAAATCCGAAAGTGCATCTGCTTTGATTTTTTTGAATGATTTTGGCAATTTCCTCAATAAAAAAAGAAATCAGAAAAGTTTTTTTTGAAGTTTTCATATCGCTTCTCAAACGCTGGATGGATTTTGCGGACCGGCGGTTCACCGCTACTCCGCAGTAATTTCTTCGATGACGATTTTATCGACATACACCGCCTGACCTTCCTGCCAGGCATCAAAACGTTTTCCCTGTGCCTTGCTGCTGCCCCAAAATTCAAAGACCAGGGCAACTCTGACTGTGTCAGGTGCGGTTTTGAAAGTTCCTTTGATCTGTTTCCACTCTTTTGACGGTATTGCATATCTGGGAGTGACCGGTATGTACTTTACTCTGCTGTACCACGGCGTTGAACCATTGCGTAATTGTGCCGTACTGAAAAATACGGCAGGGGAATTTCCGCAATAATTGAAAGAAAATTTATATTCTGTATCCGGTTTTACCGCGACTCCGGGATTTTTCCGGTCACCGCCGAAAAGCATTTTACCCGCAACCGTTTTGTTTCCTGATTTGTCGGCAGCGATTTTTTTCAGCACAAATCCTGCACATTTTTCATTGTTGACCGTGGCGGCTTCTGCCGCAACGCAGACATTTCCGTCCGTAAAAAACACGCGCGGATCATCACCGTCAGATCCGGTTATCATGTTGGCTGCTGCGGCAGTACAGGCGGCAGTTGTCACTGCTGCGATAAATGTGGTGCGGAAGATCGATTTTTTCATTTGTTCCATGTTCCCCGGTTATATTAAGTGTATCGAAATGATTACAGCGCCTTGGAATGTTTGTATCTTTCTGCATACAGCATCGGTTCGTTCCAGAAGATATAAGCACCGTAGTCCCCCGGATATGCACGCAGACGGTATTCGGTTTTCGCTGCTTCCACAAAACTGTCAGGATCCTGTGCTTCTGCATGACCATCCAGAAAGACCTGCTGACAACGTTTGTTGTGCGCCATATACCAGTGTGATGATCTGTTGAACTCCACCAGTCCCGGATAACATGACTGGAGTTCATTTTCATTGTTGCGGCTGTCTCCGTACATCATCCACTTTGCAGGACGGCGTATCGAACCGGTATGATATGTCATAATGGTACGATCGTCCTGACTCCAGCTTTTGGAAAATTCAGTCGGCACTCCGCGCAATCCTGCCCTGCCGCCGTAACTGTAGTAAAGCCGGTCGTAGTCATTTAAACCATCTTCCAGCTGCTGGTGACGTCCGGGACAGGTGAATATGGTGTTGTTCCGCGGCATATAACTGGTCTTGATACTGAAAAGATATGCCCAGTTCCCGTCGTAACAGCCGAGCCAGTCCTTCGCATCATTGATGTAAAGACGGGAGGCTGAACCGATTTCCTTGAGATTGTTCATGCAGGATGATGCTTTCGCCCGGTCCCGCGCCTGCTGCAATGCCGGAAGAAGCATCGCCGCAAGTATCGCAATGATCGCGATAACAACCAGAAGCTCGATAAGGGTGAAATGGGCGGCGGGGAGAGAGGAAAAACTTCTTTTCCCGGGAAAAGAGGTTTTTCCTCTCTCCCCGCACCCCTCTCTCCTTTTCAAGAAAAGCGAAAAAGTTTTTGCTGGCGCAAAAACGGCGTTATGTGCAGTACATGAAGCACTTGCTTTGCAAGTATGATGCGGCGTATTTTTGTGAGCGGCACTCTCCGTATGTTTCCGTACACATCCGTACTGATCCGTACAGATAAAGCGTTTGAAAAAATCACGGCAGTGTTGTGAAGTGACAACCAACAGCTCAATCAATGTAAAAGTTTGCCGGATCTTTCGGGATATTCGGGAATGAGGTACGGGGGCGGGTAAATCAGGCTGCGATATTTTTTCCGGTACGAAATCATCAGTCATTTTGCTTCTCCTGTTTTGTTTTTATGGCATGGTTCCCACGTATCAAAAACGGCAGAAAATGCAGCCCCCCGTATGCTATGCCGGCAGTTGCAGTTTTTTACCTGTCTTCTTCCGCAAAACACCTATACAATATCATTTTGTTATGTTTTAGTCAAGCATTTTGAAATTTTTTTTCAAACATTTTGTTGGCTTTAATCGCTGAAAATCACAACGTAAAAACACACGATGGAAAATCGTTGTTTTTTCAGTTTTAGCCTTTGAAAATGAAAGTGTTGCAGCGCATCCGACTTTCAAGTCAGGTCGTTATGTGCGACATCAGAAGATGTCTGAAAATGACAAGTTTTCGTTCTTGTTCCGCAAGAAATGGTTATTGTCCCATTTTTTGTGAAAGTTGTTCAAACTGCGGTGGCGCATCGCGGGAAGTCGGGTCGTAGCCATGTCGTT
>JAZSGR010000002.1:0-11578 GCA_045532825.1 Victivallaceae bacterium | reverse complement strand
ACAACAACACCGGAGTTGCTCGGAGTACTTTCTGTTCAAATTGTCAGAGGCAAAGAATTTTTCTCATTTGAATTTAATCATGACTGGTTGAAGAAGTATCCCACACAAATTCTTGATCCTGATTTACAACTTTATACAGGTCCGCAATTTACATCAAAAAACAATTTTGGGATTTTTACAGATTCAGCTCCTGACCGCTGGGGGCGCAGACTTATGCTCCGCAGAGAAAAAATCCGGGCAGCAAAGGAAGAACGCCGTCAAAAAATCTTGCAGGAATCGGATTTTTTGCTTGGGGTCTATGATGAAACCAGAATGGGGGATTTGCGGTTCAAAATTGATCCGCAGGGTAAATTTATGAATGATTGTCCATATTGTCGCAAACCATCCGCTGAACGTCATTTTTGAGTTTGTGTGCGGCATCTTTTACTGCCGGACCCTCACCAGATAAAGCGTTTTGAAATCAATGGGGCCGGCAGCATCGTTACCGACAGGAGCCAGGAAGAAATATGCTTTGCCTTTGCCGGAAATATATTTCCCGAGAGGAACGGTTTTAAACTCCTTTCCGGCGGCGGCTTTGAAAGGATAACGCCGGGCAACGGTCTCTTTGCTCTGCTGATAATAGACGCCGGATTGAAATGCAAACCCCTTGTCAGAGGCTTGACCGCCGGTACGCATTTGAGCATAGATTTTCCAAACGCCTTCATTCCGGGTCCGCATATCCAGCCCGGGGAACTGGATCAGCCAGCCCTTGTGATCGGCGCGCATACGGATGAAATCCTGTATGCGTTCTGTGCGGATCTTATTTTCATAAGCTGTCATATCCGCCGCGGGAACGGTCACAATGTCTTCAGACGGCACATTTCCGAATTCCGGCGGCAGGGAATCGGCGGCTGTTGCCGTTTTAATACCGTAAAGGACATTCAGACTTTTCTTCAAGCTGGCAAGGTCTTTGCCCTCTCCGTAGTTTTTGTTTCCACGGGTACGGCGGCAGAAATCCGCAAGAACCTGACGGGGGATCTCAGGCGTTTTCCGGTATTTTTTGAAGGTTTCAGGATGGAGAAGAAAGGCGAAATCAATGGCGTTTTTGACAAGATCCACCCGTTGACGGTATTTTCCTTTTGACACAGCAACGGCTTTTTCAAGCAATGCACGCGCCTCTTCTGTCTTTTCCAGAGAGAGCCACTCAAAAGCAGAGGTATCCCACTTGAGTTTAAAACCGGGCTTCTGCTTTTTATAATCGATTTTAAGCATAGAAAGATATTTCATGATAAGAGGGGACGCCTCTTTGCCGTAATAGTTTCTGACAAATTCCCGGATAAGCTGATCTTCATCCAGATCAGGATCCCACAGCAATTTGCTGTTGACATAAGCCCGCAGATGGGAAAAATCACCGGTATCGCCGCCGCCAGCTTGATTAAAAACAGCGATAACGCCGTTGTTTCTGAAAAAACGCAGATTTTTGCCGTGCAGTCCCCAGTTGGGATTTGGGATCATGTGGTTGTAAAAAAGAGAAACGTAGTTCCATACCATCAGACGGTCAGTAAGTTTTGCCCAGGATTTGAGAGCTGTTCCGAAAGGCGCATTGACCGGCGCATACAGCGGTTGTCCGTAATCGCAGTTGTTGGCGCAAAGACGGATAATGACATTTTTGCGGGGTTTGATATTCTGCGGCGCACGGACAGAGTATTCATACGCAAGAGTTTCAAAAAGGACATCGGGAAATTCTTTTTCCAATGCCTCACCGATCTTGTTCAGACAATCCACCAGCAGTCCGGACCGGGCATTGCCGAAACGTCCGGCAAGAAGTGTACAATTTTTGCAGCGGCAATAACCGCTGTTGTCATCCTGACTTACTGAAATTATCCGGATACTTTTATCCGCCCTGAGGATGTTGCGGATATTTCTGATAAGTTCCTGACGCATATTTTCATTTGAAAGACACAGCTGATTGCCGACCGGACGGCGTACACCATTGATTTCGGAGTAATACTCAGGATGGCTCTTTCCATATTTTTCAGGCGGCAGCAGAAGGCGGAAAGTGTGACAGAACTGCCAGATTTTTTCGTGTCCACCCCAGTCCTCAGAGGTCTTCTGCCAGTGACCGTTGACTTTGCGCCGGGCAGAAAAATCACTTTTGAGCCGCAAATTCACAAACGGCGTTTCACGGATGATGAAGCAGGGAGCATAACGCAGATCGACTTTTCCGGGAAGAACAAATTTTTCAGGATATACTGTTTCATCAGGAGCATAAAAACGCATGCCGCAGAAATCTTCCAGAAAAGTATGTACCGCGTACAGAGTTCCCCGGGGACGGTCTCCGGTAAAATAAAAGTTGTCACCCACGCGTTTCAGCAGGATCTCATCCGGTTTGAAACTGTTGAAATCCCTGAGACCAAAAGCTTTTTTTATTTCAGGACTGCGCCCGGTATAAAATTTGTGCCGGCTGCCGGAAAATTGTTTCTGTGTTCCCATGGCAACTTTTTTTCCCGTCAGACGCGACAGAAAGGTCTGCAATTCCCTGCCTGCGGTTTTTTCCGCCGGAATTGCATCCTGAGGAACAATGACCGCATATTCTGTTCCACAGAGCAGACCGGAACTTAATAAAGCTGTAAAAATGATTTTTTTCAACATCTTTTTTCTTCCTTTTTTTACCATTCCGGGGTATTTTCATTCCATGTCCGGTAGGACATATAACTGTAAGGCTGACACCAGGCGCGCCAGTCGTTGTAAACGCTGTACATATTAAATGCATCGGCATGAGCGTCAGCATAAAGATGATTGTTGCGATTGCTGTGGGGATGCGCCAGATTGTCGATGTCCGTTGCGGCAGTCACAATGGTCATGCGTTCCCCGTCCTTGATCCCCTCCATCAGCGTTACAAATTTTGAAGGGTGTTTCGCCCGGTTGATCTTGCGGGCATAGTAATTTTTGTTGCCTTTCTGTACATAATCCAGATCTCCCAGACGGCGGTTGTAGGTGTAGGTCGGCAGATATTCTCCGAATTCGTTGGGTTGCAATTCATTCATAAGTGTCGGACAAAGCATGATTTTTGCCGCCCGGTCTATTTGAACGCTCCGGGTCCTGCCCAGCAGAGGATTGACACACTGCACCCAGCTGCGTACCAGAAACTCACTGTCATTTTTTTTGAGTCCGTAGGCAATGGGCATATAGCCGTCATTTCCATCAGCATAAAGTACAAAGGTCGTCCCCAGTTCCCGCTGATTGCTCAAACAGGAAATGGCCCTGCCGCGCTCCCTTGCCTGCTGCAACGCAGGCATCAGCATCGCTGCAAGAATCGCGATGATGGCAATAACCACCAAAAGTTCAATCAGCGTGAACGCTGATCGAATGAAGCACGGCTCCGCCGTGTGAAGCGCAGCGTTGCTGCATGAAGCGTTTGCCTGCGGCAAACATGAAGCGCTTGCTTTGCAAGCATTATATTGTTCCAGACAAGCCGTATTTTGCAGCGCACCAATATCCGTTTTTGTCCGTTTTTGTCCGTTTCTGTCCGTTTTTAACGCGCCGCCCTTTGATAACAGCATGCCGCAGCGGTTATACAAAACACCGGCATAGTAAACAACTCTTGTCAACAGTTCAATCAGCGATTGAAGATGTGAAGTGCGTCCTTGCGGACAGAAAGAAAGGGGTGATTTCATGATATTTTCTCCTTGTCAAAGTTTAATAAACCGATTTATATTCCTGCGGCAGATACATTTCACATCCGGTTTCCGTACTTCCGGATTTCATTGCTTTCATCAGAAGATCAACGCCCCGGCTGGAAAATTCATTCAGGTCGTTATTGTAAAAAATCACCCGCCTGACAGGGTAGCGGAATCCGGCAGCAGCGTTGCACATGATGACTGCCCCCGGCATTTTTTCCGGAGCAATTCCGCAGGCAAGTTCTGAAAGACAAGTCAAAGCCAGCCAATCATCAAGGCAGATCAGCCAGTCCGGACGTTCTGTTTCCGGCATTGCCAGATATTCCCGGCAGAATACGGAATCCATTTCGGTTGCCGAACCAGAAAAAATTTTGCTTTTTTCTGGTGCATTTTCGTAAAAAATCTTTTCGACACAGGGACGGATACATTCCTGACAAATCAAAATTGAACGTCCGGCGCCCATCTTTTTCAGACGTAAACATGCGGCTTTAACGACGCCCGCATGATCCAGCATAACGCCGTTGGCGGCAATACCGCCGGGAGAACCGATAAAAACCAGCGGGATATTCTGACTTTTTATAAAACGCAACGATTGCGGCGTAAAATCGTCCAGATGGATCAAGCCCTGTATTTCCTGCTGTTTCAGACTGCGGCGCAGACCGGGATAATCGTCGATTTCCCCGAAAATATTGCCGTCTCCGGGCGGACTGCTGCGGCGGAACAGTCTGGTACTGCAGCCGTTTTGCATCAAATGGAGCTGTAAATGGGTCAGGAGCGAACTGTAATAAAGACTGTTGATCGTCCAGGACAGAGTGATGCCGATCACTCTGCCGGCATGACCGCCTGCATCAGGATCAAGGACAAAAACTCCGACCTTATCCCGTACTTCAAGCACGCCGTCCTCTTTCAGGGCATTGATGGCAGAGCAAATCGTCGCACTCCCGAATTTGAAAGTGCTGCGCAGCTCATTTTGGGAGGGGAGTTTTTCTCCGCTTTGTATTTTGCGGTCGCGTATATAGCGCACCAGCAACTGTTTGGCTCTCTCTGTTTTACGTTCAGTCATAAGAAACCCGCAATGAAAACAAAAAATAGTTTACGTGATATATTATATCACCGGAATTCTGTTTTGTCAAGCAAAATTAAAAGGTATTCTCCCCTGTACCGGTCAATAATTCCCCAACGGGTACAGCTTCTCCCCCAACAAAATACCCATCTTCCCCCGAAAAGTTGATTTAGTGCAAACAGTGTGGTATATTACTTTTAAGCAGATCGGAAAAAGAGGAAAAAAATTTTATGGAAAGTCTTTCCCACACGTTTACGGCGGTGGCTAATGCGTTTAAAATTGAATTTATCAATTTCTATGTCGGGATCAGTCACGGGGAATTTTTCACCTGTTATCCGCATGCCAGATTGCTTTATTCGCTGAAAAATAAAAAAGCCATGCTCGATGACGGGCAAAACCAGATTGAATTCAAACGCGGCATGTGGCTGCTGATCCCGCCGATGGTGAAAGTGAAGCACTCGCACATTGAGAGCAATCATCTGGCGATACACTTCAATACAACATGGGGGATGATGGAACTTTTAACCCGGTTCGACTCGATCCAATATGCTCAATGTAACGAGCTTATGCCGATAGCTGAATCCATCTCCTCTGTTATTGACGATCCGGTGAAATTTGTCAATGCCGCAGAACTCATGACCCGTTATGTTCTGCACCAAATCCTGCAAACGATCGATATTGACACACAGCGTACCGCAGAAAATATGCTCCGTTATCAGGATTTCACCCAATATCTGCAAAAAAAGTCCGATGCCAGACTCAAAGTAGCTGATATGGCACGTTTTATGGGTATGGGAGAACAGACTTTCGCCAGAAAATTTGCCGCCGACTGGCACATCACACCGCATAAATTCAATGAAAAAATCCTGTCAAATCTGGCAGTAAAACTGCTGGAGCAGACCGAGTTGAGTTTGAAAGAGATAGCTGAAAAACTGCATTTTGCCAATGAGTATCACTTTTCACGCTTTTTCAAACGCAATATGCGTATTTCTCCGGGAAAATTCCGCCGGGAACTCCTCGATTGTCAGCAAAATTGAACAGTTTTTCAGGGTACACACACCGGTTTTGAAGTGTGTTCAGTTACTATTTTAACGTAATGATCGATTTGCTCCTGCTCCGGAAAATCTGCCGGCAAATCCTCAAAACCCCGTCCCAGCTGCTGATATTTGCTCCTTGCCATCGGGTGATAAGGAATTATATGCACCATTTCAATACCGGAAAGTTTTTCTGCTGTTTCAGCAATATTGAGCAAGTGTTCCATTGAATCATTTACTCCTGGTATCAGTGGACAACGCAGAAAAATCCTTGCACCTTTTTCGCTCAACAAGCGTAAATTATCCTTTATCAAAGTGTTATCCACTCCGGTAAGTTTCAAATGCCGCTGCGGATCAGATACCTTGAAGTCATAAAGGAAAATCTCCGTTAAGGGGATCCACTTTTCCAGATATTTGAATTGCCCGTATCCGCAGGTTTCAACACAGCAGCGGATATCGTTTCGGGCAGCTTCCAGCAATATTTCAGTAGTGAAATCCGCTTGAAAAAGTGCTTCCCCCCCTGAAATCGTCAACCCTCCGCCGCTCTCTTCAAAAAACATCCGCTCCTTGAGTGCTTCAGCAACGATCTCTCCGGCACTCATATAGTATCCGGAAACTTTCAACGCTCCACTGGAACACATTTTTGCCTGACGGATTTCGTCATCGCTCCAACTGGAGCGGGGAAGCTTTTCAAATAAATTTCCGCAAAGTCCGCAATGCAGACACCGTCCGGATTGCCAAAGTATTTCCACCTTGCCGGATTGCGATTCCGGAGTATGACACCATGCACAACGCAGCGGACACCCTTTCAGGAAAACCACCTGCCGGATCCCCGGACCATCGTGAACGGCAAAGTGTTCTATATCTAAAACCAAACCTTTCATAACCGCTCCGCCTGTCGGATGTAAGCATCCTGTTCCTTGCGGCCGATGGAGTTCCACAAAACGTTCCAACCGCAAATACGAACCTGTAAATGGCGGTATTTTTCCGGATCTTTCTGTGCTTTACGCAAAATTTCCGGGTCCATCACGTTAAAGTGCATCGCGTGACCGAAATTTTTAATGTAAGTCATCAGCAGTGATCTCATTGCCTGCAATCCGGCAGCTCCTTTTACTTCCGAAGGGTGCAGCATGACATCTATCGGCAAATTCGCCATAAAAAGCGATGAATCAAATTTCAAGATGGAGGCAACCAGAGCTGTTGCTCCGCTGAAAGCATTTCCCTGCGTGGATGTGGCATTTTTGCTCAACTCATCACCGCGTTTCCGTCCGTCTGGCGAGGCTTCCACAAAATCCGCCCACTGGAAAAAGCGGTTGGACGCATGCAGAGATGTGGTATAAAATCCTCCCCGGGAATTGGGTCTGCCGTTGAATCTGCGGGCGGCTGCTTCGCAGAAATGCACGGTGATTTTATCGGGCTGCTCAAGATTGTTGCCATATTTCTCATGGTCATTGAGCAATTTCTGACGTACAACTTCAAAACCTTCAAAATCTTTATCGAGCATATTCACCAGCTCTGACAACGTAAACTCTTTGCGGTCAAAAACATATTTTTTTATCATCATCAAAGAGTCTCCGGCAGTGGCACTGCCGCAAATCCAGAGATTGCTGTTATTGTATTTCGCTCCTTTGCCGTAACCATCGACGGCACGGCGTAAACTGCTTTCAAAACATCCAGACAGCAGCGGTGCCGGACAAACCTGATCCAGTGTGCTTTCAAATGCGTCAGAATACCTTAAAAAACGCTCGGTAATGTGAAAAAGCTGTTTAAGAAATGCTTTATAAAATTGTCCGAAACTCTTGAACGAATCCGCTTCTCCGGTTTCAAGCCCCAATTTTTTGCCGCTGAGCAGTTCCACTCCGTTCCGCAAGGTCAAGCCGATCACTTTTACAGCATTGATAGTTACCGGAGCTGTTTCCACAGTTCCGCCTCTGGCACAATATTCATAGCACCCTTTTATGTCAGCGGTTTCCCCCTCTCTTTGAGTGTAGCCGTGTTTCAGCATCGTTCTGATAATGCACGGTTCTCCGACAAAAACGATACTGTTGTGTCCGCGGCGGATCATGTCCAATGCCTTATCTACAAATTCCACCGGAGTTTGCGGAGAAACTTTTATGTGCAGTTTGGGATCAAATATCCCCAGTTTATCATATTCATCAAGAATAAGAAAGGAGAGTTCATTTATTGCACTGCTTCCGTCAGCATTTGTTCCGCCAAAATAAAACGGATGTCCCACCGTGTAATGCATGGCAGTAGACTGGTACATGAAAGAACGGATTATGTAACGGATGTCATCTTCAGAAAAAGTTCCGGAATCCAGGTCGTTGCGGAAATATTTATAAAGTACCCGGTCAAGGTTTCCAAAAGAACGGGTCTGTACGATGTCACCATATTCTGAAAGCAGAAAATAGAGCCAGATCTGTAGCAGAGCTTCGTAAAAATTTTCCGCCTTACCACTTCGCAAACTTTGCAAGGCACTCAATATGCGTTTGCCTTTAGGTTGTTCCGGAAGTTTTTCCGCTTCAGCGATCAACCGGTCGAGCAGACTGAGTGCCGCCCGGTACTCGATTTCCACAGATTGGAAAAAATCCGCTTTTTCAGCACTCATCGTTCCGGAATCAAGATGAAACTGCCTGTATTTGAGAACCCGTTCCAGCAAGCCGGAAAAGCCCAGTTCCAGCACTGCATCCCAATCCGGCACACAGTGATCATAATCCAGCCGGATATGTGCCAGGCGGACATCGTAACACTCTGTGATATCATTCAATTCAGCTTCTGACAAAACTTCTTTGCGTGCCTCCTGCCCCCAATGCAGAACGTAACTGGGAACCAACAATCTCGGCCGCTTGAGTGCAAAAGCCAATCCGGGGAAATAATCGCGATTGCTCACATCTATTTGAGTATTTTTTATGAGCAGCTCAAATCCTTTTGCCTTGGATACAGCATGAGAGAGATCCCGGTCTTTTGCTGCCTGAACTTCCAGCAGTTTCAAAATTTCCGGTATCGGCAAGCAGGGAGCATTTTTATAAAATTCAGGATCTGTAAACTTCCGTTCCAGATACAGGCGATCTTCTTCCCATGAGTTGAACATGATAAAAACCTTTCATCTGATTTCATTTGTCTTTATACAATATAACTCCGCAAACTGTTCCGGCAAATGGCAAAAAGTATCAAAAAAATATACTTTCCTGTAAAAACACTTTCTTTTACTGTCTTTTTATTTGCGGTTTATGATTTCGCCGGTTTATACCGGTTCTGCGGCGGATTATGATCAGCCTTCTTTGCAGTATATCGGCTCCGGCGAAGGTGCACAGGTTTACGGCTGGGGGCTTTATGGATCGTCCAGCCAGGAGGTTGCAGATTGGTATGCAGAGAAGGATGCTGAACGAAAAGCCGGAACTCCTAAAGTTACACTCAATGGTAAGGTAATTACTCCTTTTGATGTCAATTTGGAACCTTGGGAAGAACGTATTCGGCGAGTAGCATTTGGCAAACGGGCAAAAAACAAGTATGAAGCAATCCGTTTTCTGGAAGAAAAACAGAGTAGAGTTTTATCTGAGTTTTTTTGAAAAGTGTAAAAATCAAGCTTCTTTTTTGTAGGTGATTGATTATTAACAAAGTCTTGTGTTTATACCTTGCCAAGCAAGGGGGAAGATAAAAAACGCTGACCATTTTTTCAAGTCTCGCCAAAAATTCTGTGAAGTTTTTTTCACAAAACCGCTTCACAAGTGCATTTTCGCTGCTTTTTGCCACTTACCAGCACCTTGCCGCAACCGCCGCGACACGCCCCTAAAAAACGAAAAAAAATCCGCAATCCGCAGTTGTAAACGCCTGCGGGATATGGTATATTACCTGTGAGATGGTTGGACATTACAATGTAAAAGATGAAATATGGCTGCGTTGATTATTATTCTTGTACTTGCCTTTATCGGAGTGTTGATTTCTGCATTTATGGCTGGTGGATCAGAAAAACGCAAAAACGCTTTGCTGTGGAGTGCGGGCGGAGGTTTGTTATCTGCACTGACAGGAGGGGCTCTCTTTTTCTGCAAAGAGGCAATCAAAGGAATCCTTTTGAAACAAAAGCCGCATCTTTCTTTTATGGCAGAGTCCATCAACATTCCATGGCAAATCATGCTGCAATTGGGTATGACCGTCTTTTCCTGCGGGCTCATTCTTTCTTTATGGAGTTATAACTGCCGGAAAAGTTCTTCAAAATGGTATTGGGCGTTATTATGGACTCTTGGAATTATTTTTCTCATAGGGCATGTGCTTTTTCTTCCCCAATATTATGGGATTGCCGCGTGGATAAACTTTTTTGTGTCCCCCAAGCAGGATGTGTTCTCTCTTGATCTTTCCATGCTACCGGCGTTTTATGTTATGCTTGCCGTGAATTTGCTTGGTGCATTGTTGTGGTTATGTCATACTCTTAAAACAAAAAAACATTCATGGAAAAATATTCTCGTTTTCGCCGGGAGTTTTACCGGATTTGTGTGTCTCGTCTGGCTTTCGGCGTGGTGCG
The DNA here is from genome assembly GCA_045532825.1 of Victivallaceae bacterium. Lineage (GTDB taxonomy): Bacteria > Verrucomicrobiota > Lentisphaeria > Victivallales > Victivallaceae > UBA1784. Next base: position 1,303 of record JAZSGR010000002.1, on the reverse strand, counting down.
CAGGTGGCTGGGCAAAAAAGAGTGTGGATACCAAAGCTGCTGCGCTTGGAATTACGCCTTCACGGGTTGCAGCAAATGAACCCGCAGAATTGAAATCACTGGTCAATCGGAAGTTTTACTCCAAACACCCCAAGTACAATCCGCCCCGCTCCGGGAAATATGATTGGAAGAAAGATACCATCCCGGCGGATGAAAAAGCCTACACCATGAAATTTTTTACCTCACCGGAACTGGAAACATATTTGACAGGTTTGAAAAAAAGTGCCGCATATATTGCCAAAACGGATGTTCAGTATTTGTCTCCGTTGCAGCATTTCCGTTTTCTGGTGAGCCACCGGGCGGATATTGCCGAACTTTATTACCGGACAAATCAAAAAGAAAAAGTCCTGCCGGAACTCTTGAAATATCCTGAACTTGAAAGTTTGATTCCTGCCGATACACCATTCCTGATTTGTGAACTGGTACGGACAGCGACCCGCAATATATGGATAAATGCTCTTTCCCAGTACGGTCCGGAAGATAAATCTCTTTTGCCGGTTTACCGGAAACTCCTTGATTGGAGCAAAAGTTGGAAAGTTCATCTTCCCTGCGAAGCGGGTTTCTATTTGGTTTACCATCCGGAAATAAAAGGGGAAATTGCCGCATTTTTCTATGCGCCGTACCTGAATACCGCCCGGTATCGGGGATTTTTCGATGCCGTGAAGAGAATCCCGGCGTTGAAAAAATTGGAACAAACAGAAATCATTTCCGGCGATGGGATGTATGCCAAAGCCGCCAAACGCCAGCGTTTGGGAATTATTATGGGGCAAATCGCTCTTGCCTTGAAAGTTTACAAAATCGAACACGGAAAATATCCGGGCAAACTCTCCGAACTTGTTCCAAATTATCTTCCCAAAGAATATGTTTCACCATCTACCGGCAAAAAATTGGATTATTCTGTCAAAGTAACAAACTTCACCTTGGTCGTTGACGGAAGTTCCATTACATCAGAAAGATAAGACTTGTAAACGTCTGCGGGAGATGGTATATTACCTGTGATATGGTCGATTTGACGATGTAGGAATGAATATGAAAAATAAACCATTGAAACACTACAAACGAAAAAAATTCTTTTACCGCTTCTTCATGCGGAAATCTCCACGGTCAGGTGCGATGTTCGGGCTGGCGTGGATGAGTATGGTTGTCGCTCTTCTGCCCTTTGTATTGTTTGTGATACTTTCCTTTTTCGGCGGACTTCAACACGGTTGGAAAATTATTGCCATCTCTCTTTCTTTATTGCTGTTGGCTGCCCCTTTTTATATTT
>JAZSGR010000004.1:0-25647 GCA_045532825.1 Victivallaceae bacterium | reverse complement strand
TGCCGCAGGCAAATGCTTCATAGGGTGAAGCCGTGCTCCATACGATCAACGTTCACGTTGATGGAGCTTCTGGTGGTGATCGCGATCATTGCGATATTGGCGGCGATGCTGATGCCTGCGCTGCAGAAATCCCGTGAGAGTGCGCGTAATGCGGCGTGCATCAACAGCATGAAGCAGCTGGGTATCTGCATGCTGCTTTATCTTACCGATCACAAGCGTCTGCCTGCGTACGGGACCAAGGAGCAAGGCAGCGGCTGGGATGTGATGATCCTGCCCTATGTCGGCGGCAAGGATTCAAAGTCATCCAAACGTTATGTCTATAAAAACTTCATGTGTCAGAGCCGGGTGGGGGCCAAGGAAATGACCCGCTGTTATGCGATGAACCAGAATGTGGCGCAGAGTGATCTGCTTTCAAAAAACAACTCTCTCCGTCAGGGGCACCGGGTGGCGATCCTGCTTGAGGTTTGCAGCACCACCGGCGGCGGACTTTCACTTTTCGGCAGCAATAACAACTACGAATACATCACTTACGCTTCTGGTCATATGCCTTACCGGGCATTCATGCACGGCAATGAGACCATGAATTACATTACCAAAGACGGCAGCTTGCACCGCAGCGGCATAGGAACTGCTGCCAACCGCCGTGGAGAGCATATCATCTGGAACTATGATTCCGATAGGGGCTGGGTGCGTGATATGGAATATTTCGCGGATTGATTTTTCTTTTTTCAAAATTTTTTATAAGGAATTTTTATTATGGCGATCATGACCAGAGATTTCAACGGGGTTGACTTGAGTGATCCGCGCAAGGCGGCACAGGAAGTCAAAAAACAGGCGCTTGCGCTGGGAGCGGATGCAGTCGGTATCGGCAATATCGAACGCTGGGAGAATTCACCGCTTCAGATGGATCCCCGGCAGATCATGCCTGAATGCAAAAGCATCATCGGTATGGTGTTCCGGGTGGAGCGCGGCAGTCTGCGCGGAGTTGAAGAGGGAACCTATTTCAGCAATTATTCCGCGATGGGCTACGGCGGCTTGACCTATGTGTATATGCCGATGACGGTCATAAATTTGAGTAAATTCATCGAAGATCAGGGCTATGAAGCGATCCCGATGGGACACCAGAGCGACTGGCGCGCTGTCGGCGGCGATGGCTATGTCGGCAAAAATTACAGCCGTCCGGTGCGTCCGGGGCAGGCGACACCGGATGTGATGATCCATCTGCGTATAGCAGCCTATCTCTGCGGACTCGGTGAGATCGGTTTCAGCAAGATGTTTTTGAGTCCGCAGTTCGGACCCCGCTGCCGTGTGGGCATCGTGCTTACCGATGTGGAACTTGAGCCGGATCCGATCTATGACGGACCGCAGCTTTGCAACCGCTGCATGGCGTGTGTCAAAGCGTGTCCGGGACAGGCATTTTCCACCGAAAAGACGATCAAGGTCAACCTTGCCGGACACGATGTTGAATGGGCGGATATCGATGTCAACAAGTGCAGTATCGCATTCCGCGGAATGGAAAAGACCGGTGTTCCGCAGGAAAATCCTTATCAGAACACTCCCGGTTACGAAGATACCGTACCTGCGAGCTGGTCGCCGTTCTACAACCGTCCCAATCCGGTTTACAGAACCGGACAGGCAGTTTGCGGTTCGCGCGGATGCACCAGGGCATGTATGATAAGTCTGGAAAGCCGCGGAGTATTGCAGAACTCATTCAAGCAGAAATTCCGCCGCCGTCCGGTGTGGTCGGTCGATTGGAGCAGGGAGCCGGAATATGCACCGGGAACTGTATTCAAACCGCAGGATAATGACGGCGTCGATTGATGAATGATCGTTTTAATGATATGATCTTCCGCTTTGAAAATGTTCAGAGCGGAAGATTTTTTTACAGAAATTCCGGAGTTTACTTTTCTGGTTCCTGTCTGCCGCGGACGAACTGTGCCGGATCTCTGCTTATATTCTGCAGGAGATCATTGATCGCGGTCAGGGTGTTTTCCAGTCTGCCCACGGAGTTATCCAGATTGCTGATAAAGGTTCTTAATTCACTTCTCACACCGCCTGCATTCTGTTCAGTTTTTGCTATGATATTGCGTGCCGACAGAAGAAATGCATTGAGATTGTTCATGGTCTCGCTGATTTTTTCATTGGTACTGGTTTTCAGGATGTTGCGGGTACTTTCATTGAGTTGTCCGATCGCGGTGTTTATCTGATCTATGTTTTCTTTAGTCACCACTTTTTCCAGTCTGGCAGCGGTCTGTTCCAGACTGGTGCCGATACGTTCAAAACGCTTGAGTGCGGCATCAAGTTCCTGCTTGTTGAGCAGGGCATTGAGGTTATCCAGACTGCCGTTGATCTTTTCCGCAAAACCGTTCCAGTCGATCGACTTCATCTCTTCCAGCATCCGGCTGACGTTCTGTATGGCGTTGCCGATGTGAGAAGGACTTGACGGAATGAAACTTACTCCCGGCGGAACTTTGCCGGTCGGTTTGGCGTAGGTGTTGACTGCAGATGATACCGAACGCTCACGTACCAGCTCAAGATGTGATCCGCCCATGAGTCCGGAGGCATTGACAAGACAGCTTACTTTACCTTCGGTGAGCATTTTATCAAGATCGAACTGATCGAAGACTCCGTCATCATCCTCGGAATCGATGTCATCGGCAAAGGACTGGCTGAAAATGTCAAAGAAGATGATGATCATGCCGTCGCTTCTGCGCATGTACATGCCGGTGACTTTTCCGACCGGCATACCCAGATATTTCACCGGGGAACCGACCGCAAGTCCCTCCACCGAGGTGTTGACTTCGGTCATGGCGCGGATGCGCGGTGCAAAGATCCGCAAAGCTCCGGCGGAGAGAAACGCGATTATCAGCAGTGTTACTGATATTACTATGAATGCGCCCAGTTTTATTTTGTTCGCTTCGTTCATGATGGGTACTCCGTTTGATGTTGCTGTCAGGATGAAAAGGCGATCCCGAAAAATGCCGTGATCGCGGCATCTGTTACGACGGTCAGAAATATGGCGGCGACCACTGCCGAGGTGGTGGATTTTCCCACTCCGTGGGCATTGCGCTCTGAATTCATGCCCTTCATGCAGCCGACGGTGGATACGATAAAACCGAAAACACAGCTTTTTACCAAGCCCTGCAGCAGATCGACCACGTGGATTACTTCGATGCACTTGTTCACATATTCGGATATGCTCACCTCAAGCATCGAACATACGACCGCCATGCCGCCGGCTATTCCGCAGATGTCTGAAATGATCGTAAGACACGGCAGCACGGTTATCATTGCCAGCAGTTTCGGCAGCAGCAGGTATTCTCCCGGATCGATGCCGAGTGTGACCAGCGCATCAAGTTCCTCTTCGTTTTTCATGGAACTCAATTCTGCGGCGAAAGAAGACCCTGTCCTGCCCGCCAGCACCACTGCGGTGACCAGCGGGGCAAGTTCGGTCACAATGACGGTTCCGACCAGGTTGACCACGTAACTCTGCACTCCGAAACGGCCGAGCTGGATTATCGCCTGAAATGCCAGGATCACTCCTATCAGAAATCCGAGAAGGGAGATTATAGGAGTTGCGTCACTTCCGCAGCTGTCCATGTAAAACGTCACCAGGTTCCAGCGGATACGGGAGGGGTGACGCAGGACTCTGAAAAATGTCATGCACGACATGCGCAGAAATGCACAGTACTGACAGATATTGCTGATAAAGTCAAGCGATGCATCCGCAACCTGGATACAGAGCGACTCAAGCGGTTTTCCGTTACGTTTATCCATACCGGTCATTTTCCGTGTGCTGCCATGCGTACGGCAAGCTGTCTTACCGCTTCAGATGCCGCCGGAACGATGTTTTCTGCGGAGTCTCCGCGCAAAGGAGCTTTGATGTCAAAGCGGATCTTTCTGCCGTCCGGAACCCGGTGGAAATAACCGGACAAGCGGAATATCCGGTGTTGGACATCCGCTTCAAAACATTCTATTTCACCGCGCATGGTTATCTGCGGAGAGTTTCCGTCTCTGCCCAGTGCGCGGTTCAATGCACTGCACACCAGATTGCCCGGTTCCCGCACCCAGAGGTTGTACGGATCGCGCTCAAGTTCAAAACCCTTCCGGTATTGGATACGGGTGCTGCTGCAGGAGTAATTGCGCATGACGGCAACATGTATCCTGCCGGAACCTGCAACCGGTTCCACATCAAGATCAAATTCCCTGACTTGACGGTAGGAGGGGAAAAGACATCCGCCGGAAAGTGTCAGACTGCACAGCAGCAGACCGCATAAAAAACGTTTGAACATTTTTTATGCTCCGGTCAGTGGGAACAACCGCCGTTTCCGCAGGTGTGGCCGCCGCAGGAGTGACCCTCTCCGTGGTGATGATGATTGCAGTGGAAATCACTGCGGACTTTGAGAGTGCCGGCAACAAAGGCTTCTGCGGTTTCACGTACATTGCCTTCGGCTCCGCCGATAACTTTTATTCCGGCATTGCCGAGCGCATTGACCGCTCCGCCGCCGATGCCGCCGCAAATCAGGACATCGACCATCTCTTCTGCCAGAACCAGGGCAAGTGCGCCGTGACCGGCTTCACCGCTGGAAATGTGTTTTTCAGAGATGATCCCGGTGCTGTCAGTTTCAAAGATGGCAAATTCAGGGGTGTGTCCGAAATGCTGGAATACTTCGTTGTTTTCGCAGGTGACGGCTATTTTCATGATATACTCTCTTTCTGTTGTGTTTGGTTATGCCGGGGCAAAAGCGTGAAAGCAGTCAGCTTTCAACGTTGACAGCAGGCTCTGCTGTTATGCCGGCAACTTGTATAATATACATCAAAAAACAAAAAAAACAATCCGGACAGCGCAGGGATGATTACTGTACTTCAAGCTGTTTCAAAATATCTTCAGCGATATCTTCAGGTGTCAGTCTGTACTTTTTGCGCAGTTCTGCGATTTTTCCGTGACCTATAATCTCATCGGGCCAGCCGAAGGCAAGACGTTTGCGGCCGGGATGTCCGGGGACAGCGGAAAACAGCAGTTTTGCCAAGCCTCCGGAAACGGCATGATCTTCTATGGTTATCAGATGACGATCGGCAAAACGCAGTGCCGTTCGGATATCAAACGGTTTGAGAAAACGCGGATCGACCACACAGCAGTCGATACCGGCACGCTCTTTCAACAGTTTGGCAACAGCCAGAGCCGTTCCGGTTTCCGGACCCATTGCCCAGATCACCGGTCCCGGACCCTCTTTGATGATCTCCGCCTTTCCCGGGAGCAGCGGAGCATTTCCGGTGGCGGAGGCAAGAGCTCCTGCGGAGCCGCGCGGATAGCGGATGACTGCCGGTTTGTTGCATTTGAGCGCAAAATCAAGCATGTAATCAAGAGTCTGGTAGTTGCGCGGAGCCATTATCACGATATCCGGCAGAGCAGTCAGGAAACCCAAATCATATATTCCGTGATGAGTCGGACCGTCTTCGACTATCCCTGCACGGTCCAGAATGAACACCACCGGCAGTTTTCCCAGAACCGCGTCGTGGTAGATGCAGTCAAAAGCGCGCTGGGCAAAAGTTGAGTACAAGGCGCAGACAGGCTTTCTTCCTGCGATGGCAAGTCCGCATGAAAAGATCACCGCGTGTTCCTCTGCGATGCCGACATCATGACATCTTGTCGGATAATCCCGGGCAAAACTCCGCAGACCGGCACCGTCGATCATTGCTGCGGAAACTGCTTCGATGCGGTCATCTTTTTCAGCCTGTCTCAACAGGGATTCGCCGAATGCTTTTGAAAAACTTCCGCCGGATTCCGGAAGCATACCGGTCAGCGGTTCATATCCGGATACTCCGTGGTACGCCGAGGGATTTTTTCCGGCAAAGTCACAGCCCTGTCCTTTGTTGGTCAGCACGTGGACGAATATCGGTCCCTCAAGATCCCTGATACGTTTGAAAAGAGACAGCAGCTCGCCGATGTCATGACCGTTTACCGGTCCGAAATAACGGAAACCCAGTTCCTGAAACAGCAGTCCGGGCGGCAGCAGTGCGGATTTTACCGCATCATCCACCCGGGTGAGGAACGAATAGAGTTTTTTGCGCGGACGCGACATTTCCCGCAGACGGTTGCGCAGACGGTTGTAGAAGTTGCCGGAGATCACCCGGTTGAGGCAGCGGGAGATGCCGCCCACGTTTCTGGAGATCGACATTTTGTTGTCGTTCAGTATCACGATCAGCTTCTTTGCCTGATCCCTGCCGGAGTTGAGTCCTTCAAAAGTGACTCCGCAGGTGAGAGAACCGTCTCCGATGACCGCTATCACTCTCCTGCCGTCTCCGAGCTTTTTTCTGCCGGAAGCTATGCCGCGTGCAAGGGATACAGCCACTCCGGCATGGCCGGAGATCCCGGTGTCAAAAGCTGATTCTTCAGGTGAGGGAAAGCCGGAACAGCCATCCATCTTCCGCAGACGCTTGAAAGACTCCTGTCTGCCGGTGAGCAGTTTATGGGTGTACGCCTGATGACCTACATCAAAAATAAGCGCATCACCGGGAATAGCGAATTCACGGTGAAGCGCAAGCGTAAGTTCAACACTGCCGAGATTTGAGGATAGATGTCCGCCGTTTTCTCCGACTGTTTCAATTATCCTGCGGCGGATCTCCATTGCAAGCTGCTCAAGTTCAGCAGTTGAACAGCTTTTTATGTCAGCCGGAGATCCTATCGAGTCAAGCAGCATGGCGCAACCCTGTTTTATCAGAGTATGCCGCAGTGCTGCATGGTTTTACGCAGAGTTTCCAGATGGGCATCTGTGAGATTGCAGAGAGGCAGACGGTATTCCGCATTGCCTTTCCCGGCAAGTTCCAGCGCCGCTTTGACCGGTATCGGATTGCTTTCGATAAAGAGGTCGGTGAAGAAACGGTAATATTTTTTATGCATGGCTCCGGCGGATTTGAAATCTCCCTCAAGAGCGTAATTCACCATTTTGACCAGTTCCCCCGGGATGACGTTCGATGCCACACTGATGATACCGGCAGCTCCGACAGACATCATCGGAACAGTAAGACCGTCATCTCCGGAAAGCACGGTGATGTCGCAGACATCTTTGATCGCAGAGACCCGGTCGACACTGCCGCCGGCCTCTTTGACCGCGATCATAAGCGGATGAGAGGACAGACGTGCAATGGTATCGATCGGGATCGGCACTCCGGCTCTGCCAGGAACGTTGTAAAGCACCACCGGCAGTCCGGTCTCGTCGGCGATCGTGGAAAAGTGACGGTAGAGACCTTCCGGAGTCGGTTTGTTGTAGTAGGGAGTCACCTGCAGAGAGGCATCTGCTCCCAGAGCTTTGGCGGCACGGGTGAGTTTGATCGCTTCTGCGGTGCAGTTTGCTCCGGTTCCGGCGATGATCTGACATCTGCCGTCGGCAAATTCGATGGTTTTTGCGATGACTTCAAGGTGTTCATCACAATCAAGAGTCGGTGATTCTCCGGTGGTTCCGACCGGGATCAATCCGGCAACTCCGCCTGCGATCTGATCTTCGACCAGAGACTCAAGAGCTTCATAATCGACTTTTCCACCCTTGAACGGGGTGACCATTGCTGTATAAACTCCAGCAAGTTTCAACATTTTCTGTATCTCCTGTTTTCAGTAAACTGAGAATAATTTTTTTACACACAGATAAAGTAACACTTAATTGTCGAAAAATCAATCATAATATACCGCTTTCATTTGAAAAAAAAAGCTCCAGGGATAATATTAATGTATTGACAATGGTTTCAGAGGCGTTTTCAAAACTCCTCAAAAGTCTCAAAGCGCATCTGCTTTGATTTTTTTGAATGACTTTTGAAATCACCTCTTTACTAATGATTTTTTTCTTCCGGAATAAGCGGGGGAAGGGTTCCAAAAAAAGAAAGAGTGTGTTATGAAATTTTCAATTGTACCGGTCATGCTGGCTGCTGTGCTTTTCTGCGGCTGCGTTTCGTATGAGTATTCCGGCGAAAGTGTTCAGCCTGCCACAGGCAGGGTCGAAGTGTTTACCGATTCCGCGAAAATCAAAACTGCTTACCGGGTGCTGGGCAGAGCGGTGGTTTCCGGCAATTACCGGGATGTCAGCCGGGAGAGGATGATGAAGACCCTGATCGAAAAGGCGGAAAAAAGCGGAGCTGATGTGGTCCTCATCGTAGAACAGCAGGTGCTGCCTTCAGGAACAGTATCCCGTCCGATGTTCGATACCGCTTGGGATTTCAATGATACCAACCGCAGCTGGAGTCAGATCGAACGCGATGTCGATATAACTTACGGTGAGGTCGGTCACAAACAGCCGCAGAACATTCAGACGGTCAATTCCTACCGCCGGATCATACGGGCGGAATTTCTGAAATACGATACCGGCAAAGGTAAAGCGGATAACTCCGGAAAATAAAACATGTTCTCCTGTCTGCCCGCCTGGTTTCTGCCTACGGTGATATCCGCCCTGGCTCTCGGATTTTACGATATCTGCAAAAAACATGCCGTCAACCGCAATTCGGTGATGCCGGTACTGTTCTTCGCCACGCTTTCCGGCAGTGCCGCTTATGTTCTGGTGCTTGCGCTCTGCGGCAGGGTGTCCGGAGCTGCGGTCTGTACTTTGCCGCAGTTCATTCTGGTTTTTCTCAAGGCGGTTCTGGTGTCATCGAGCTGGATATGTGTTTATTACGCCATGCGTGAACTGCCGATAAGTCTGGCATCACCGATACGGGCAAGTTCTCCGGTATGGACGGTCATCGGCGGAGTCATCCTCTTTCATGAACTGCCGTCGTGGGGACAGGCTGCCGGTATGGCTGCCATTTTTGCCGGTTACTGGTTCTTCGCCGGGATCGGTAAAAAAGAGGGGTTCCCGCCGCTTTCCAAAGGTATCATCCTGATAGTTGCCGGGACTCTGCTCGGAGCATCTTCCGCCCTTTTCGACAAATATCTGCTCAATGTCTGCCGGATACCGCGTGAGATGCTGCAGTTTTATTTTTCGGTGGATCTGGTGTTTGTGCTCGGTGCGGCATATTTCATCCGCAAATTTGTTTTCAAACAGGGTGTCGCTTTTGAATGGAGGTGGACTATACCGGTCACAGGAATACTGCTCATTGCGGCAGATTATCTTTATTTTTATGCTGTCAGCCTGCCGGATATACATATATCCATTCTTTCCCTGGTACGCCGGTGCAGCTGTATCGTTACTTTTGCATTCGGTGTGTGGTATTTCCGCGATGTCAATATCAAACGCAAAGTTTTTGCTCTTGCGTTGATCCTTGCCGGCGTTGCGGTCCTTGCTCTGGCGGATTGATCATGGACCGGGTTGTCGACAGGATAGATCAGGTTTGGAACACACTCCGGCGTATCGACCGGATTCATCTTGCCGGCGGCAGAAAAAAACTGCTGGCAAGCATACGGGCGGGCAGAACTGCGGAAGAGGCGGATGAGATCCGCAATTTCCTCAAACGTCTGGAGCATGCCGCCGCAAGATCGCTGGTGAAAAACGCAGAGTCGCTTAAGATAGAGTATCCGGAAAATCTGCCTATAAGCAGCTGTACCGCAGAGATACGGGAACTTATCTCATCCGGCAACGTGGTCATCGTCTGCGGAGCCACCGGTTCCGGAAAGACCACCCAGCTGCCCAAGATCCTGCTTGAACTCGGATACGGCAGATACGGCAGGATCGGCTGTACCCAGCCGCGCCGCCTTGCCGCAACGGCACTTGCGGAACGTTTCGCTTTTGAGTGCGGCAGCAAAGTAGGTGAAGCAGTCGGTGTCAAGATCCGTTTTGATGACCGCACCTGCGATGCCACTGTGGTGAAATTCATGACCGACGGCATACTGCTTGCGGAGACCCGTTCCGATCCGGAACTTCAGCAGTACGACTGCCTGATACTTGATGAGGTGCATGAACGCAGTCTCAATATCGATTTTCTGCTCGGATACGTCAAAAAACTGCTGACAAAGCGCAAAGATCTCAAGGTGGTCATTTCCTCTGCCACCCTTGCCGCAGGCAGCATATCTGAATTTTTCGGAGGAGCTCCGGTAGTCGAGATCCCCGGCGGATTGTATCCGATAGAGGATGTTTACATGCCGCCGGAGGATGATGAGGATATCGCCGATTGTGTCGCACGGGCACTGGATTTTCTGTATGAACTTGATCCCGACGGTGACGTTCTGGTATTTCTGCCGGGAGAACGCGAGATACGGGATATGCTGGAGTTTCTCACCGGCAGAAAACTGCCGCGTACTGAACTGCTGCCGCTTTTCGGCAGACTGAGTGCCGCAGATCAGGGAAAAATATTCCGTCGCAGCCGTTTGCGCCGGGTGATCCTGAGTACCAACGTGGCGGAAACATCACTTACCATACCCGGTATCCGTTTCGTGGTTGACTCCGGACTGGTGCGTCTGTCGCGCTACAATCCCCGGACCCGTATCCAGGAGCTGCGTGTCGAACCGGTTTCGCAGGCTGGCGCAAGACAGCGGCGCGGCAGATGCGGACGATTGAGTGACGGTGTTTGTGTCAGACTGTATTCCGAGGAGGATCTGCGTCAGAGTCCGGAATACACGCCGCCTGAGATCCAGCGCAGCAGCCTTGCCGGAGTCATTCTGCAGATGGCTCTGCTGAAACTGCCGCAGGTTTCAGAGTTTCCTTTTGTCGATCCGCCGGGCGGAGCATTGATCCGCGAAGGCATGAGAACACTGGATGATCTGCATGCCATTGATAACGGCAGACTTACTCCCAACGGCAGACGTCTGGCTGAACTGCCGGTCGACCCTCATCTGGGTCAGATGCTGGTTTCTGCTGAAAAAATGCGGGTCGTGCCGTTTCTTGCTGTGATCTGTGCCTTTTTGAGCATATCCGATCCGCATGAAAGACCGGTGGATGAGATCAAGGCGGCGGATGAGGCTCATAAGCGTTTCCGTTCTGAGGTTTCAGATTTTCTGGGTATAATCAATCTGTGGTGCGCTGCGGAAAAGGCGAGGGGGGAGCTGGACTCCAACCGGGGACTGCGGAAATTCTGCAAACAGAATTTTCTCAATTACAAACGTATGCTGGAGTGGCGCAATCTTGCCCTTGAACTGGCTGAAGATTTTTCCGCGACTGCCGATATCGATCCTGAAACTGCAGTCCTGGAGTACGATGCGATCCACAAGAGCATTCTTTCCGGATTGCCGCGTCAGATGGCGGTCTTTGACCGCGAGAAGAAGTTTTACCGTGATATGACCGGCAAGGTTTTTCTGCCGTTTCCGGCATCCGGACTTGCCAAACGCAGGAAACCAGCCGACTGGGTGATGTTTTTTGCCCTCATGGAGACCAGCCGGGTGTTCGGCAGAGTCTGCGCCGAAGTCAAAAGCGAATGGCTGCAGGAGATCGCTCCGCAGCTGTGCAAAGCGGTTTACGATGATGTCCATTTTGATGAACGCAGCGGATTTGTCTATGCCCGCGAAAGACTTACCGCCGGCAGTCTGCTGATACATCCCGGACGCCGCCGCAACTATTCTCCGGTCAATCCGGCGGAAGCGCGTGAGGTGTTCATCCGCGAAGGACTGGTTCCCGGAAAAGTTTCTGTCCACGGAGTCCGCTGGCTTGGGGATTACAATGCCGTATTGGAAATGATCCGTGAGCTGGAAGTCCGTTTGAGACGCTCCGGCGGAATGATCGATGAGGATGCTGTTTTTGAACACTTCAGCCGGGTGCTGCCGGAGGAAATGTCTTCATCGACCGCTGTGAAACAGCACTGGCAGCGGGTGAAAAGATCATTTGCTCCCGAACCGGAGGATATCGTGTTTTATCCGGAACTGCTTGAAGACAGTTCCGATTATCCGGATCAGGTCGGAAGCGGCGGTGTTAAACTTAAAGTACGTTATATCCACGATGTGGAAAGTTCTGAAGACGGTGTGACGCTCTGTGCTTCTGAAGAGGAACTCAATCTGGTCAATCAGCATATCCTTGATTACTCGGTTCCGGGATTTCTGGCGCAGAAGATCGAATATCTCTTCCGCAATCTGCCGAAAAATATCCGTCGTCAGCTTCATCCTGTGGCGGAAACTGCGGAGCAGTTCATGGCTCTTTACCGTGACGGTGAAGTTTTGACCGAACAGCCGCTCTCCGGAGCAGTCAGGGATTTTCTGCTTGAATATTCGGAGCTTGATGTTCCGGTCTCCGTTTTGGAAAATGTGGAGTATCCGGAATATCTGACCGCCAAACTGGCAGTGACCGATGAACGCGGCAGGATAAAGAAAGCCATGAGGGAGTTTCCGGGACGTGATGTACTTGGCTCCCGTTTGAGCAGCGGTATTGCTTCCGCCCGCCGTTTTTCCGCAGCTCCCGGCAGGCAGTGGCCGGAAAATATGATCCTGCCGCATTTTGAAAAACTTTCCGACTGCGATGACCGTTCGATCTATCCCGCACTTACTGCCGAAAACGGTCTGGTCGGCTGTTCCTCTTTTCTGGATGAGCGCGAAGCGGTTTTGAGTCACCGGGCGGGGGTGCTTTTGCTGTTCAAACTTACGGCGAAGATGCAGACCGATTACTGGAAAAGTAAAATAAAGATCTCCAATACCCTGAAATTGTCGCTGTTCCTCAATTATCCGGAGTGGAAAGAGGATCTGCTGGATCTTGCCATTTTGTTTGCTCTTGAAAGTGATCCGGTGGATATCCGTTCCAGGGAGAGGTTTGAAGCGGAACAGGAGGCGGCTCTGGAAAAGATCGGTCCGGAACTTGTCCGTCTGACTGCGGAACTTGAAAAACTTTCTGTTTCTGTTGACCGTATCAAAGATCTCATGCACCGTCTGCCGAAACAGTCATGGACACGTATCGATGCTTCAAATCAGCTGGCGTTTCTGCTGCGTGACGGTTTTCTCCGCTGTGCCGAAGCAGTCGGTGAGTATCACCGTTATATGAAATCCCTGCATCTGAGAATGGAACGCGCTTCCGGCGGAGGCGGGGCAAAAGATGAAGTCAAAGGGGAAGCTGTCGAACCATTTATCAACCGTTTTATGCTTGCATCAGCCAGGTGTGATATCGCAAATCATGCCGGACTGCTGGACTTTTTCATGCTTCTTCAGGAGGCGCGTATATCTGCATTCACGCCGGACATCCGGGCGCGGAAAGGTTCCGGTCCGGCTGCGCTTGCTGCGGCATGGGATAAGTTGAGACTGAACTGAAATCAAATCACGGAGTTTTTATCATGTATTTTATTCTTGCTGTTTTTCCTGTATTTCTCGCCCTGCTGCTTATGACCAGGTTCAGGGTACAGCCAGGATATGCCATGCCGGTATCGCTGGTCTGTACCGTATGCACCGCATTTTTTGCCTGGCACATGCCGGCTTCGGGGATCTTTGCTTCGGCGGTGTCCGGACTGCTCAAATCGCTTGACATCATCCTTATCGTGTATTGCGCCGTGCTTCTGCTCAATATCCTCAAGCACAACAATGCCCTGGTTCTGATAAACAATACATTTTCCCGTATCTCGCCCGACCGCCGTATCCAGGTGGTGATAATTGCCTGGCTTTTCAGCAGTTTCATCGAGGGAGCTGCAGGTTTCGGCAGTGCTCCTGCGCTGGTCGCTCCGCTGCTTGCCGGAATGGGATTTCCGGTGATGACCGCCTGTGTGGTGGCGTTGATCGGCAATACTCTGCCGGTTCCTTTCGGGGCGGTCGGGACTCCGGTCATCACGCTCAACTCCATTCTTTCACCCGATCTTGCATCCTGCGGAATCAATCAGCAGGCTTTTGAACATGCGGTCATGGCACTTTTTACCGATATTTCGATGCTTGCCGGAATATTTCTTCCCTTTATCATGGTGGTTGCCATGCTGCTGTTTTCGCGCCGTCCCGGCTGGTGGCGGTCGGCTCTGGAGATATTCCCGTTCTGCATCATGTCCGGAACAGTTTATTTTGTGCCGTGGAAACTTGCCGCGGTGTTTCTCGGACCGGAACTGCCTTCTATGATCGGTACTGTCATCGCTCTGCCGCTCATGCTGCTGGTACTTAAGCTTAAAGTCAGATTTTTCGTTCCGGAAAATATCTGGGATTTTGAAACATCTTCCGGTACAGCCGATGCGGAAAAAGCTGATGTGAGATCCACGGTCAAAGCGTGGATACCTTATATCCTCATCGCTTTGCTGCTGGTGCTGACCAGGCTGCCGATGCTGCCGTTCCGCAGCTGGCTGCAGTTTTTTGTGATTTCAACTCCGCCGGTAGCCGGTTTATCCGGGACAGCGTTCAACTGGCAGTTTTTCTATAACTCCGGAGTATTTCCATTTTTTGCGGTCTCCATATTCACCATGTTCATGTACGGAATAAAAAATCAGCAGGCGGGAAAGGTTTTTTGTGGTACTGCAAAGCAGATAAGTCAATCCGCCGTTGCGATCGGAGCAAGTTTTGCCGTGGTGCAGATCATGGTGTTTTCCGGCATCGGCGGACTTCCCGGAATGCTCAATGTCATTGCCGGTTCAGTCGCCGCATTTTTCAGTAAAGCCTATATCGCCGCTTCTCCGCTTATCGGTGTGCTGGGAACATTTTTTGCCGGTTCCTGTACTGTTTCAAATATTCTTTTCGGTTCGATCCAGTTCAATACCGCACACCTTGCCGGATTGCAGGAGGAGATGATAATCGCCCTGCAGAATTTCGGCGGAGGTCTCGGCAGCATGATCCGCATATCCGGAGTGGTCGCCACCTGTGCCACGGTGAACGCAAAGGGATTGGAGGGCAGGATCATTCTGTTCAACTGTATCCCGGTCGCCGTCATGGTAATTCTCGGTTTGCTGGCGGCGTTTTTTCTGATGTGAACGGTATTATACTTGTTATTTGAAGTTTATGGCTGTATATTATTTGTCAAACACAGGAGAGTGGTATGTTGACAGCTGAAAATAAGCGATTGACGGCAAGCCTTGAGGACTATCTTGAGGCGATCGCCGAATTGATATCATATAACGGACATGCTCATACCAAGGAAATCGCGGAAAAACTGGGCGTAAAAATGCCGTCGGTCACCGGTGCGCTCCGGCAGTTGGAAAAAATGGGATACATCATTTACAATGCCCATTACCCGGTGGAACTTACTCATGAGGGGGCAAGAGTTGCCAGAGAAGTCGTAAGACGGCACAGTGTTCTGAAAAATTTCTTTTCCGGCATCCTCGGACTTTCTGCTGAAAAAGCCTCCCTTGCCGCCTGTCACCTTGAACATGTGGTCGACGGGGATACGATCGAACGTTTCGTGCTTTTTTCCGGAGCCATCGAAAAACGTGCCGATGCCGGGGAACTGCAGGTCTTTCTCACCGAAGCTATGACTTTTATGGATGAGGAAAAAAAAGCCGCAGTGCTGTTTGATCTCCCTGCGGGGGTGCAGACTGCGGTGTTGAAGATCGGCAGAAATCTTCATGGCGATACCGGAATTCCGCTCGCCGCCGGTGATCAGATAGAAATTCTCGGATTTTCCCTTGACCGTACTTCTCTGCGCATAAAAAAAGGAGAGTCCGTATTGGAACTCTCCCGTCACACTGCTGAAAATATCTGGTGCAGCGAGGCGTGATACTTTGTTCAGGAGCGGCAGAAATCAGGATCTGTCTTCAGCAGCTCATCGAAATAAGCGATGGTTTTAGTCAGACCTTCCCTCAGCGGAGTCGACGGCTCCCAGTTCAGTACCGTTTTGGCTTTGGTTATATCCGGTTTGCGCTGTCTGGGATCATCCTGCGGCAGCTCCCGGAATATGAGTTTGGATTTTGAACCGGTGAGAGAAATGACTTCCTCCGCCAGCTGGCGGATAGTGAACTCGCCCGGATTGCCTATGTTTACCGGTCCGTGTTCAGTATCCGGAGTATCCATCATCCGCATCATGGCATTGATCAGGTCATCACGGTAGCAGAAACTGCGGGTCTGGCTGCCGTCGCCGTAAATGGTTATATCCTGATTTTGAAGTGCCTGAAGAATGAAGTTGCTCACCACCCTGCCGTCATTGGGATGCATACGCGGACCATAGGTGTTGAATATACGCACGATTTTTGTACGCAGATTTTTCTGCATGGAGTAACAGTTGAAAAGTGTCTCTGCGCAACGCTTGCCCTCATCGTAACAGGAGCGGATACCGATGGGGTTGACATTGCCCCAGTAGCTTTCCACCTGCGGATGTACTGCAGGATCTCCGTAAACCTCGCTGGTCGATGCCTGAAGGATCTTTGCATTGATGCGTTTGGCAAGTCCCAGCATATTGATCGCTCCGTGAACGCAGGTCTTTACCGTCTGCACCGGATCTTTCTGATAATGGATCGGTGATGCCGGACAGGCAAGATTGTAGATCTCATCCACTTCAACATAAAGGGGAAAAGTCACATCATGACGGATAAGTTCAAAACGCGGGTTTCCAAGCAAATGCATGATGTTGCGTTTGCTGCCGGTGTAAAAGTTGTCGGCACAGATGACTTCATCTCCGCGTTCAAGCAGTTTTTCACACAGATGGGAGCCGAGAAATCCGCTTCCGCCGGTCACAAGTATTCTGCGGTTCATTTTATTTTATCTCCTGTTTTGAGGATTCAAATCATTTTTTCTCCGGCATGGGGAAAACCAGCCGGCGGCGCAGGAAGAAGTTGCCGAAAAATCCGAACACCGAGGCAACAGCTTTGGCTGCGACCGGAGCAATACTTGCTGCAATCAATCCGCGGGTGATGAAAAAGTCCAGCGCGCCCATCACGGTGAGGGTGAGGATGTAAGCTGCGATCTCCCCGGCGGTGTTCCACTTCGCCTTGTGGCGGAAAAGCAGCTGCACGCACAACAGGTAATTAACCGCTGCCGCAAAGACATAGGCTCCTGGAACGGACCAGTCAAGCGGCACATCACAGGCGAAAAGTATCCAGAAACACAGCAGGTCGGCAATGGCAGCCGTGCCGCCCACAAAAAGATAGAGCAGCAGCTGCATCGGCAGCGGAGCATTGCAGGCTCCGTAGTGCATGATGCAGTAAAGCGCACGCACACCGTCTTTCCACCCGATCTTTTTGCCTTCATCGTAGGAACGCGGATTGTACCGGATGGCACACTCGTAGACCCGGCAGCGTTCTTCTGCTACGTAAGCGGTGATCTCCGGCTCAAAACCGAAACGGTTTTCCTGCAGTCGGGGAGCTATTTTCTTTATGACATCGCGCCGGAAGAGCTTGTAGCAGGTCTCCATATCGGTGATGTCCAGATTGGTGAACATGTTGGAACAGTAAGTGAGGGTTTTGTTCATCCAGGTGTGCCAGAAATACAGCACGCGTCTGGTATCAGGACGCAGATAGCGCGAACCGTAGACCACATCGGCTTTTCCGGCAAGCAGCGGTTCCAGCAGGATCTTGTAATCTTCCGGATCATATTCCATATCCGCATCCTGGATACCGATATAATCGCCGGTGGCTTCCAGAAAACCGGTACGCAGGGCGGCGCCTTTGCCCTGATTGACCTCATGGAACGCAAGTTTGATCTCCGGATGCTTTTCTTTCAGCTCCCCGGCGACTGCTCTGCTGTTATCAGTCGAACAGTCATCAACGATCACCAGTTCAAGCTGAAGCGACTCATCTGCGATAGCGAGGATATGTTCAACGATCTCCGCAAGGGTGCTCTCCTCGTTATAACAAGGAACGATAAGACTTAATTTAACTGCCATGTGAAATCTCCCTGGAAATTACTTTTCATCACGGCAATATACACCATCATTTGTTTTTTTGCAAAGCGATATTGTTTGAAAACAAAAGTTTATGCCTGATTTTCGTTGTTTTTCACTGCTGCGGCAGCGATTTTGATAAATCCGGCGACATCGGTAAGGTTGGCGGGAACCACTATTGAGTTGCCGGTTTTGGCAAG
Organism: Victivallaceae bacterium; assembly: GCA_045532825.1. Lineage (GTDB taxonomy): Bacteria > Verrucomicrobiota > Lentisphaeria > Victivallales > Victivallaceae > UBA1784. The sequence continues at coordinate 7,841 of JAZSGR010000004.1, read as the reverse complement.
TTTGCCGAATTCACTGATGTACTGTTCCGCCAGACGGAGATTCATGGCATCTTTTCCTCCGGGGTAATTTGCCAGTACATTGGCAATGGCGGCGATACCGTTGGCAGTCGCCTCTGCGACCAGACGGATCTCCTCCGCCTGACCGATGGCTTCGTTGATACGGCGCTGTTTTTCGCCCTCTGAACGGCTGATAGCCTCCTGACGGTCGCCCTCGGCGCGGTTGATCTTTGATTCGCGTTCACCCTCTGATTCGGCGATAGCGGCGCGTTTTTCGCGTTCAGCGCGCATCTGCTTTTCCATGGCATCGAGGACTGAAGCCGGCGGAGTGATGGTTTTTATTTCGTAACGGGTGATCTTGACGCCCCAGGGATCGGAAGCCTGATCGACCTCCTGGCAGATAGCGGTGTTTATGGAACTGCGTTCTTCAAAAGTGCGGTCAAGTTCCAGTTTGCCGACTTCGGAACGCAAAGTGGTCTGCGCCAGCTGTGAGCAGGCGAAGAAATAGTTTTCGATACCGTAGCTTGCTTTGACCGGATCGGTGACCTGAAGATAAAGTATTCCGTCGATCTCGACCATGATATTGTCTCTGGTGATGCACTGCTGCGGCGGAACATCAAGCGCGATCTCCTTGAGGTTCTGTCTGTAACGCACGGTGTCGATGAAAGGCACCAGCATGTGAAATCCTGCTTCCAGCGTGCAGTGATATTTGCCGAGACGTTCAACGATGCACGCCTGTTTCTGCGGAACGATGACGATGGATTTGAATACAGTTACAACAACCAGTACGACGATTATCCCGATGACGATACCCATGAAATTACTCCTTTACAGTGAATGTGAGATTTTTTCTGCATACGATCTTCACGGTTTTGCCGGGAGCGCAGCAGGTATCCGACTCTGCCTGCCAGACGGAGCCGTGAAATATTATTTTCCCCGGTTTGCCGGGAGCTATCTCTTCTGAAACGACGGCGGATTCTCCGGCAAACTCTGTTTCCTCATCCGGCAGACTGCTCTCTTTTTCCCTGCCGGAGAACACTTTGGGCAGAAAGCGGCGGAGCGTGAAAAGCAGTACCAGTGATGAAATGAGAAATACTGCGAACTGCCAGCTGACGGATAACGGAAAAAACGCGACCGCCGCTGCGGTCACAACTGCTCCGGCACCGAAAAAGAAGATGATGAATCCGGGCATGATAAATTCGGCAAGCATCATCAGGCAGCCGCAGAAGAGCCATATCATTTCTGTTGTCATAAGAGCAACTCCTTTCTCTATGCCGGAATATAACCTGCTTTCCCGCTTTTTGCAAGCGGAAAATCAGGTGGATTTTTATTTTTTTGCAACGGATGAGGTGATTTCAGCTGAACATGAATTCCAGCAGCAGGCGGCATCCGTCGTTGAGGCTTGCAATTTCAAGTTTTTCTTCACGGGTGTGCGATCCTGAACCCCGGATGACTCCGAAACAGATCGCAGGTATGCCGAGCGAAAGCGGAATGTTGCAGTCAGTGGAACCGCAACGCTCCTCGCCCTGCAGTCCGAGAGCGTTTGCAAGAACAGAGAAGAAACGTTTTTTCAATGCGTCAAAGCGTTCCTGATCGATGGCTCCGGAGCAGGGACGTTCACCGAGGAGTTCAACATCTATTTCCACTCCGGTCGAACGGTAGGCTCCGACCATGCTGTTGAACATGATCCGCATTTTTTCCAGACATTCCCGGTCGGTTGAACGGTATTCGTAAAGCATTTCCGCATTCTGGGCGATGGTGTTCACCGAGGTGCCGCCGGAAATGTTTCCCACGTTATAGGTGGTGATGCTGTCACCGTTCTGCGGGACTTTCACCGTGTAAAGACTGCTTATCAGGCTTGAAAGCACATGGATGGCATTACGGTTGCCGAATTTGTTGAAGCTGTGTCCGCCCTCGGTCGCAACAGAGACCCGGTAGCGGTGACTGCCGACAGCCCGGGTGACGATCTTGTTCATGGCGCAGGAATCCAGTGAGATGAATTCTTTTATTCTGCCGGCATAAGTTTCAACGATCCTGCGTGAGCCTTTGAGGTTGCCCAGCCCTTCTTCACAGCTGTTGGCGACGATGACGAAACCGTCTTTTCCGAAATTATAATGATCTTTGAAATATCTTGCGCAGACCATAAGTACGGCGAGATTACCGGTGTCATCGCATACACCGGGTGAGTGTATGAAGCCGTCTTTTTCCACATATCCCATCGGCTCCATATCCGGAAAAACCGTATCGGTGTGTGCCATGATGACAGTGACATCGTTGTCATCTGTAACATTGAGCTGTGCGACAACATTGAGTGCATCGTCGACCGTCACATCGGTAAAACCGTTATCTTTGAACCATTTTGCGCAGAACTCCGCGCGCTTTTCCTCGTGGTGTGATGGGGCGGGGATATTACACAGTGCGCGGATGATATTTGCGGCTTCCGGAGCGGCAGTTTTTATATATTTTTCAAAATCTTTCATGATGAAATGCCTTTATGTTACAGTTGAACAACGCCCATATCGTTTTCGGTTTTTATATCGACGCCGAACTCCTTGCAGAGAGCGGCAAAATGTTCGATGATCTGCATATTGGTATTTTTCTGCGGCCATCCGGCGCGCGGACGCGGCAGGTGGAACTGTTCTTCAATGGGCATGAATATAAGTTTGGTCAGCTCCCCGTTTTCCACTTCCCAGTACGGGATCACTGATTTATACATGATTGGATCGTAACAAAGTCCGCGTCTGCCGTTATCTGAACGGTCATTGAAAAGCACATCCAGCCGGTCATTGCCGTCGAGACCCTGTTTTTCGAACATTCCATCCGGGGCGCGGAGAATGGTTTCCAGCTGGATGATGAAATCACCGAGACAGAAAAATACCGGTTTGCCCTTGTATATCTCCATTCCGCGCAGCAGGTGCGGACCGGTTCCGATAACGGCATCGGCTCCGGCATCGATGCAGGCATGGGAAAAATCTATGGAAACTTTATCCACAGTTTCTTTGGATTTGCCGACCAGTTCGTGATTGTGCATGGAGACCACCACATAATCCGCCATAAAACGGGCTTCGGCAATGGCATCGGTGATGCGTTTCATATCCTGTTTGTTTACGGTCATGACGGTTTCGGCTTTGTCTGCGACTTCAAACATCATGTTTCTGCCGAACGGCATTTCGCCCTCCTTGAGGGCAGGAAGGTAACCTTCGGCGCGGATGATATTGGCGGAATCATTGATTCCCAGAGCATCGGCAATGCGTTTGAAGTGAGCGAAATCCTCCGGCGGCAGGTGATATTTCCGGTTTATCCTGATGCCGTTTACTCCCGGACGTCCGGGAATGCTGGCGGTCTGACTGCCTGCCATTGCTTCCGGATTGAAAGTCATGGTGCATCCGATAAGCGCATATCTTCCGCTTACCGTATCGATGTATACCGGACGGGAGGCGTCGGCAAGATTGCGTCCGGTACCGGCATAAGGCATCTGTTTTTCTTCGAGATATTCAAGTGTGCGGACCAGTCCGCCATGGGCGTAATCCAGAGCGTGATTATTGGCAGTGCAGAGAACATTCATTCCGAATTTCCGCAGATCATCGATTACCCCCGGCGGACTGCACAGCCAGCTTCCGCCGCTCTGTGCACCGGCATAACATTCAAAATTGTGGACGGTGGTCTCCAGATTTCCGTAGCGGAAATCGCCCTGCATAATGAAATTTCTTACTTCGCTGAACCCCTCATACTCACCTTCTGCCGGCAGGCGTCTGGTTATCATGGAGTCACCGGTAGCGGTGCAGCGGAATTTGTTGACTGCTGTTGACATAATTTTCCTTACAGTTTGGTTATTCAGTTATATTTTTTTACCTGTTGATGTTTTTGAAGTTGCTGTTCCGGTATTTTCCGCAGAAACAGAGCGGTTGAAATTGCGGCTTTTCCACAGCCAGAAAGCATTGGGAGAGCTGAACCCGAGGATCGAAGCTATCTCTTTCTGGGTGAGTTTTTTCTGTTTGGCATTTTCGACAAATCCGCACCGGACACAGTTGATGTAGTCACCGATAGTCATGCCGTATTCCGCTTTAAAGAGCCGCATGAGATAAAACCGGTTGTATCCGGTAAGTTTTTCCAGTTCCGGCAGAGAGGCATTTCTGCCGTACTGTGTTGAAATATAATTTTTTATCCATGCCGTGATCTGTTCAGTTTTTGAAAGCAGTTCGTCTCCCGGGTGGGATGAAACATAATCTATTTCTTCAAGCAGGATCCGGATGATGCTCAGGTAGATTTTTCTTCTGGAATCCCGGTTTTCTTTTTCCTGCAGAGCCCGGTTCCAGCGTTCGTTGAGGAAATCAAGGAGACCTTCTGAGTTTTCCCAGTTTCTGATGCTGTTGGTCCTGCGGGAGTCTGCATGACGGATATTCACTTCGAATATCCTGTCTTTGTGAAAATGTATCCAGATGTGTTGAAAGTCAGAGATTTCTGCATCATAACCGCTTTGATGCGGTATCCATTTATCAATAAAAAACACATCTCCCGGAGAGGTGGTTCTGCTTTTTCCGTTGAGCATGAAACTGCTGTTCCCCGAAACGACGATAAGAATTTCCCGTTCAGGATGCGATTCCTGACGGATGGGAGAAGATGGTTTTTCCCCGGAAAAATTATTTTCATCATAACAGTTGATGATCTCCGGCATATTTTCCGGTGTGATATTTTGAAAATCGTTCATGGTTCCTGCTCCCTGCTATTACTATAACTGTACCGGAGCAAAAAGTCAAACCAAAATGTCAGTATTGATATATTTTTTCCATATTGATATATTGAAGAAGGTTTCCTCTTAATATATATTTAAATGTATCCAATCTTAAACAAAACAACATTGAAGGGATATTTTATCATGGGCAAATTGGCGATCGACGGCGGCAGCAGAGTGTTTCCTGATGGATTCGGTTTTGAAACCTGGCCTCCGGTGAATGATGAAACTTTTGAAAAACTCCGTGAGGTCTATTACGGTCATAAATGGAGTTTTTACGGCGAGGAAGAAAAGAAATTTGCCGCAGCGTTTGCGGAATATCACGATGCTGCCTACGGTACTTTTATGGTCAATGGAACGGTAACTCTGGAAGCAGCTTTGACCGCACTCGGGATCGGTCCCGGAGATGAAGTGATCGTTCCCTCCTGGACCTGGCTTGCCACCGGAATGGCTCCGCTTTACGTTGGCGCGGTGCCGGTTTTTGTGGATGGTGAGCCTGATACTTTCTGTATGGATCCTGAAGCATTTGAAGCCGCGATCACTCCGCGTACCCGTGCGGTGATCCCTGTCCACCTTTTCGGCTCCATCGCTGATCTTGACCGCATCATCAATATCGCCCGCAAGCATGACATAAAGGTGATCGAAGACTGCGCCCATGCCCACGGTGCAAAATGGAACGGCAGGGGTGTCGGCAGTTTCGGAGATGTCGGCAGTTTCAGTTTCCAGCAGTCCAAGATCATGACTGCTGGAGAGGGCGGCGAGTGTATCACCAGTGATCCGGAACTGTTTGACCGCATCGGACGTTTTTCTCACATCGGTTATCAGTTCGCCGCACAGCGCGGACAGGCTTCTGTTCCGCCGCCGGAAAATCTTTACTGCCGCAATTACCGTGCGACAGACTTCCAGGCGGTCATCCTGATGAACCAGCTTGAACGTCTGGAAGCGGAGACTGCCTACCGTGCCGCAAGTGCGGCTTATCTCCGCAGCGAACTGGAAAAAATCCCCGGTATCAGCACACAGAAACCCGGAAGATGTGCCACCACGCAGAGTTATTATGTGTTCGGTATCACGGTCGATCCGGCAGTGTTGAAGGAAGGCAAGACCAAAGCTGATGTCATTGCCGCAGTCAATGCTGAAGGAGCGGTTGAGGTCTTTGCCGGCTGGGGACAGCCTGCGTTCCGTCAGCGTCTGTGGAACGTTTCCGCCGACCGTTACCGAGTTGCCGGCAGTTCTGTCGTCGAGGATATTATTTACAACCGCATCATTCTTGCAGACATCCGCTGGCTGAATGCGAAACGCGAAGATCAGGAAAAGCTGGTGGAGTGTTTCCGCAAAGTCATGAAGGAATATTCAAAATGAGCAGTAAGATTCTGTTCGGCGCAGCCGAAAATGTGATCGAAGTTCCGCTTTTTGCGGAACTCGGCGGTTACGGACCGTTCCGCGGCCGCCGTAATACCGGAGTCCGCGATCCGCTGTGGTGCCGGGTACTTACCTTCAACGACGGCAGCAGACGGAACGTATTGATCGTTTCGGATATGATCTCCTCCGGTCAGCTGCAGTGCCGGGTTCTGCGTATGGAACTTGCGGAGATGTATGCATTGTATCCGGAATCTGTCATGTTCGCCGCGACCCACACCCATTCCGCCGCCTGCATCAGCTGCTGTGACATCGGTTACGGTGAAGCGAATGCGGAGTTTCTTGACAACTGGCGCCGTACCGTGAAAAAGACGGTCGGGGAGGCGATCCGCAGTGAAGAACCTGTCCGTGCGTTTGCCGGAAAAGCTCCGGTGAGAAAGCAGCTGGGCAGCCGCCGTACGACCAGTGATGAGAGACATACGGATCCGGAGATCCGTTTTGTAAAGTTTCTCCGGGCGGATGGTTCTGTTAAAGCTCTGCTGCACAATCACGCCATGCACGGAGTGGTTTTCGGACCGCAGCTCAAAGTATCCGCCGACTGGATGGGGGATGCAAATGCAAAGATCAAACAGCGCAAACTTGCGGAGATCCCGTGTTTCCTGTACGGCACAGCCGGAGACATAAATGTTATATGGACTCACAAAGATCCTGCGGAACGTCATTTGAATCTTGAGTGGATAGGTACCAGTTACACCGATGATCTTGAAGCCGGATTGAACGATTGTGAAGAAATCGATATATCCGTCTGCAAAGCGGTTTTGAATGCAGTTGAACTGCCGACCGAACCGGTCGTCGCGGAGCAATACCGTGCGATCGCAGAAAAACTGCTTGAAAAACTGCCGGGTCCTCATGAAAAACTGCTTACTTACATGCATGACCGTATGATCGAAATGGCGGTACTGGCTGAAAACGGACATGATTTCAGAGTTATCCGTGATCTTCAGGTTTTAAAGATGGGAGACCTGTCGGTTTCCGCCGTTCCCGGAGAGCCGTTTTTGGCGGTCGGAGAGGCGGTGCGTGCCGGATCAAAGGGTAAATTTCCGCTTGCGGTATCAGTGGCAAACGGAGATGCCGGTTATTATCCGACCCGTGAGATGTTTGAGCAGTATCCGTCGATTTTTGACAGTGATGACTTCGGCGCATTCGGATTTTACGAGGTGTGGTTCGGACCCGGATTGCTGCGTCCTAAGTTCCAGCCGCACATCGTGGACTTCATCACTTCGACATTGTTGAAAATGGAGAACTCTCTCTGACATAAAAACTTCCTTCCCCCTGTCAGCGGTGTCATGCCTGACCGCAGACAAATGGAGTTATTTTAGATTTTATCAGTAATTATATGTTTTTGGCAATAATTATACATTGCAGTTTTGGGTAAATTGCAGTATTTTTTTTTCTGTTGAGTTGTTTTTTTGTGTCACGCAGTTGTTTCAATCAATTCTGAATAGTGTTATTAAACCAGGGAGGTATAACATGGCTGAACATGAAAAACAGGTTTGCAAACAGATGATCTCATCGGAATTCACGTTGGCTGGGCTGCCGGGCGATAAGTCAGCGGGAGTTTCTTTTTCACCTGCCTGCAGGCAGGTGAAGCAATACTGCTTCACCTTAATAGAGCTCCTCATTGTCACTTCACAACACTGCCGTCATTTTATACATAACGCCGTTTTTGCGTCAGCAAAAACTTATTCGCTTTTCT
>JAZSGR010000226.1:0-9348 GCA_045532825.1 Victivallaceae bacterium | reverse complement strand
CTCCGCCGTATGAAGCGCAGCGTTGCTGCATGAAGCGTCTGCCTGCGGCAAACATGAAGCACTTGCTTTGCAAGTATGATGCGGTGTATTTTTGTGAGCGGCACTCTCCGTATGTTTCCGTACACATCCGTACTGATCCGTACAAATAAAGCGTTTGAAAAAATGGCGGCAGTGTTGTGTAATGATGTCCGAAAGTCCGGTCAGAGAGAAATACTTTTTCATTTTAAATACCTCCTTGGGATTATTTCACGTCACGCAGAGTCACTGCAAAAAGATAATGCGACACCATGGGAAGAACATCTTCCAGATTGCTGTATGCAATATGCTTTATTTCAACTTGAGGACGGGGATTGACCCATTCATACTGATAAAGGAAGAAATCTTTCTCTCCATCTTTGAGCTGCCAGACGTAGCGTGCATCATGCACATAACGGTTGAGTATCTCACTGGTGACTCTGCCGCGGCGCGGATACGCATTACCGTTATTCATACCGTGCCGTGAATAGACAGTGACCGTTTTTCCGTCGGCGTAGGTTATGGTATAGACCGCAGACTTGATACCGAGGATCCACTGCGATCTGCGCGGAGAGACAATGGGCGGCTTGGCTGTTGTAAGCGTCGTCTGCAGGAAGATCAGAGAAGAGGCTTTGGCTCCGACCGGGATGATTTGCGGCTTTCTGCCTGCTTTCAATCCTTTTCCGGCAGCAGTCTTCATGGGAATAAATCCGACTTTGCCGTTGACTTCCGGAATCGATTTGAAGGGGGAAGGAAGTTTTTTCATTCCGGGCAGAGCAAGCATCTTAAAGCTGCGTGCGGCATACTTATTGGGATAAACACTGTACATCGGCATGACTGCCGCACCGTATTCCACGAACCAGTCATCCATCGTGGTATAGTTTTTGGTATAGAAGTTCCATGCGGTTTCGGCGGTGGCGATGATGCTCTGCGAACCGTATCCGGACTCCGGACTGTGGCATGCCTGCGCAGTACATCCGATCCCCTGAAACAGCGGATCTCTGCCGATTTTTTCAGGATCGAGTTTTCCCATGGCGGAAAGATTGAAAACGCCCCACACGGTATATCCCAGTTTGGTAAAGAGTTTTACTCCCGGTTCACCGCCGGACCAGTTCATCATGATGATATCTTTCGGCAGTTTGCCGAGGTTCACATGGTTGTCATAAGGTTTGCCGCCGTTGTGTCCGGGCTGCAGCATATCGCTGCACATCATCATGCGCGCACCGCGTTCAGTGATAAAGCGGTGTTCTTTTTCGATCGTTTCACGGAATATCTCATGCCGGGGCCTGCCGTTCTGCATGACGTTGACCTCTCCGGTCGGATAATGCCACCATTCGTCGTTCATGGTACAGAAATACGCCGGTTTGACCGCTGAAATAACTTCTCCGCGCGCGGCATGCAGATATTTCCAGAAATCCGGATGCGTGGGATCAGCATCACCCCTGCCGAATCCCGGCAGGATGAGGTGCGGAAAATTGTTGGTAAGCAGATAATTTGCATGAGATGCCCCTGCTCCGGTGGGGATCAGACCGAGATGATATCTGCGGCAGAATCCGACAAAATCCTGAAACTCTTTCAAAGTCAGGTGACTGGTTTTGCGGTTGAGTTTCCTGCCGTCGGGAGTTTCATAAATGATCTGATTGGGATTCTGCAGAGCCAGATGATTTATCTTGTTGAGTATATCGAACCGGTAAGTTGAATCGTACATATCCGCCTCGATCTCTTCAAAAGTATCGGCGTACGGACGGAATTCCTTCTTCGGCGACCAGTAATTGGAGTCGATCCAGCGCTTCACCATGCGGTTCGGTATATCCGGATGATCGCTGACCGATACACAGGGCAGGAAATCCTCTCCGCGCAGCATGGCATAGCGGCAGAGCTGTTCAAGAGTGGTCACGGCGTGTGACAACCCCGGAGCATCATTGCCGCAAAGGTAAATGCCCTGACTGCTTATATCCAGAGTATAACCTTCACTTTTTTTCACATCCTCAAGTTTTTTTGCCGCCCTGCCGATGGAAATCGAAAACCGGGGAAGTGAAGCGGTCTGCACCTTGAGTTCAGTCTGGAAATATCCCTGCCACAATTTTCTGATACGTTCAACGACGGCATTTTCGGCATCGCTGCGGTGATACAGCACCAGTCCTGCCGTTTTCAACATGCCGTTGTTCCACTTGACTTTTTTGGGTTCCGGAACCAGAACTCTGGTACCGTAACCGACCGGTTTACGAAAACGTACATCCTGTGTTTTACCGGCAAAGATACATCCGTTATCATCATTCCAGATGACCAGTCTCTGGACACCGCCGGTGCCGGAATATTTGCGGATAAACGCAAAATCTCTGCATTTCAAACCTGCCCCGGAAATCTTGCCTGCCTGACAGGAGAGTCTGAACTCAAAATCTCCCGGAACACCGGTAAGCACACTGCCTTTGTGAAAAAAGAGACCGGGCGCAGCGGAAAAATTTCTGCTCAACGGTTTGCCTTTACCGACCAGACGCAGGACTCCTGAATTTTCCACATTTGTCGTTCTGCGGCTGTCGCTGAACATCGCCTTGCCGCCGCCGGATGCACTGTTATCCACAAAAATCTGAAGTCCGTGGATGCTTTCATTTCTGAATTTGTCAAGCATGCTTTTGTTGACTGTAAACACGGCACTCCAGCGGTCCGGCAGCCTGACGGTTTTGCTGCTCCACTCTTTTTTCCGGAGATTTACGGCACGGATGAAGGCATCAGCCACCTGATCGAAAACATAATGATAAGATTGTCCGACACCGGCAGGATTGACCATGAACTGGTGGTAACTTTTGTTGTCATTTCCGGTAGAGATCAGGAACTGGAAAGAATCATCCCGCCAGATATGTCCGTCTTTATTCTGTTTACTCACCAGTTTTGAGGTATCTGTTTTCTGATCGAACCTGACAAAGATGAGATCCTTATTGTGCATAAAACGCACTTCCGCCGGAGCTTTCAATCCTTTTGTCAACTTTACCGGCTGACAGCTCTGCCAATCTTTTTCAGACGGGCTCTTATCAATGAACACCGCATCGGCGACCGGAAGCTGCTGTACAGCGGTACTGCCGTAGAGTTTGAATTTGAGCGCACCGGATCTTATCACAGCCTCTTTTGCCGGACGGCAGTTGAAATACATATTATTGAGTTCAGAAAACTTGAGCGGTCCGGCAGTTTTGTCTCTGGCGTAAAGCCGCTTGGTCGTATAGGTACGCTTGATGCCGTTCACTCCGGACATGAGAAGAGAATAGCGCAGCACCTTGTTTTTCCTTAACGCAATAAATTGCAAACTGGCCCGTTCCATTGAGGGAGAAAGTTCAGCAGGCAGAAACACATCGCTGTATTCCCAGTCCGGCAGTTTCACAGCGGCAAGTTTTTTACGCAGGACCGGACTTCCTGCCGACACCGCTTTTTTACTTGCGGGAAAAGCGAGTACCGTCATACCGTCCGCATCCGGAAGCTGTTTTACTCCGCGCCCGGAATAATCATGGTAACTGTTGAGCGGAAAAACCAATCCCTCACTGTCAAGAATAATGTTTCCGGCACTGCAGACTGCTGCTGCAAACAAAAAAGCTGTTACTGTTCTTAACACACCTACCTCCTTTGTTGAAAAGCTGGTTATGATTATGTTTTAATATACCCCGGCTCGGCAAGCTGTACCAATCAGCAACGGTCAAAAAAATATACATTTTCAGCCAACTTGAAAAATCACCTGAAAACTGACAAAAAATCACTTTGTATTTTTAAATTCCGCAGGTTGTAAAAAAAACACACCGGTGTATATTAGATTGACATCACAAAAAACTTCAACATTTACAGACAAAAAACATGGATACAAAATCACAGCCGGGAATAATTTCGCTTGAGGGTCTGCCGCGTCAGGCAAGCCTCTTTCCGCCGGTGCTGCGTGTCGGATATCACGAAAACCACACTGCGCTGCCGGTCAAACGCAAGATCACGGACACCCAGATATGTATCCAATTTTTCAGTTCATCAGATCCGGTGACAATCCGCATCGACGGCACAGATCATACGGAAAAATGTCCGAGATTGTATTTCAAGAGGTTCAATGAGATCCACGAAATCCCGGTAAGCGACTTGCATATTTCCAGTTTTTACTTTGTCTACTCCGGTGATTACGGAGTGGAAAAGATCCTGCCGCCGGAGCTGAAATTAAAGCAGATAGAGATCACTGCGCGTATCCGTTCTTTTATCGGCAGCATCACAGAACTCATGCCGCATGCAGGAGAAGCAGGCATCTGCGACCGGCTCGACGGTTTGTGCTGGAGCCTGCTCCAGGAACTGATAATCACAGCGCAGAAAGATCCGCTTCTGCCGGAAAACGGAGATATCCGCATCTCCCGCATAGTTTCGTATCTCCACGGTCATTTTGCCGAAGACTTCCGATGGAGCGAACTTGCCGGAAAATTCGGATTTTCAGAGCGGTCTTTCACCAGGCACTGGAAAAAGCAGATGAAAGGATCCCCCCGTCAGTACGTCATCGCCCTGCGCCTGGCAGAAGCAGAAAGACTGCTGAGTGAGTCCGACATGGATATCGGTTCGATCGCAAGAAAAACCGGTTATTCCACCGAAGTATCATTCAGTTTTGCTTTCCGCAGAAAGAACGGGATAACTCCGGCGGCATTCCGGCGGAAAATGAACGGCGGAAACATGCGCTGATGAAGTTGAAAATCAGCCGTTTCTGTGGTATGTTATAGGACAGCACTAATCAAACCTTATAAAGGGAGTATATATCATGTCAGAAGACAGCTGCAAAAGCGGCAATCCGTCCGCCAACGGACTGGATGCCATCATCGTTAAAAACAGCCTTGCAAAAATCAAAAACAAACTGGTGGTGATGTCCGGCAAAGGCGGCGTCGGCAAGAGTACCGTAGCCGTAAACCTCGCCATGGCTCTTGCCATGGATGGTTACTCCGTCGGTCTGCTGGATGTCGATCTCCACGGTCCCAGCGTTCCCAAGATGCTCAAGCTCGAAGATGAAGTGCCGATGGCAACTGCCGAACAGCGGATGATCCCGGTATCTTTCGGCGGACTCAAAGTCATGTCTGTCGGTTTCCTGCTGCGTGATCCCGATGAAGCGGTCATCTGGCGCGGTCCGGTCAAAATGGGAGTAATAAAGCAGTTCATCACCGACGTGGAGTGGGGCGAACTTGATTATCTCGTGGTCGATGCTCCTCCGGGAACCGGAGACGAACCGCTCACCATCTGTCAGCTGCTGGGCAATGAAGCCGGTGCGATCATCGTCACCTCTCCCCAGCAGGTCGCGGCAGTGGATGTGTCAAAATCGCTCAATTTCTGCTGCCAGCTTGAAATGCCGGTCGCAGGTATCATCGAAAACATGAGCGGATTTGTCTGTCCGCATTGCGGAGAAGTCACCGATATCTTCTCCTCCGGTGCCGGTGAACAGCTGGCGGCCAAATACGGTGTGGAACTGCTGGGCAAGATCCCGGTCGATCCCATGATCTGCCGCGACGGCGATGCCGGAACTCCGTTCATCCACCACGATGCCAAGACTCCGACCGGCAGAGCTTTTGCCGCGATCGTTGAAAAGATCGCCGGCAGGGAGACTGCTGTATAATGAATATCGCGGTGATCTGTACCGGTACGGAACTGCTCAAAGGGTACACGGTCAACTCCAATCTGGCGCGTCTGGGAGCAAAACTTACGGCTTCCGGACTGCCGCTTTCGCTTGAGATCTGTGTCGGTGACCGGGCGCATGAGATCGGCAATGCCATCGCACTTGCGCTCAAAAGCTGCGATACTCTGGTGCTGTGCGGAGGTCTTGGACCGACCAAAGATGACATCACTCTGGATGTCGCCGCAAGATTTTTCGGATGTGATCTTGAAGAAAATCCGGAACTTGCAAAAAAAGTGACCGATTTCTGGTACCGTCTGCATACGGGGCACTGTCCAAAGAACCAGCTCCGTCAGGCGCGGGTACCGGCGGGCGGACACTTTCTGCCCAATCCGGTGGGTTCAGCCTCGGGGCTTGCCTTTTCCAGTCTGTATGCCGGCAGGATGCGCCACGTCTATCTGCTCCCCGGACCGCCGACTGAATTTGTGCCGATGATGGAAAATCATCTGGTTCCGGAGCTGCTTGCTCTTGATGCAAAACGGCGGTACACTCTGGGATTTCTGGCTGCCGGTATCGGGGAATCAACCCTCGCCCGTGCCGTGGAACCGGTACTTGAAGAGCTTCCGATTGAGCTCGCCTGCACCGCCGTTCCGGAGGGAACGAAACTTTTCCTCGAAGGTGATGACCGTTCTCTGGTGGAAACTGCCATTGAAAAGGCAAGGGAACTTACAGGAGCCGATGCCCTGCCCGCCGGAGAGACCTGCCTTTACTCCTACCTGACCGGTCTGTTGAAAAAACACGGTCTTTCTTTCGGAACAGCGGAGTCCTGCACCGGCGGACTTATCGGCAAGATCTTCACCGATCTGCCGGGAGTTTCCGCTGTTTACAACGGTACAGTGGTCTCTTACGCCAACAGTGTCAAACAGAATATATTGGGTGTTCCGGCTGAAGTGCTTGACTCCTGCGGTGCGGTAAGCGCAGAGACTGCCGCGCTCATGGCGGAAAATGCCGCTGAAGTCCTCGGCTGTGCTTGTGCAATATCCACCACCGGCATTGCCGGTCCGGATGGCGGTACTCCGGAAAAACCGGTCGGTCTGGTTTATATCGGCTGTCACTGCAAAGGCAGGACCACGGTGGAAAAACTTAATCTGCGCGGCGGCAGAGAAGCGATACGTCAGCGTGCCGCAGCCAGAGCGGTCTATCAGTTGGTAAAACGGATCAAAGAAGAGTATGCTTAATTTTATTTCCATAAAAAATTATGCATTGATCGAATTTTCGGAGCTGGAATTTGCTCCCGGGTTCAACGTATTTACCGGAGAATCCGGTGCGGGCAAATCCATTCTGATGGGAGCCGTCGATCTGCTGCTCGGCGGCAGATCCGACCGGGGAGCCATCCGCAACGGCTGTGCCAAAGCGGAGATCTCCGGCTGTTTCACCGTTCCTGAATATCTGCGCAGCGAGATCTCCGCCATGCTTGAAGAAGCGGATATAAACTTTGACAGAGCGACCGGCGAACTTTATTTACGCAGAGTCGTGACTCCGTCGGCGACGCGCAATTACATCAACGATACTCCGGTAAGTGCCAGAATGATCTCCGTCGCGGGCGGCATGCTCATGGACCGTCACGGTGCTGGCGAACAGCTTTCCCTGCTCCAGATGTCCCGTCAGCTCGAACTTCTCGACCGCTACGGTGATCTGCTGGAATACCGGAAAAACTGTGCAGACTGTGCCGGAAAACTTGCCGCACTTGAAGATGAGATAAAGGAGTTTGAGTCCGCCTTGCCGGATGACTCCGAAGCCGACCGTCTTTCGCTGCTGGTGGAAGAGATAGAGCGGGTAAATCCTGCTCCGGGTGAAGATGAGGAGCTTGAAGCCAGTCACCGTCTTGCATCAAATTCCCGTCAGGTGCTGGATACGGCATCGCAGCTGTCTGCCGAACTTTACGAGGGGGAAAACTCCATAGCCGACCGGCTCGGCTCGGTATACCGGAAACTCGGAGAGCTGGAACGCATTGATGAAAAAAGCGTTGCTCCGCTGCTTTCGCGCTGTATGGATATCCAGGAATCGGTTTCCGACCTCTCACGGGAGATCTCGGAGCTTGCCGGACATATCGAACTTGATCCGGAGGAATTTTCCGCACTGGAAGAACGCATGTCGGCACTGCATACCCTGAAACGCCGTTATGCGCCCTCTATTGAGATGCTGCTGGAAACTCTTGAAGCGGCAAAAGCCCGCCTTGACGATTTCCGCCGCGCTGCCGCCAAACGCAAAGAGTTCGCCCTGCGGCGCATAAGTTTGCAGAACGAGCTTGACCAACACTGTAAAACGCTTTCAGAAAAGCGCAGAAACTGCGCAGGCAAACTCACCAAAGAACTCATCAGCAGTCTGGAAATCATAGGTTTCCGCAATGCCCGGCTCCAGCCGGAGTTTACAGTTACGGAAAACTCCTCCAACGGCTGTGACCGTTTTGAGCTGCTGTTTTCAGCCAATCCGGGTGAAGAACTGCGTCCGCTGCGCAAGATCGCAAGCAGCGGTGAACTTTCGCGCATAATGCTTGCCTTCAAGGTGGTACTGGCGGATTCCGATGCCATACCTACGGTAGTTTTTGACGAGATCGACATGAACATCGGCGGCGACACTGCAAACAAAGTGGGCGATGCCCTCAGGCAGCTGGGTAAAAAACGCCAGATACTTTCGATCTCGCATCTTGCCCAGGTCGCCTCGAGAGCCGACCGCCATTTTCTGGTGGAAAAAACCGTTTCAGGCGGCAGGACCTATTCCACGGTGCATCCGCTTGAGGATACATCCGCAGAGCTTGCGCGGATGACCGGTTTCAACATTACATTAAAGAACAACTCTGCTGATATTGGAGAATAACTAAAATGCCGACCATACTTTTTCAGGGTGATTCGATCACCGATTGCGGCCGCAGCACCTGCGGCGGAGCAGGTTATCCGGTGGATTACAACATGGGTCCGGGGTATCCCGGATTGATCGCAAGTTTTCTTCAGGGGGAATACCCTGAACGCAATTATCAGATATTCAACCGCGGGATTTCCGGCAACCGCATAGTCGATCTTTACGCCCGCTGGAAGATCGATGCGCTGAATCTGGAACCGGATATTTTAAGTATATTCATCGGCATCAACGATGTCGGTCATGAGATATCCCGGCAGAATGGTGTTGAGGCTGAACGCTTTGACAAAATCTACCGGATGATGCTCGATTGGACTTTTGAAAAAAATCCGGAGTTAAAACTCATCATCATGGAGCCATTCGTGCTGCCGTTTGATGAAAACGATGATCTCTGGCTGCCGGAAACTGCGCGCCGTCAGCAGATAGTAAAAAAGATCGCTGCGGATTACGATGCGGCATTCGTTCCGGTGCAGTCGATTTTCAATGCGGCACTTGAGCGCGCACCGCACGGACACTGGATGGCGGACAGACTTCATCCGCGTGCGGCAGGACATCATCTGCTGGCAAAGGCATGGCTTGATGCCGCAGCACCGTTCTTAAAATAAAAAAATAAAAAATAAAAAAATAAAAATTTTTGCCACCGGGTGCTACCCGGACGTGATCAAACGGCGGAACGTTTGTCGCCGCCTTAAAATGGCGGCGGAATATTAAGTATCGCTGCCAGGCGATACCCTATTTACATCGCCCTTGCAAACGGCGATACCTCTCACCGGGAGCGAAGTACAAAAACAGCAGCCAAAACGTTGCTGTTT
>JAZSGR010000169.1:0-7433 GCA_045532825.1 Victivallaceae bacterium | reverse complement strand
GATAGGGGCATTTTTGCAAAAATAAAGCATATCCACCCGGTACGGGAAACCGTAAAGACGGCGGAATGCCGTGAAGTTATTCTTGATCCATGACATAATAAAACAATGTTTCTGATAAACTTTAACGACAATTTTAATTTACAGCCTTTATAAAAGGTTGTCAAGATTTTTCTCCAGAGGGGGGAGGATATGACAATGAAATTGAAAAGAAATAACATTGTTCCATCCGGGCTTTTGGAGTATATTTGAGATAAAATCAAAACTTTTCATTATTACATAAAGGGGACCATGATGAAAAATTTTTCACTTGAAAACTGTTTGAAGAAGTTGGATAGGTGCGGGGCATTGGTACGGAGCTGTACGGATGAATACGGATGGGGACGGAAACATACGGAGAGTGCCGCTCACAAAAATACACCGCATCATACTTGCAAAGCAAGTGCTTCATGCACCGGAGGTGCGCTTCATATTTGCCGCAGGCAAATGCTTCATACGGTGAAGCCGTGCTTCATTCGATCAGCGTTCACGCTGATCGAGCTATTGGTGGTGATTGCGATCATTGCTATTCTTGCGGCGATGCTGATGCCGGCATTGCAGAAGGCACGTGAGAGGGGCAGATCGATGAATTGCATTTCTCAGCTCAAGACGATATCGCTGGCGACAAGGATGTATGCGGATAACTACAATGATTACATTCCGCCCGGATTGCTTTACAATTCATGGGCTGCGAAAAACTTCTGGTGGTCAGTTGTTGTACAGACGATCAAACCGGGAGCCAAAGCACTGGCAAACAGCAAAGCGATGACCGGGGATTACAAGATTTTCACCTGTCCGTCGGAAGCACTTCTGACGGGAGCAGGCAGTCTTGAATTTCAATACTCACACTACGCGGTCAATTACCGTTTCACGCATTACAGTGCCCCGGTGAGAAAAATCACAGCGGCGACCAAGCCTTCGGCGGTCACCATGCAAGTGGATTCAGCCGTACGCAACACTTATGCGATAAAAGCTGACAATCAATCAAGTCAGCGGCACATGAAGAACAGAACCAATTCATCATTTCTCGATGGACACGCGGCATCCAGAGAACTGAGTCAGGATTCAAGCAAGATCGAAAAGTTGAAAGAAGGATTCAGCAATCCATGCAGTGCAGCGGATGCTTCAGAATGTAAAAACAGTTGCAGATAAAGGAAATGAACTATGCTTTGCTTTCTTAAAACAGTATGTTCGATAACGGTTTTCTTATATGCCGCGCATGCGTTTTCGCTTCAGATAACGACAGTAAAAGAAGCACTTCCTCTTGATGGCAGCAGTTGGCATAATATCCCGGAACACACAAATTTCCGCTGTCTGCGGTCCAGCGGCAAAACAACTCCTGCTGCGGGGACAAAATTTCAAATCGCCGCCGATCAGGATAATCTGTATATAAAGATCCTGTGTTATGAAAACAAGATGGAAAAACTCCGGAAGTCCGCGGATGCCTCCAGATTATGGGGATCAGATACCGTGGAGATATTTTTTTCTCCCGGCGGACAACCGGATGAATTTTATCAATTCGCAGTATCCGCGGGAAATCTGCGTTTTTCCATGTTCTATGGTGAAGGCGGAGCTATCCAGCCCGATCCGTATATGCCGTTCTGGAACTCCAGGGTGCTTTACGGCAAAGATCACTGGCTGGTGCTGGTTCAGATACCATTTAGTGCTTTTTATATGACACGCGATGCGAAATGGCAGTCCCGATGGCTGCTGAACGTTGCCCGCACCAGATATCCGGTAAGGGAACGTTCCAGTTGGAGTCCTCTTCAAAGCGGCTTCCGGGAGGCACATAATTTTCTCAAAGCAGAAGGATTTCCCAAACGTCCTGCGGAACTGGATGTATTGGTGAAAAAAGTAACTCCTGTCATAAGAAAACATACCGATGGTATTTTTTCCGGTCCACTGCATTTGACCGTTGAGGCAAATCCTGCCGCCGCCGGTATATATGAACTTTCGACAGTTGGATCTTCCGGTAAAAGTTCGATCCACAGCGTTTCACTCCAAGGCGGCTTGAATCAGATCGTACTGCCGGATGTCGGATTTCAGAATAAGACGGAAGGGAAAAATAATCTCAAATTGATTTTCCGGAAAAAAGACAGCAAAATTACTTTCGGACGCTTTTATCCGGTGGATATCGTTTACCAGCCGCTCCTGATAAAACTGACCTGTCCCGGATACAAGCAAAAATTCTATCCGGGGCAGGATCATTCAAAAATTCGCGGCAGTCTCGGCCTCAACCTTTCCGCTGAACAGAGAAAAACAGCCCGGATAAAGTTAACTGTTTCCGGCGGAGGAGTGACTCAAAAAACTCTTACTTTCAAAGCAGATAAGGAAAAAATCCCCTTTCAGTTTGACAGCAGTAAATTGACTGTTGGCGGCAAAGTACAAATTTCAGCAGAACTTTTATACGGCGGCAGAAAAATCGCTGCCGCCGGAAGCACTGTCACACGTCTGCCGGAAAATCAGGGTTCAACGATCAGGATCGAAAACAATGTGCTTATCAAAAACGGCAAACCGTGGTACCCGCGTTCCATTTACGCACGCGGATATCTGGGCGGGAAAGCATTCGCACAAAAATACCAGACCGGTGATCTGGGCGAAACGCAACTGCACAGAAAAACGATCGGACCGGCAAAACTCATCCCCGGTATTGAAAGCAGAGAAGCGACCAAAGACGTCAAACCATGTGCTGAATTATTGGCAAGAATCCGAAAAATAGTAAACAAAGCAAAATCAGATCCGCAGTTCGACTTTTATTATATCTGCGATGAACCGGAATACAGAAATATATCTCCGGTCTACTTGAAATACATCTATGATTTTGTAAGTGAGCTTGACCCGTATCATCCGCTGATGATGTGTACGACTGCGGGGGATAAATATCTCAACTGCGCCGATATCTTTTCGCCGCATCCCTATCTGAATCCGGTCATCTCTGACGGCAAACGGATTCTCGCTGTTCCGGTGGACAGGGTCAGGACTTATCTTCAAAGTATCACAAAGTCCAACCGGACGGATAAAGTTGTCGGTTTTACCGGACAGTTTTTCAGTTATAAATTCAGCAATATCCTTGCTGACTATCCGACCTGGGAGGAGCTGGAAAGTTCAAGCTGGAGTGCGGCTGTACAAGGTTCCCGCTTTCATTTTCCCTATGCATATCATGATCTTGGCGACCGTCCTCATATCTATGAAGGATACCGTTATTTCAACCAATCATTCATGGCATTGGAAAGTCTGCTGCTCTCCAACAGAAAACATCCGGTAAAAACAGTTGATCCTGAAAACATGATCGATACGCTGCTGGCAGAAGACAATGAGGCAACGCTGCTTATCGTGGTCAATCTGAAAAATGGTTCACTGAATACAGAAATTTCTGCTGAACATCTCAAAAAACACCAGTATATGCATGAATTCCGCGGTAATGGAAAAAGAAAAATCATCGGCGGCAAAATCCGGCTGTCACTTAAACCGTATGAATGTGTGATCCTTACTTCAAAAAAACTTGATACCGGCTTGAAAACCCGCGATCAGGTCCTGCGCGAAATCGCGGAAAAGGAAAAAGCAAGAGCATCACGGGGAAATCTGCTGTTTGAAAAAGGAACATCAACTGAAGTGAATTCCAGCAATCCCTTGAGTTTCAACAACTCCCTTATAAGTGTGCTCCAGCAGCGCAACAAACTGTTTGACGGAACTCTTGATGTACTGGGGTGGCAATCAAAAACCAATTCAAAAAATCACTGGTATGAACTGGGTTTCCGTAAAAATCCGCCGAAATTTTCAAAAATCAGGCTCTACGGTCACAAAATGGGAGAGCCGCAGGTAAAGATTTGGAAATTCGGAGAATGGAAAAACCTGACTCCGGTCAAAGTGACAAAATCCGGATTTTCGGTCATGCTGGATTTCGGTGAGAAAGTAAAATCGGTCAAAGTACATATAAAATTTCCTGTAAAAGTCACAGCTGAACCGGTGGAACTGTATGAAATAGAACTGCTTGACTGATTTTCAAAGGAGAATGCAGAATGAATAAATGGACCGCAATAATAATTTTTTCAGGAATATTTGCCCTGCAGGCAGCGCAGCTGAAAAATCCGGATGCCAACACATTATGGCTGGAAAACGGCAAAAAAATCAAATCAAGTGGCAAATCGGCGTTTTACAGCTGGCGTTCAATGGGCATGGAGATCCGGTCACAGGCAGACGGTAAAGGATTTTCTTTTTGTGCCAACGACGGCAAGGGCAGAAAAGCAGTTACCGGAATAAAATTTTCACCGGAGTATCCGTATCTGACTTTCCGGATCACCGGTCTGGATCTTAAAAACGGTTACCGTAACTGGACTTTTGTCATAAACGGCTGGATGTCCTCTGTACAGGAAGCTTCTCCGCAAAAGGGGATCTATGTTTATGATCTTTTTCAAAACCTTCCTCCGGAAGCGGCTTCAAATTTGAACCGTTTTCTCACTGTTTATCTTTACAACCTCAAAATGGAACTGGAATATCTGAAACTGGTAAAAAATCCGCCGTATACGGTCAAGGCAGAGTGCGCAGATCAGGTGATAAGACCCGGAAGCAGAGTAAAATTCACCGCGTTTCTGGAAAAAGAAGCTGAAGATGTTTCACTCAGCCTTATCACCAATGGTGTTCCCCGGTCGGTCAAGATCAACGGCGAATTGAAGATCCAGCTGAAACCGGTCGATAAGACCCTGAAGATATGGTCGGCTGAAGTTGAGATCAAGAGCATCGGAATAAAAAAGCCGCTGGGAAGACACAAACTGTTCATGAAAACCGACATTCTTGGCGGCGATCTTGACGAACCGGTATGGGTAAGTTTACCATATAAAGTCATACCGTAAATAAAAATGTAAGGATATAACACAACAATGCATCAATTCTTCAATCCATTTTTAAAGGAAACTGTCGGAGATTTGACCAGTTCACCGATCGTCCGGCGGTGCGGAGAAAATCCGCTTCTCACAGCAAAAGATGTGCCTTTTCCCTGCGATCTGGCATTCAATGCCGGATGTACAAAATTCAGGGGCCGTTATTACATGGCATTCCGCTACGATAAATTCCGCGGGAACGATCGCAATAAAGGTCTTATTGTTTCCGGTACCGGTCTGGCGGAAAGTACTGACGGCATCCACTGGCAGGTCCATGAAAAACCTGTATCATTTCACTGGCGTGGTAAAACTCTCGGCTGGGTCAATGATGCGCGGTTGACTGTTCTTGAAGGCAAGCTGTATTTGAGTTTCTGTTTCAATTCTCTGCATGGTGAGCGTCCGGGGTTTGCAGTTTGGACCGGGGATGATGATTTTGAGGTGGTATATCTGGGTATTCCGGCACAGCGTAACATGGTTTTGTGTCCCGGCAAAATCGACGGAAAATACTGGCGGATGGAGCGGCCGGTAACTCTGCCGGTCGCTGTTTCCGATCCTCAGTACTGCATCTGGGCATCGTATTCGACGGACCTGATCCACTGGGGAGAAGCCGAATTGCTGCTCGGAGTGGAAGATGTGCCGTTTGCAACTTTTAAAATCGGAACTGCAGCTCCTCCGCTTGAAACTGACAAAGGTTTTCTGCTGTTTTTTCACTCGGTGGATGATGATCCCGCCCGTGAAACAGTGTATTCAGACGGTGCAAAATGGTGTTCCCGCTATACCTGCGGAGCTGTCCTGCTGGATAAGAAAAATCCGTTCCGGGTCACCGCCATCACTCAAAAACCGCTGCTGGTTCCTGAAAAAAATTACGAAACCGGAAACATGGAACTTTTCTGGCGCGAAAATGTGATTTTCCCCTGCGGAGCAGTCATGGAAGAAAACAATATCATCCGCCTCTATTACGGTGCGGGTGACTATTCGACCTGCATGGCGGAAATAAGTCTGGATGAACTCTGGCGGGAAATGACACCGTATACCCGCAGAAGCTGCGATGCAACGGTCACTCTGTCTGATATGTGGAACGGATATTATCACACCTCGCCCCAGGCAGAGGAAACACCCGCATCTGCCATTCTTGAGGATGTCCGGCAAAAACAAGCAGGAATATACTGAAGATGGATACGGTAATATGGAAATTTTTTTCAGCAGGACTGGCAAAAAACGCTGTCAGGTCAATGCTGCGGAGCCTCTTTCCGGCTTGCGGCAGAAAAATTATTCCGCCGCAAACGTTTACTCTGGCAACATTCAACATCCGCCGTCCGGGTGATGAAACGCCGCATACATGGCAGGAACGGAAGGATCGCTGTCTGGCGGTGGTGCGGAAAAATAAATTGGACATTTTCGGAGTTCAGGAAGCTCTGCGTCTGCATCAAGCAAACTGTTGATTGTGTCCTCAACCGACTGCCTCACAAGTTGGTTCAGGTGATCCACAATCTCTTTTTCGTTGATTTTTATCGCCCCAGAGATTGACTTTTCGTTTTTTGGCGTTACATTTTCCATAGCCTGTTTCCTTTCTGTTGATTAATTTGTGTGGTAACAATAATCAATCACAGAAACAGGTTCTTTTCAAGTCCTCTTTCTGAAAATGTGCGCAATTTCTCGGACGTTATCGTTCAAGCCAAGTATCCGCGTTACATATGGCGGTTTCAAGCCGAGCTTTGCCGCCAGGTCTGTCATGTTTTTTGCTTCGCCGTTATTCAGCATTTCCATCCACCGCTGCCCGTTGCGGATCGCCCGGAGTAAGGACTGCTGCTTCATCCGGTCTGCACCGGGAGCAGGAATTACTACTCGGCGGTGTCCATCAATTTTCTTGATTTCCAACTGCATGGTCATCCGGATTGAACCATCATCCAAAACTTCCTGTGCGGTTTCCGGAAATTTCTCCGGCTCTCCGTAAGGTTCATAAAAGTATCCGCTGACCAATTTGTAATCAGCCGGGTAATCTGGTCAATAAAGTCCGTAAAATCACAACTGCCGCAGGTGTCGGAGCCGGTGGGTATCTTGCAGTATCAGGTTCATCCACCGGTGCGGCTATCGGTACTGCCATCTGTCCGGGGCTTGGAACATTGCTTGGCGGTGTTCTCGGTTGCCTGATCGGAGCGGCGGCAGGAGGAGTCGCCGGAAACTCAGCAGGCAAGCTGATGGACGAAAACATCATCCGTATTTATCAGTGTCTCAATGGTCATGAATGGATGGCTGCTTAATGGAGAAACGTTGCCCTTACTGCGGATCTGATGATTGAGTTTGCGGATGGTTTTATTTGCCGTGACTGCGGATGCGAATTTTAGCGTCCGTTTTATCCCTCTTTCACCGGAGGGGTATTTTTTTGTGTAAATTCTGAAGTCAAAGGTTGAAATTTACACAAACTGTATTATATTAACCATTGAACAGCATAGGAGGTTTCAGATGATTCCGCGTTTTATAGAAGGACAGCTGCAACGTTTGGCAGCACAATTTCCGGTC
>JAZSGR010000200.1:0-8385 GCA_045532825.1 Victivallaceae bacterium | reverse complement strand
GTTATGATGGTTTGCTTTTGCAGTTGTTATTGTCCCATTTTTTGTGAAAGTTGTTCAAACTGCGGTGGCGCATGCATGTGATTTGGCGGAACACCTTGTCACGGCGCAGTCCCGCAGGGCGAAGACGGAGCCCGCACCGTACTCGGCGCAAAACTCGACCTTGCTCCACGCTGCATCCACCGATCGCAGACAGAACCGTTTCTTGTGCTTGAAAAAAACATGCTGTGTGATATATTTTAATTGAGAAAAACATATCTGAATAAGGATAAAATATAAATTTTTCACAAAATTTCGGACATTATCCATAAAAAAGTACACCTCAAAAGCTGTGTCCAACTTTTGGGGTGCACTTCTGCCATTACAAGTTTGCGGCAGTCTTTTTATGATCTTGTATTACAAGAAGCTGTGCAGCTTACTCGAATTTCAGACCGGAAAGAGCATCGGAGCTGAAAGCTTCACCGAGGTTGACCATGTCTTCACCCGGTTTGAGCGCAGCAGTATACTCTTCTTCAGCAGCCTTAAGATCTTCTTCGGAGAAGTTGTCGTTGACAGCCTTGATGGAAAGACCGATACGACGTTCATCGGTATCGACTTTGATCACGCGAGCTTCGACTTCATCACCGACTTTGAGAACATCCTTGACCTTCTCGACGCGATCGCGGCTGAGCTGGGAGATGTGGATAAGTCCGTCGATCTTGTTGGAGAGTTCAACAAAAGCACCGAAAGCGGCGATCTTGGAGACTTTACCTTTGACGACATCACCGACCTTGTAGAGATCGCCGATGTTTGCCCAGGGATCGCTTTCAGCCTGCTTGAGACCGAGAGAAATGCGCTGCTGTTCGGGGTTGATCTCAAGGATGACGACTTCAACTTCCTGTCCGGGTTTCAGGACTTCGTTGGGGTTGTTGATCTTGCGGGTCCAGCTCATGTCGGAAACGTGAACCATACCGTCGATATCATTCTCGATTTCAACAAAAGCACCGTAGTTGGTCATGTTGCGGACCTTACCGGTGATGCGGCTGTTGACCGGATATTTTTCTGCGAGCAGTTCCCACGGATTACGCTCTTTCTGGCGGAGTCCGAGAGAGATCTTGCGGCTTTCACGATCGATCTCAAGAACGACTGCTTCGACTTCTTCACCGATGGTGAGGACATCACCGGGCTTGCTGACACGTTTGGTCCAGCTCATCTCGGAGACGTGGATAAGACCTTCGACACCGGTTTCGATCTCAATGAATGCACCATAGGGCATGATGTTGACAACTTTACCGGAAACTCTGCTGCCCTTGGGATATTTGCTGACCACATCATCCCAGGGATTGCTGGTCTTCTGCTTGAGACCGAGAGAGACACGCTCTTTATCCTGATCGATGCCGATGATAACGACTTCCAGTTCCTGACCGACATGGAGGACTTCGGACGGATGAGAGATACGTCCCCAGGAGATATCGGTGATGTGCAGCAGACCGTCAACACCGCCGAGATCGATGAAGGCACCGAAATCAGTGATGTTTTTGACGATACCTTTGCGGAGATCGCCCATTGCCATATCGCCGAGCAGTTTGGCGCGCTGGTCACGGAGACTTTCGACCAGAAGTTCGCGGCGGGAAACAACGATGTTGTGACGCTCAAGATTGATCTTGATGATCTTGACATCGTATTCATTGCCGATGTAATCATCAATATTACGGACCGGACCAACATCGATCTGGCTGCCGGGCAGGAAGGCGGGGAATCCTTCGACATCGACCATGACACCGCCTTTGACCTTGTTGCGCATGATACCTTTGACGATATGACCTTCGCCATATTCGGTGGTGATGCGGTCCCAGGCCTTGATGGAGTAAGCCTTTTCCAGACTCAGGGTCGGCATGTTCTGACGGTTTTCGATTTCCTCGAGGTAAACATCGATCTCATCACCGACATTGATCTCATCATACTTCTGGAATTCGCCGGCGGGAACGAAACCTTCGGCTTTGTAACCGATATCGATCAGTGCGCCATCGGGACGCTTCTGGGCGACTTTACCCTTGATGATCTTGCCTTTGGTGATTGCCTGACTGTTTTCAGTCGCGTTGAGAAGTTCTTCCATGGAAGCGGGGATACCGCTCATATCCAGAAAGTCGGCCTCGAAATTGATTTCTTGCATAATTGTTTTGTTGTTTTGTTGTTTATTGATACTTTTTCTCTGTCTGCGGCACACCGTGTGCAGCGGACCCTGCATCCGCAAATGCGGATATTTACTTAATATATCGCACCATACCTCAAAATACAAGTACCGAAATTA
Organism: Victivallaceae bacterium; assembly: GCA_045532825.1. Classification (GTDB taxonomy): domain Bacteria; phylum Verrucomicrobiota; class Lentisphaeria; order Victivallales; family Victivallaceae; genus UBA1784. Next base: position 6,098 of record JAZSGR010000200.1, on the reverse strand, counting down.
TTGAAAATCAATTATTTTTGATTTTTTCCGGCATTGCGTATGAATATTCAGCAACGGCAAAAGATGTACCGTCTTCATTTTTCATATCGACCACGATACGGTTGTCCTCGCAGTGGAGCACCGGGATCATGATCTCTCCGGCTTTCGCCTGCTTTTTATATTCCATTCTCGCACGGTTGAATAAAAATCCAGCGGGAAGCACATCAGATGAAACCGCAAAGTAAGCCGCACTTGTGAAATGACCGTTACAGTCAACAACAGAAGGCGTGACTTTGAAAACATCAGCAGCAATACCGCCGGATGCCGGAACGGAGATTTTTCTTGGAAGGCACGCCATCGGTTCAGCTTCATCGAAAACCACTCCAAGATCATCAGGATCCAGCTTGACCGCCCTGCCCGCTTCGATGTCAAAAAACGCTCCGGTCGCATTGGAGATCAGACACAACTCGCCGTTTTCATCATGCATCGTCATGCGCCGCAATCCGTAAATCGACTTGCATCCGTAGATTTTTACCGCTGTACACACCCGTTCCCTGAACTCCGGCAAACGCAATATATCGACCTGTATGGAAGAAAGGAAGATCGCTATTTTTTTGCGTCGTAAATATTCGCAAAGAGCCTTTTCCTGATACTCCTGGAATTGGCAGCAATCGATCATCATCCCGACTGCATCGGGCAGACGCATTTTTCCGTCAGCTCCGGCACAGCTGAACGGAACTTCACAATTTATCTCATACACAATATCAACTCCTTGTTTTTCCGCAGCTGCAACCGCCGAAAAACTTCATTTTGTAAAGCAAAACATATCTTTTGAGGCATACTGAAAACACCTCTATATAATATATAATAACACGGAAATAAAACAAGTAAACTGTTGAAAAAAACAATTATTGCAGTTATATTATCATTTCAGACAAAAACAGGGGTTCGGAAATGTCAAAACACGGTCTTGTTCTGGAAGGCGGCGCAATGCGCGGTCTGTTTTCCGCCGGAGTAATGGATGTACTGATGGAAAACAATATCCGTTTCGACGGCATCATCGGCGTATCAGCAGGAGCCGTGTTCGGCTGCAATTATAAATCACATCAACCGGGCAGAGTTCTGCGTTACAACAAGCGTTTCTGCCGTGACAAACGGTATTGCAGCTTGTGGTCCCTTCTGACTACCGGAGATCTTTTCGGTGCAGAATTCTGTTATCACCGTCTGCCGGATGAACTGGATATTTTCGACCGCCGCACATTTGACAGTGATCCGACTGAATTTCACCTGGTCTGTACAGATGCCGATACCGGAAAAGCTCATTACAGAAAGTGCGGTACGGCAGATGACAATTGTTTTGAGTGGATGCGCGCTTCTGCATCCATGCCGCTGGTCTCCAACATTGTCCGGATCGGCGGCAGGAAATATCTTGACGGAGCGATCGCTGACTCCATTCCGCTGCGCTACTTTGAGTCGATCGGATTTGATAAAAACACAGTTATCCTGACTCAAGCTCCGGGTTTTATCAAAAAACCATCCAAAGCGATGAAGCTGCTGCGGATAGCCTTGCGGAAATATCCTGAATTGCTGAAAACTCTTGAAAAACGGCATGAAGTTTACAATGAAACGATAAAATATATCGAAAATCAGGAAAAGGACGGAAAAATCTTTGTGTTCCGACCGCAAGAACCACTGCCGGTCGGCAGGATATGTCACGATCCGGATCTGCTTCAGCAGACTTACGATGCCGGAAGACTGCTGGCTGAAAACAGAATTAATGATTTCCTGAAATTTACAGGATGGGAGAAATAATGCAATATATATTGAGCAACGGTTTGATCGAACGGCGTCTTGAAATTTCAGAGTATGGCATAAAATGCACTTCTCTGAAAGATTTGCGAAACGGTATGGAGTTCCTGCGCTTTCCTTCAGGAGAATTTTCTCTGGCAGTCGATGATAATACAGTATCAAGCTACACTTCAAGTAAAGTAAGAGAACTTGACGGCAATATCGAAAACTCCGGTAACATTCCGCAATTCAGGGAAGCCCGGCAGACTGACAACTCCCTTGAAATGGATTTTACTCTCGGTGAGCTTTCAATAACGATATGCTACAAAACCTATCCGGGAGTGTGCGGATACCGCAAGAATCTGAAAATCCATAACACCGGCAACAAATGTTTGAGTCTCTCCTGTCTGCAGATTGATACCACCTGTGCGGCTCCCGGTGCTTTCGGCAGCTGTGATTTCTATGCCGGCAATGACGATGTGAAACAATCGGTATGTTTTACTCTTGAAGGAAGTGAGGATATCATAAGATGCCACAATCCGGAACTTGATGCCGGTTGGCTGGCGGGTTCCGCGGTGCCTGGAGTACTGCGCTTTTTTCTTGTCTATCCCCACTGGCAATGCGTACAAAGCGGCTTCAGCCGCAGCAGTGCACCCTGGAAAAAATACCTTGAACCGGGTGAATGTTTCACGGCTCCTGATTTTATCTTTTCTCTCTATTCCGGAGCGTTGGATGATCAGGAAACTGCCGGGGATTTCTGCGAACTTGTGCGCCGCGGTCTGCCGGAAATGAAAGACCGTGAAGGCATCATGTTCTGCACCTGGCTGCCGTTCCTGAAAAACATCAACTCCAAGCTCACAGCAGAATTGGTAAAGCACGCCGCCTCACTGGGGTTCCGTTCATTTGTCGTTGATGACGGCTGGTTTACAAATGATGACAGAGCAGTCGATAAAGAAAAATTCCCCAATGGACTTGAAGAGGTGGCAGAACAGGTACATCGTGCAGGAATGCGCTTCGGGCTGTGGCTGAACGTGGGAACTGATTACGGAGTTCCGGATATGCCGCAGGAGTACTTCGCGCTCCGGGCAGACGGAAAAGCCAACCGGCTGGGAGTCGACTATGCCTCCGCGCACAACATCTGCTGCTTCGGCAGCCGCTACCGTCACATGATAGCCGGACTGCTGCATCAGCTCGCAGAGAAATATGATGTGCAGTATTTCAAACTTGATTTCAGCAGTGTATCCTCCCCTTACGGATATTCCTCATGGGGATGTCACTCCCAAGCTCACGAATTCCACCGCGGCTGGGAAGATTCTTTTTCAGCGATGTATGAAGGCATGTCTTTCCTGCGTGACTATATGGCGGAACATCATCCGGGTGTGACGGTTGATTTCAGTTTTGAAGCATTCGGCACGGAAAGACCGAATATTGCTGCATTGGAATTATCGGAACTGCACCATGTATCCAATCTCTCCGCCAGAGATCCGGAATTTCAGACCATAGAGAGAGTACGGAAAAACTTTTACCGCTGGCTGGGAAAACTGCCGCCGGAACGTATCCTGAACGGATTGCTCACGCTTTCCGGCAAAAATGCTGCGGAATATCTGCTTACTTCATTTACCGGTGCCCCGCTGGTTGCCGGAGATTTACGGGAACTCGACGGCAGAGATAAAAAACGCATACGCTGCTTTGCCGGAGCTTTCAACAATGCAGCGGAGACCGGGGAAATGACCAGCTTCCGTATTCTGGAAAACACCGGTTCAGCCGATGGTTTCATGCGTTTTGCCGCAGACGGTCACGGCATAGCCTGTTTTTTCAACCGGGAAAAAACTCCGCACAAAGTTTCCTTTCCGGCAGGATTCAGCTTTCAGAATGTTGAAACCGGAGAAACAAACTCTGCGGTTCCGGCGGAAGATTGTGCCATGTTCAAGGTGACAAAAGCATAACTATATATCAATTGATACTGATTTATTGTTTTTGTTTGAACTTTATCATTGAAATGCAGTACATGAAGATGTATATTCTGTGTCAACAAATGATTTATCCTGTCAGAAATACCTGGGGTATTCAAGAATGAAAGCTCTGAAAATTTATTTTGCCGGGGATCTTTTTGACAGCAAAGATCTGGGAGGCAATCTGCTGCTTGCAGCAGCCATAGAGAAAACTTCAGCAGGACGATACCGGGTGATGCTGCCGCAGAACGGCGAATGTGAAGTCATTGAACGGACTTCGCAAAGTATCCGTGATGCCGATTTCGAATTGCTGTTCAACTGTGATGTGATAGTTGCCAACTTTGACGGTCCGGATCTTGATTCCGGTACGGTAGTCGAGTTCTGTTTTGCAAAAATGGTCGATATGCCAGCAGTTTTACTGCGCACCGATTTCCGGGACAGCGGAGATCATACGCTGCCGGATGGTGAACCGTGGAACCTCATGTGTTCCCATTATCCGCGCACAGAAGTGCTGCATATCAATGCCATGGTACGCTATCATGAACATCTTGCAAAAACAAACAGTGTTTCAGACTGTCTGGAGTCGTTCTATAACTCCATTGCTGCGGAAATCGTCTCCGCCCTTGACCGGCAGGTGACCGGAAAGTCATGGTTGGAAAAATCCATGGTCGCAAATCAATACCGTCTGGCAGTGAAAAGCATCGGCGGCTCCCTGCCCTCACTGCTGACGGATGAAAAACTGCAGCTGATAACAACTGAAAAACTTGATTCGGGAATATATTGATAAAATGGGCGCAGTAAAAAAATATCAGATGGACATGTGTCACGGTCCGTTGTTGAGCCAAATAATCCAGTTCTCCATTCCACTCATGCTTGCCAATGCCATGGCTCTGATGTTCAATGCAGCCGACCTCATCGTACTCGGTCATTTTGCATCAGGAGAAGCGATGGCTGCAGTCGGAGCGGCTCCCGGATTTACTACGTTGATGCTCAATCTGTTCTGGGGGATCGGTACCGGAGCCAACGTGCTTGTTGCCCGTAATATCGGAGCCGGAGATAAAAAAAATCTTTTCCGGACCATTCATACTTCCATGTTGTTCGCCTGCGTCGGCGGCATCGTTATGATGGCAGCAGGTTTATGTCTGACATTTCCGGTGCTGCGTATGATGGCTGTTCCGGAAAAGATCATAAATAAAGCAGCGTTGTATGTAATGATCTGGTGTCTGGGCATCCCGTTTATGGTCATCTATAACTTCGGCAGTTACATACTGCGTGCTGTGGGAGATACCAAACGTCCGCTGCTGTTCATGGGCATCGCCGGAACCGTCAACGTACTGATGAATCTTTTCTTTGTCATCGTTCTCAAGTGGGATGTCGCCGGAGTCGCAGTCGCAACCCAGTTATCCAATGTGATTTCCGCATGGTTGATTTGGAGAACTCTTGCCACAACCAGAGAACAATACCGGCTCATATGGAAAAAACTGCATATCCATCTGCCGACATTGCGCGAAATGCTCAGAATAGGTTTCCCCGCCGGAGTACAGGGATGTATGTTTTCGGTATCAAACGTCATCATACAATCAACAGTCAACAGTTTCGGCTGGCAGGCTATCGCAGGAAACACCGCAGCTTTGAGCGTTGAAGGTATCACTCATGTGAGTTTCGGCGCATTTGCCAGTGCAGTCGTAAGTTTTGTCGGTCAAAATCACGGTGCAAAAAAATATAAACGTTTGATGCGCAGTATATTCTACAGTCTGGAATGTACTACGGTCGTTGCAGCGGCACTTACCATTGCGGTTCTGCTTCTCAAACGTCAGCTGCTGGCGGTCTTCAATCCGGATCCTGCGGTCATCGAATGGGGCGTTATCAGGATGAATTATCAGTTCTCTTTCTTTGTTCTGCTCGGAGCAATGGAGGTCATAATAGGTTCCCTGCGCGGTCTGGGATACTCCATAGGTCCGACGATAGTAACTCTCATGGGTGCATGTGTATTCCGTATATTCTGGGTGTTTTTCATATTCCCGCTGGATCCAAAAATGGGCAACCTGATGCTGTCTTATCCTGCCTCATGGCTGCTGGTATTTCTGGTCAACGGATCATTGCTGGTTCTGGTATGCCGCAATATGCTGAAACAGGCAAAAGACAGACAATTTGATGATCTATCGATTTGAAGCAGCATCCGTCTGCGGATGACTTCCATGTCCGGCATTCTATTCTGTGATTGATTTTTTGTAAAAATTTGTTATTGTCCCATTTTTTGTGAAAGTTGTTCAAACTGCGGTGGCGCATCGCGGGCAATCTCGAGCCTTGCGCCTGTGCCGGTTTGGTCGTGTACAAAGGTACACTCCCGCACCGTACTCGGCGCAAAACTCGACCTTG
>JAZSGR010000089.1:0-29567 GCA_045532825.1 Victivallaceae bacterium | reverse complement strand
TTGATGTGCGCAATTTGGCTTTTATCGGCCGCAACCAGGGAAACACCGCCACCTGCGTACGTAATTTTCGCAGTTGACATGAAGGTGTAAACGCGGTGCGCAGTACCTGCGGTTTTGGATGCAGCAAACAAAGAAGGCATTTCATCATAACCATAGAAGTCGTGGATGCCATATGCATTGTCCCAGAAAAACTTGAAGTCGGGCGCTGCGGTTTTCAAGACAGCAAGTCGTTCAATGACTGCTTTGGGGTAGGTGAATCCATCCGGGTTGGAGTATTTGGGCACCGCAATCATACCTTTGGCAGCGGGGTCATTTACCAACTCTTCAATGGAATCCAAATCAGGACCATTTTTATCCAAAGAAATCGGAATCATCTCAATCCCAAGTGCTTCACAGATGGCAAAATGGCGGTCATATCCGGGGCAGGGGCAGAGAAATTTGACCTTTGCCAGATCTTTCCAGGGCTTTTCGCCGGATGTGCCTTTGAGCATGAGGCGGCTCATTGAGTCGTACATGAGATTCAAACTTGCGTTGCCGCCCACGATGATTTCTTCCTGGTTGAGTTCGAGCAGTTCGGCAAAGAACTGTTTCATTTCCGGAATACCGTCGAGCAGACCGTAGTTGCGGTAGTCGAATTTATTGATGCCGATATAGTTTCCGACGCCGTCAGCTGCGCCCATGGCGATGTCGAGCTGGGCGGCTGCCGGACGTCCGCGGGACATATCAAGTTTGACGCCGCGGTTTTTGAAAGCAAGGTACTGTTCTTCAAGTTCTGCGGAAAGTGCCAGCAGTTCCTGCTGTGAAAGTTCAGAAATTTTCTGTTCTGCCATAATATCTTTATCCCTGTTGTATTGTTGTAATCATTTGGACACAGGGACTGTAATATATCACAAAAAAGGCAAAAAATCCACTGTTTTTTTCAAAAAAAAGCAAGAATATTACGGAGTGCGGCATGTTATGGTCAGCTTGACCCCGTCTGATTGCAGAGATTGACAAAAATATTCTGATCCCGCCGTTACTGCCGTACCATGCAAAGCTGCGGTGCAGAAAAATCAGTCATTGATGGTAAATATTGTCAGCCGACGGTGTTTTCCATCATCCGGAACGCACTGCCGCGAGCTGCGCTGAAACGTCCGAAACCTGACTGCTTGACCCGGACACGGTGCGGGAGCAATGCCTGTTCAAGCTGCCGGGAAAACCCGGTTCCGAAATCAGTGAAGCGTCCGGAAAGCACCAGCTGTTTCAAGTCCATTATATCTATGATCTGGCTCAGGGCATCTGCACATATATCCACGATGACCTGACGCGGCAGTTGTGCGACACGTTCACGCGACAGGGCATTTTCCAGCCTTTCCCCGCCGGATATCCGCAGATTGCGGATCTCGCCTGCGGAACAGCCGGAGCCGGTGAACAGCTTCCCGGAACACCAGAATGCGGCACCTACGCTTTTACCCAGAGAGATCAGGGCAAAATCAGTTTCCCCGTCCGCAGCTCCGCCGAAGGCTTCGGATATGGCAGCGGCTCTTGAACGGTTGGTGAAACTGACCGGATGCCCCAATTTCTGTTCCAGTTTCCCGCGCAGTCCCGGACTGCAGAACAGCGGGTTGATACTGTTTATGACCCGCATGCTGCTTTCATCGATGATCGCTGAAAGAGCAACTGCAACTCCGTTTACCTTGAAACCTGTCCCCAGCTTTTCCGCCAGGATAGCGGCGCATCCGGTGATGCTGTTTATGTCTGCCGGATCAAACTGTATTTCATCTTTTCTGATGATATCTCCGGCTCCGTCGATGAGTACCGCTGACATACTGTCGGTATATCCGAAGTCGATACCGATGTGGAAAAAGGCATTTTCATTTGCTGAAAGCAATGTGGGAGTGGCTCCTCCGGTGGATTTGCCCTTGCCGCACTCACGGATGAGTCCGGCTTTCAGCAGATTTTCCGCTACAGTAGAGGCTGTCGGGCGGCTTATGCCCAGTTTGCGGGCAAGTTCCGCCCGGGTCACTGCCGTTTTGCGGAGTATTTGGATGAATGCATTTTTCTCAAGATCGGTCATGATCGTTTTTTTATCCTGTCTGTTTTTCCGATGCGTCTTATCACTGTGGATCGGATCTTTTGGTACATCGGGCAAGAGATCCATCGATTTTGTACGTTCTTTTGATTTACTGCTTAATTTAGCATCCTTTGGCGATATTGCAAGCAGGATACTTCCGGATTTTATTCCGCCGGAACAGCTTTTTTTATGTGTTATCTGTGTTAAATTCAGTAAAAAACGTTCAAGACAGAATAATATATGTTTTTCGCGTGTGTTTTTTGAATAATAATTGAAAATATTTGTGTTGCAGAGTATTTTATTTTGCGTAATGTCAAAGAAAAACCCGGGGGTGAAAATGGATGAAGCTGATATAGATATTTTGAATGAATTGCGTGTCAATGCCCGGATAACCAACCGTAAACTGGCGGAAAAGGTGCATCTTTCGCCGTCGGCGGTGCTTGAACGGGTAAAACGGCTGCGCGCAAGCGGAGTGCTGAAAGAATTTGTCGCCAGGATCGACAACTCCGCAGCCGGATACAATCTTGAAGTGTTTATCGAACTCAAACTGGAACGTAACCTGCGCGGAGATTCGATAACAAAGGCTCTGATTGAGTTTCCGGAGATACTTGAAATACATGATGTAGCCGGTGATTGCGACTATATCCTGAAAGTCGTTGCCCGCGACAGCAATGCCCTGCGCGATACCATGCGCAGGATCGGAGCGATCCCGGGAGTGCTCTCATCAAACACCAAACTGGTACTTGGAACTTTTAAATCGGAACTTTCTCCATTTATTGAGAAAACAGACAGGAACAGTGGAAAATGATCGTGAAGTTTATCAGAAAAAGGTATCTCGGATTACTGTGTGCTTTCATTGCCACTATGTGCTGGGCGTGTAACTATCCGGTGAGCCGGCTGCTTTTCAAAGGTTCCGGAGTGGATGATCTTGATCCGTGGTGGACGGCATGGCTGCGTGTGTTTTTCGGAGCGGTGATCTTTCTGGTGCTTTCATTTTTTGTTTCCGGTGACAGCTGGCGGAAATTCAGAGGCAGCTGGAAGATCGACGGAAAAATGTTCGTTTTCCTTGCCGCCTGTTCGGTGGCGGAAAGTGTGTTGTGCTTCATTGCTCTCAAATACACGACCAGTGCCAGGGCATCTTTACTTGCCAATACTTCACCGGTATTTACTTTACTGATTTCTGTTATCGCCGGTAAGGAATTTCTGAGCAGGCGCAAAATCACCGGAGTCCTGCTCGGACTCAGCGGTATCATAATTGCCGCAGTAAGCAGGGGCGGAGATATGTTTTCAGGCGGAGTTTCCACACTGGCAGGTGATCTGCTTGCTGTGACTTCCGGAATATTCTGGGCGTTGTTCACCGTGTACGGCGGAACGGTATCCAGCCGGTATCAGGGGGTGTTCTGTACTGCACTTTACCGCCTGGGCGGAATTCTGCTGATGCTCCCGGTGCTGATCGTTTTTGACAGCCGTATCTCTTTTGATATGCCGTTTGTTGTATGGGCTGTATTGATTTATCTTTCAGTGATCTCCGGAGGGTTTGCCACCTGGCTGTGGAGCATAGCTCAAAGGCATGTCGAACCGGGAAGTCTGGGATTGTTCGGGTATTTGAGTGCGTTCTGCGCCACTGCTTTTTCGCTCTGTTTCCTCGGGGAAAAGATCACTGCCGGACTGGTTTTGAGTTTCTGCTGCATCATCGGCGGCATGATGCTGGTCATCGGCGGCAGACGATGAAATTCTCTTATCCGTAAATATGTCAATGTGCGATCGCGGAAAGCATATCCCGCAGTTTTTCCACTCCGCGCAGAAGCAGGTTGCTGCGGAATTCGATCGCACCTTCGGGACAGAGTTCCTGACAGCAGCAGCACCGGATGCAGTTGGGCAGATCAAAACAGGGTTTGCCGTCTTTCAATTTCAGAGATTTCGGCGGACAGGATCTTACACAGAGACCGCATCCGATGCATTTGTCTTTTTTTACCGCCGGTTTGGCAAGCAGTCTGTCGCGCATGATCTCCCGTATTCCCGCCGGCAGCGGCAGTCCCCACTGCGAGAGCGGCGCGGGCGGATCGGGCAGACGCAGCGGAGGAAGTTCCGGAATATCTCCGGTACAGATGAATTCCGGCAATAAGCCTCTTTCTTTTCCGCGCGTTACAGTAAGCAGATCGTTGACTCCGAGCAGCGGTGCGACTGCTGCGTCCAGCGCGAGGGCGTTGCTTGAACCTGCGACAAAACTGCATTTGACCGGTGTACCGCTGCCCGGACCGTTGCCTTCCATGGCGATGATGCCGTCAAGAAAATTGAATTGCGGTTTGATGTCAAGATAAAGATCAAGCAGAAAATCCGCAAAAAGTCCGAAGTCTCTTCTTACTTTGAGATGCCATGCCAGACGTTCACTGCCTGAAATGAAACCGAAAAGATTTTTTATACACAGTGTCAGAGTCATCATTCCGTGGGTTTTGACTTTTGCCAGATTTACGACACAGTCAAAATCAAGGTGTTCGCTTGCCGTTTCCGCCTGTTTGAAAACCGCGTTTTCAGGTAAGTTACGGAGTGTGAAATCCGAAAAGTTTGCAAAATTCACTCCCATTTCCGTGAGCTTTTCCGCTATGCCCATCGATTCAATGATCGCCGCAGCACTGCGGACTGCCGGATTTTCCATTACCGTTACTTTCTTTGCACCGGCTTCAAGAAACAATCCTGCGGTCTCAACGATGAATGCCGGATTTACACAGGTCGGATCACCGTCGAATTTCCACGCCAGAAGATTGGGTTTTATCAGAACGGACTTTCCTTCGAGTGATCCATAGGCTTCCAGCTGCGGGGTAAATACTTTTTTTAATGCGTTTTTCAATTCTTCCTGCGAATAATCTTCCGCATGGGCAAAGGCTGCAATCACCGGCATAATAAAATTTTCTCCTGTTATCAAATAATGGCTTAATATAGTGTACGGATGTGCCATTTTCAAGAAAAACTTGAAAAATATGCATACGGGGATTATGTTATGTGACTATGTTTCTGGATCAGTCAACGTGTCAGGAGATATTACAATTTATGAAAAAGCTGATTTTATCCATTCTTCCGGTCGTGATGCTGTTCGCTGCCGGCTGTGCATCCACCGGCAATAATTATCTTGAAGCCTCTGATTTTGCCGATTATCTCAAACGCGACGGACTTCCGGTGTCATCGGTGAGAGTCATTCCGGCGGAGCCGTTCTATGCGAGCAGTGCAGTCGCTATACAGGTGGGGGAATCGGAGATCGGAGTATACAAATTCGACCGTACTTCCAAAAACCAGAAAAAGCGTCTGGATAAACTTGCTGAAACAAAAAGGACCCATATTTCCGGAATACCTTATCCGGTCGAGGTGCGCGGATCGTTCATGTTTTTCGGACTTGAAAAGAACAAATATAAACGGGCGATCATGGAAACGATGAAAAAGTTTTATTGATCTGCCGGGGGTATAAAAAAAGCGCAGTCCGTTGAGAGCTGCGCTTTTTGCATCATTTTATGTAAGTGATACCTTCCGGATAACTCACGTCAAGATCGATGCCGCTGTCTGTTTTCTTCCATGAAACTTTTATGTTTCCGTACGGCGTCGGTACTTCGCCGGAGGCTTCAGAAAGTGTTCCGCAATACGGTTTGACCGTGAATTTTTTAAAACCGGGTTCCAGAAGTTCCACTCCGAGTATATAGCGTTTGTTGAAGTATACCGGCAGACTGCTCCAGCCGTGACAGAGACTTGCGGCACTTTCCCCCAGGGCATCCGGAGGAAATTCCCACAGCGTGGTCGCTCCGGTAAGAGTGAGGCTGTCAAAAGCATCCGATACCCGTTTTTCCGCATAGTCCTGCATTTTTCTTCCGTACCGCATGAGGGCGCGGATCAGGAACGGCATCGAACTGAAGGAACATTTGATAAATGACCCTTTTATGATCTCTTCCAGCAGTCTGCCGGCTTTATGTTCCGGAACCAGACCGTTGAACAGCATGAGAGCCTGGGTGTGTTCATGCAGAAGAGCGGTTTTATCCTTTCCGTTCGCGGAGGCATAGCATCCGTATTCAGGCAGATAAAATTTTTCTTCGATGAGCTTTCCGAGTTCTGCGGCTTTTTCTGCGTAACCGGGAGCCGCGATACCGGCTGCTTCAAACATTTCATCCGCCTGCATGAGAGCTTCGTAAAGGTAGATGTTGTACGGTGCCGTTTCCTCATCTGTGCAGCTGGAAAGTCCTTCGACCCATTCGGCAAAGTTCCAGATCCCTTCAGCGTTTCCCGGAGTGTACAAACCGCCGGAAGTACGCATGCCAAGTGCGTGATCCAGCAGCTGACGCATAACCTGTGCGTTGCTCCGGAAATGCTCCAGACTGCCGGAGTGACGGTAAAGTTCGTATATTTCCGATACCCATGCAAATGAGAACATCGGAATGGTTATCGGACAGTTCCCCGGACTGGTGATCGAAAGAAATCCGTCTGCACGCATTGATTTGCCGATAAGATCGAATGAAACACCGGCAAAGCGGTAATTCCCCCAGACGTAATATCCGTAAAGTGCCTGATTGCGCGAGTCATAAGCGTAAAGAGCCTGTTCCCGCCACGGACAATCCTCATAGTGTTCGTGCATGCAGTTGACCAGGGTGGAAACTGCGATTTTATTGGTCTGCATCCGGAGTCGGTCAGGGCAGGAAAATGCTGTTTGCGGTTCCAGCGGATAAAGCTGCTCCGCCACTCCGGCAAAGATTATTTCAGGAGGATATCGGGTCTCTGTAAAGTGCAGTTCAAGATACCTTCCGGCACAGCGGCGCAGAGACATTATGAATTCATTGATCCCCTCTTTGCAGATGTACCTGTCGGACATGTGGCGGTTTGCTATCTTTGCCCTTGTTCTGCCGCTGTCAAGATGTTCGCCGAGGGCGTAATCTATGACCGTTCCCTCTGAACACCTTACCTTGAAGCCGGTGAAACCTGCCGTTTCCCTGCCGGTGTCGATAATGATATAATATCCGTTTGCCGGACCGCCATCCGGTTTTCTGAACTTGAACGGCAGACCGCTGCCGTCCGGCATGAAAACGCATTTTTCCGTAACTGAATAAACTTCAAATTGCTGAATGTATGTGCCGGTCAGTTCGGGACTTATTATCTCATCAAACAGTTTCGACTGCAGTGCATCGTTCCACATCTGTTCAGACGGAGTGCCTGATTTATCATGCCGGATGAGGTATCCGTACTGGACCGGGACAGCCGGTGCAAAACCGCAGTCTGTCAGGCAGGGCAGGGGACGTTCTGAAAGAGTTCTGCCGAACAATCCGGTGACGTCGGCGGCATGCTGCCAGCCGGAATCATCGAAATCAGGCATCATCCAGCTGCAGGCTCCGGGAATACGCGCATCAAAATTTGAATTGAAACCAAGCTGAAGTGTGAATTTTATCATGTCTCCGCTCCGGAAACCGGGCAGCGGAGCCGTCAGCCAGTCTTCAGAAGTTGCATCTGTGACATTTTCCCCGTCATGTATGACTGCCCACAAACCGGGATATCCTTTGCGGTAACAGAACGAATCTTCGCCGCAGAAATAAACTGCAATGGCAATGGTGTTGATGCCTTCTGCCGTGTACGGCGTGATGTCAAAGTTCGTGAAGGTCTTTTCCTGCGGATAGTCGGAAAACTGATTGCCGGGAACGGCTTTGCCGTTGACATAAAGCTGAAAGTTTGAATCAGCTGAAACTGCCGCGAAAACTTTCTGTTTCCCGGAGATGTTGATTTTTCTGCGGAATGCTGCGTATGAGTCCGGTGAACAGTCTTTTCCGTCCAGCCATATCCAGGAACCCTTTCCTGTCAACTCCTGCTCTTTCATAAAATCCCTCTTTTTAATGTATGCGGACAGTTGTCCTGTTTGTATCGTGCCGCTTACAATAGCATGTTGCAGGCTTTTTTTCCACCCCCGGCGGTGAAAAAAAATAAAATAGTTGAAAATCTTTGCAAAAATATGGAAATCCGCTTGGAAATTGTCATTCTGCGGGTTATTTTATACCAGGTGTAAAATAACGTTGATAAAACAACTTTTTGCATATAATATTTTTAAGGAGAACAAAAAATGAAAAACAATCTGTTTGTGATGTTTGCAATGTCTGCGATCGTGGTTTTGAGTGCGGGATGCGGTTCCGACCGTCCGCCTGAAGATCTTTCCCAGACTGTACCTGAAGCTTCTGCCGATCCCTACGGAGCCGGAGCCAACAGCACCTCTCTCAACTCCACCGGCGGCGATGCGTTCGGTAACGGAACCGCTCCCGGCAAATGGATGTCGCCCGCTGAAGTCGGTGCTGCTGATAAGGATGGCTGGCGCGAGGCCGATCCCAGCGGCAACCGTCTCAATATGCCGGTGATCTACTTTGCTTATGACTCCGATTATCTGGTTCCGAGCGAAACTGCCAATCTGGATAAGATCGCAAATTACATGAGCGATAAACCCACTCTCGGACTGGTCATCGAAGGTCATTGCGATCAGCGCGGTACTGAAGAGTACAATCGCGCCCTCGGTGAACGCCGTGCCAATGCCATCCGTACCTATCTTGAAAAACGCGGTGTGCCCGGAAACCGGATCAAGACTTTGAGCTTCGGCGAAGATAAACCGGCTGTCACCGGTAACGGCGAGGATATCTGGAAACAGAACCGCCGCGGTGTGCCGGTGCCGATGATCATTCCGCAGAATTGAACAGAACCCGATGTGAGGGGGACAGAACATGAGTAAAATACGCGGTGAACATGTGTTTACTTCCGAATCTGTTTCGGAGGGACATCCTGATAAGGTTTGCGATCAGATATCTGATGCCATCCTCGATGCCTGTCTTGCCGGTGATCCTGACAGCAGGGTCGCGTGTGAAACATTGACCACGACCGATCTTATTGTCATTTCCGGAGAGATAACCACCAAAAGCAAGGTGAACTGGCAGGAGATCGCACTGGGTGCAGTCCGCAAAATCGGTTATACCATCGACGGTATCGGATTCAGCGACTCCGATGCCAAAGTCATGGTGGCGGTCCATAAGCAATCTCCGGATATTTCCCAGGGAGTAACTGCCGGCGAGGGCCGCTTCAAAGAGCAGGGGGCAGGAGATCAGGGCATGATGTTCGGTTATGCCAGTGATGAAACTCCGGAACTGATGCCGGCTCCGATCCTGTATTCGCACAAGATTGTTGAGGCTTTTGCCCGTCTGCGCAAGAGTGAAGCCGAAGCATCGCGTTATCTGCGTCCGGATGCCAAAAGTCAGGTTTCCATCCGCTACCGTGAAGGTAAACCAGTCGCAGTTGAGACGGTCGTCGTTTCCCACCAGCACTCGGCTGATATGCCGCAGGAGTGGCTTGAGGCAGCGGTCCGCAAGGTCGTATCAGAAGTCATTCCCGCCGAATTGCTCGGTGACGGGATAAAATATTACGTCAATCCGACCGGACGCTTTGAGGTCGGCGGTCCCTGCGGAGATACCGGTCTTACCGGACGCAAGATCATCGTCGATACTTACGGCGGTGTCGGTTCTCACGGCGGCGGCGCGTTCTCCGGTAAAGATCCCTCAAAGGTGGATCGTTCCGCAGCGTATTACTGCCGTTATGTGGCAAAAAATCTGGTTGCAGCAGGACTTGCCCGCAAGTGTGAGATCCAGGTGGCGTATGCTATCGGTGTTGCCGATCCGCTGTCGGTCAATGTCGACACCTACGGTACCGGTATCGTTCCGGATTGTGAAATCGAAAAGATCGTAAGAAAAGTCTTTGATATGCGTCCGGCAGCGATCATCGAACAGCTTCAGCTCAAGCATCCCGGCAACGGCTGGTGCTATCAGGATACTGCTGCCTACGGTCACTTCGGCAGAGCGCAGTTTCCCTGGGAACGCACTGACAGGGTCGCAGAACTCCAGGCTGCTGTTCAGAAGTAAGATTTGCCATGACGTCAGTATTGGGTGTGGGCTCTCCGCTGCTCGACGTGCTTGCACGGGTGACGGATGATTTTCTTGAAAAACATATTTCCGGAGCCAAAGGCGGCATGGAAATGATCTCCACTGAAGATCGTGCGGAACTTATGCGCGTGCTCGGTGAGGATGTCGAATGGGTTCCCGGCGGGTCCGCCGGGAACACTGTGTTCGCTCTTGCCAGGATGGGGATCGGTACTGCCATGCTCGGCAAGACCGGAGATGACAGAGAAGGTCGTTATTACCGGGAAAAACTTGTTTCTTCCGGCGGTTCAGAATGCGGATTTTTCATTACAGACCGGGCTGCAACCGGGGTATGTGTTTCGCTGATAACTCCGGATGCAGAACGTACCATGCGCTCCGACCTCGGAGCGGCATCTCTTCTTACAGAGGAAGATGTCCGGAAAGTTGATTTTTCCCGTTACGGTATCGTACTCATCGAGGGATACATGCTGTTTTCAGATTGTCTGGATGCTGTGATAAGCGGAGCCAAAAAGGCAGGCTGCAGGATAGCTTTTGATCTGGCAAGCTTTGAAGTTGTGAAAATTTTCCGTGACCGCATTGAAAAATTGCTGTCTGAAACAGATATACTTTTTGCCAATGCCGATGAGGCGCGCGAACTTGTCGGAGACATCCCGGCTGAACAGCAGCTGGAAAAACTCTCTGAATTTTCACCGGTCGCCGTATTGAAGCTCGGTAAAAACGGCGCAATGGTAAAACGCGGAGCAGAAACAGCGGCAGTACCGGCTGAACTTGTGGAAAATCCGGTCGATACAACTGCCGCCGGTGACCTCTGGGCTGCCGGATTTCTTTACGGTATCGTCAAAAATCGTTCACTTGAAGATTGTGCAAGATACGGTGCGATCCTTTCCGGTGAAGTGGTGAAAGTCGTGGGTTCCCAGCTTCCCGGAGACTCCTGGGACAAAATAAAAAAAGAACTTGAAATGTAACCGGACGGAGAATATTATGGAATACAGGATAAAAGATATCAACCTCGCTGATTTTGGTAGAAAAGAGCTGGATATCGCCAGGCAGGAAATGCCGGGATTGATGGCGACCAGAGCCAAATACGGCAAGGAACAGCCGCTCAAGGGCGTGAAGATCATGGGCAGTCTGCACATGACCATCCAGACTGCGGTGCTGATCGAAACACTGGCGGCACTCGGCGCAGATGTGCGCTGGGCAAGCTGCAATATTTTTTCCACCCAGGATCATGCCGCTGCGGCGATCGCCAAAGCCGGTATCCCGGTGTTTGCCTGGAAGGGGGAGACACTTGAGGAATACTGGGAATGCACTTACCGTGCGCTTACCTGGCCGGATGGTTCCGGTCCGGATCAGATCGTGGATGACGGCGGCGATGCCACTTTGCTCATCCACCGCGGCTGTGCTGCTGAAGATGATCCGTCGATCCTTGATGAGCCGACTGACGTCGTGGAACTGCGCATCATCAATGCTCTGCTCAAACGTGAACTTGAACGTGATCCGCAGCACTGGCACAAGGTGGCTGAGGCGGTAAGGGGAGTTTCTGAAGAAACCACTACCGGAGTCCACCGTCTTGAACAGATGAGTAAGAAAGGTGAACTGCTTTTTCAGGCAGTCAATGTCAATGACTCGGTCACCAAGAGCAAATTCGACAATGTGTACGGATGCCGTCACAGTCTGACTGACGGAATCAAACGTGCATTGGATGTGATGCTTTCCGGAAAGACCGTGGTCATCTGCGGATACGGCGATGTCGGCAAGGGCTGTGCCGAAGCCATGAGGAACGAACGTGCCAGAGTTCTGGTGACTGAGGTCGATCCTATCTGTGCGCTTCAGGCGTGTATGGCAGGTTATCAGGTGGTGACGGTCGAGGATGCTCTTCCGTATGCAGACTGCTATGTTACCTGTACCGGCAACTGCCATATCATCACGCTTGAACACATGGCAAAAATGAAAGATCAGGCGATAGTCTGCAATATCGGTCATTTTGACAACGAGATCGAGATGTCGCGTCTGGAAAGTTGTCCGGGAGTGAACAAACTTGAGATCAAGGACAGCAGCTGTCCGGTGAGCCGTTTCACTTTTCCCGACGGACACTCCATTTATGTGCTTGCCGAAGGACGTCTGGTCAACCTCGGATGTGCGACCGGTCATCCGTCATTTGTCATGTCCAACAGCTTTACCAATCAGACTCTGGCGCAGATCGACATCGCCCGCAATCCGGAGCGTCCTGCCGGAGTCTATCTGCTTGATAAGAAACTTGATGAGGAAGTTGCGCGTCTGCACCTGGGAAAACTTGGTGCCAAACTTACCGTCCTCACACAGGAACAGGCAGATTATATCGGTGTTCAGGTAGATGGTCCTTACAAAGGTGAAAATTATCGTTATTGAGGTGAAAAATGATTACTCCCATTGAAAAAGCAGATGTGCTTGTGGAAGCTCTCCCCTATATCCAGAAATTCCGCAACAGCCTTATGGTAGTGAAGTTCGGCGGCAGTGCCATGGAAGATCCGGTGCTGGTCCGCGGAGTTATGAAAGATATTGTCATGCTTGAAGCTATCGGAGTCCGTCCGGTGGTTGTCCACGGCGGCGGCAAAGCGATCTCCGCGGAACTCAAACGTCAGGGTATTCCGGTGAAATTTGTCAACGGTCTGCGCTACACCTGCGACAAAACCATAAAGATCGTTGATGATGTTCTGCACAACGAGGTCAACCGCAACCTGCTGGCTCTGGGGGAATCATGCGGAGGCAGGATGCAGGGGCTTTCCGGCAAGTCCATTCTGAAAGCGAAGAAGACTCTTTCCGTCAATCCTGCGACCGGCGAAGGTGAGGATGTTGGTTTTGTCGGAGAAGTTACCGGTGTCAACACCACTCCGATCTTTGAAGCTCTCGAAGCCGGATTGATCCCGGTGGTGACTCCGCTTGGAACCGGTATCGACGGCAACACTTACAACATCAATGCCGATACTGCGGCATGTAAGATCGCCGAAGCTCTCCATGCCCGCAAACTGGTGTTTATGAGTGATGTTCCGGGAATTCTGGCTGACTGCAATGATGAAAGCAGTGTTATCGCCACTATCTGCACTGCTGACATTGATAAACTTATCAAAGAGGGCGTTCTTTCCGGCGGCATGCTGCCAAAGATCGCAAGCTGTGTATCTGCACTTGACTCCGGTATCAATAAAGTGCATATGATCGATGGCAGGCAGAAACATTCTCTGCTGCTTGAGATCTTCACTTCCAATGGTGTCGGAACCCAGATTGTCCGTCCTGATTCAGTAATGTGATGATGAAGATTGTTTTTGTCGGAATAAAGCACTGCGGTAAAAGCACGTTCGGCAAATCGCTTGCCAAACGTTGGGATTGCGTGTTCTTTGATTCCGACACTGAACTTGAAAAAGCATTTTATCAGCAGAGCGGCAGCCGGTGTTCATGCCGGGATATATTCAAAATACTCGGTGAAGAAAAATTCCGTGAATTTGAATCGGAGGTCATCCGTTCGCTGATTTCCGGTGAACAAACCGTAATTGCCCTGGGCGGCGGAGCTGTCTCCAATCCTTTTGTGGATGTGGAAACTTTACGTCAGCTCGGGCATATCGTCTGGCTGGATGTCGCGGATGAGATCGCTTACCGGAGGGTCGAAAGAAAGGGACTTCCTCCGTTTCTTGCGGAGTCTGCTGATCCATTCAGAAGTTTCTGTGAGATGAACAGAAAACGCCGGGAAGAGTTCAGCAAGGTCGCTGATACTGTATTCAGAATGGATACCGAACTTGAGATCCCGGTAGCGGCAAATCTGCTTGCGGAAACTTTGGAAAGGAAATACAAATGAGCGGCAACAGTTTCGGAAACATGTTCAAAGTAACGACATTCGGCGAGTCCCACGGGGCGGCTCTCGGAGCGGTCATTGACGGCGTTCCTGCCGGAATTGAACTGGATACTGCTTATATACAGCAGGAACTGGACCGCAGAAAACCCGGTCAGTCGAAAGTCTCCACCGCGCGCAGTGAAGCAGATAAGGTGGAGATCCTTTCCGGAATTTTTGAAGGTAAAACCACCGGAACATCTTTTGCCATGCTTATCCGTAATTGCGATCAGCACAGCAAAGATTACTCCAATATTGCAGAATTGTTCCGTCCCGGACATGCTGATTTCGGCTACACTGCAAAATACGGTTTCCGTGATTACCGCGGCGGCGGGCGTTCCAGCGGAAGGGAAACTGCCGCCCGTGTTGCCGCCGGAGCTGTTGCAAAAAAATTTCTGGAATCCCATGGAATAAAAGCCAGAGCCTGCGCTCTTGAGATCGCAGGAATAAGGGCGCAGACCATCGATTGGAATGAGGTCGAAAACAATATCGTCCGTTCCGCCGATAAAAGTGCTGCCGTCCTTATGGAAGAGGCGGTTTTAAAAGCCGCCCGTGAGCAGGACAGCTGCGGCGGTATCGTCTACTGTGAAATAACCGGTGTTCCCTCCGGACTCGGAGAACCGGTGTTCGACAAACTCGATGCACTGCTTGCTCATGCCATGCTTTCGCTCGGCGCAGTGAAGGCAATAGCCTTCGGTGACGGTTTTGAGTCGGCAAGACAGCGGGCAAGTGTTCACAATGATGCTTATCTCGGTGACGGCAGGTGGTCAGCCAACCATTCAGGCGGAATACTCGGCGGAATATCCAACGGAAACACCATTACTTTTGAGATCGCGGTAAAGCCGACTCCGTCTATAAGCTCTGTGCAGAAAACCGTCGATATGCATGGCGAACCGGTGGATCTTGTGATAAACGGCAGGCACGATCCATGTATCGTGCCGCGGATCGTGCCTGTAGTGGAGGCAATGGCTCATCTGGTCATTGCCGATTGTCTGCTGATGAACAACAGCCGGTGAAACTGAAGTTTTTCAGGTCATCTGCAGTTTGATGTTGCGATCACATCTGCTCCGGTTCCGTTGAAATTTTTCAGGATGACCTCTCCGGATCTTACCGGAAGCGTCACCTGCATTGCGAACAGTGCCTTCAAAAGTTCCGGAATCATCGCCATCGGGACCGGACATGTGGTCTTGACCGGAATACAGCAATGTTTTTCTCCGGCAGAACGTACTACTGCTGTAACGGTACGTCTGGGATCGGTAAGTTCTTGAGTTGCGTATTTGACTCCGCGCGGACAGGTGTTGCCGGAAACCCGGATGTTGTCTCCGTCTTTTTCTATTTCCAGATGACATCCTGCGGGACAATTTATGCAGATTTTTCTGAATTTTTCCATGATCACTTTTTCTCCAGAACAAATTTCAATTCATTGCAGCTGCCGCAGGAAAAGTTGACATTTATCATTTCTGCGGGTTTCACATAACGCAGGTTTTTACTGAAAACTTCTGCTCCGTCGTCAGAAAACACCTTCAATACTGCTTTATCCATGACCGTCGAGGCGCGCATGTAAAAGTTATTGTTTTTCTGCGGAGCTGCTTTGTTGGGTACGACATAGCGGAGATTGTCTCCGGCAGATATTGCAACTGTTGATCTTTCAGCTGTCTTCCCGTCGGCAAAAAGCAGAGCATTATCAGCCGCCCGGTCAGCTTCATCTGAAACAAAATCGACCAGATCGTGAACGTGCAGCACGTTGCCGCAGGCAAAGACTCCCGGAACCGATGTCATCAGATTTCCGTCTACCACAGCTCCGTTGGTGACCGGATTTATATCGATGCCGCACGCGCGTGAAAGTTCGTTTTCCGGAACCAGACCGACGGAAAAAAGGATGGTGTCACATTCTATTTTCTTTTCTTCTGCAAGAACCGGTTCTCCGTTGACAAGCGGAGCGATCGTCACTGACTCGACCCGTTTCCTGCCCTGTATTCCGGTGATGGTATGCGAGAGCAGCAGCGGAATATTGAAATCTTCCAGACACTGTGCGATATTCCGGCTCAAGCCGGCGGGGTAGGGCATGATCTCAACGACACATTCGACTTTTACTCCGCACCATGAAAGGCGTCTTGCCATGATAAGACCGATATCACCGGATCCTGCAATGACAGCTTTTTTTCCGGGGAGCAGACCTTCGACGTTCAGGAGTTTCTGGGCAAGTCCTGCGCTGAAAATACCGGCTGTACGGTCGCCGGGGATACCGAGATTGCCGCGGCAGCGTTCGCGGCATCCCATTGCCAGTATCACGGCTTTGGCTTTCACGATGACCACACCGCTGTTTTTTGAGTAAACGGTAAGAATTCTGTAAGATCCGCCGTCTGAAAGCTGCATGACTGTGGCATTGAGCATGATCTCCACTCCGGCTTTTTCCGCCTGCTCCAGTACGCGGTTTGCGTATTCAGGACCGGTGAGTTCCTCGTTGAAACGGTGGATCCCGAAACCGGAGTGGATGCATTGCATGAGAACACCTCCGGCATACGGCAGTCTTTCAATAAGAAGAGTTTTTTTACCGGCTCCGGCGCAGCGTGCAGCGGCACCGAGTCCGGCTGCACCGCCGCCGATGACAGCAATATCAACAGTTACAGTATCCATTATTCCAGTTCTCCCAGGATACCGGAAACGATATTTCCGGATTTTTCACGTTTGACGACTTCGATCAGCGGAGTATTGGTTTCTTCAGCGATGATCTTCATGATCTCAAGAGTACAGAAACCGCTCTGGCAGCGTCCCATTCCGGCACGGGTGGCGAGTTTCACTCCGTCAAGAGTGGTATGCCCTCTGCGTACAGCGATGCGTATTTCCGCTTCAGAAACTTTTTCGCAGCGGCAGATGATATTGGTCCATGCCGGATCTTTTCTGAAAAGTTCATCGACCTGTTCCGGAGCAAGTTCCCTGACTGCGGGAACTTTTTCCGGCAGCACCGGAGGAGTGTTTTTCTTCAGCAGTTTGACTCCTGCACGTTCCAGCAGTTCACACAGCAGTTCGGCGACAGCCGGAGCGGATGTGAGACCGGGGGATTGTATTCCGGCGCACTGGATGAAACGCGGTGCGGATCCGGAAATGGCGATGAAGAAATCCTCTTTGCCCTCTATGACCGGACGTGAACCGGAAAATGAGGTTATCAGATCCCGTTCCGATACTCCTGAAACCATGTTTTTTGCCAGTTCAAAGATCGTTTTGCGGTTGACGGCAGTGGTGGAATTATCTTCTTTGTCATCGGTGATTTGAGCAGTCGGTCCGATCATGGTGGTTCCTCCTGCAGTCGGGATGACCAGTACACCTTTGGAGTGCCTGTCAGGGACCGGGAACACTACTTTTGACGGACGTGCCTCTGAAAGCCGGTCAAGCAGATATTCTTCGCCTTTGCGCGGAGATATGACAAACTCCTCACCTCCGAAAATGCGGGATACTTCATCTGCGAACAATCCGGCGGCATTTATGACATATCTGGCTTTTACCGTTTCCCCCGATGAAGAAACGATGTTCCAGAATCCGTCAGTATCTTCAGCCGCTGATACTTTGAAATTTGTTTTTATTTCAACTCCGTTGAGCTTTGCCGCTTCGGCAAGGGAAAATACCAGGCTGTAAGGTTCGACCACACCGCCGCCGGGAGCATGGAGTCCTCCGCAGACAGACGGTGAGAGCTTGGGTTCAAGTTCGAGCATCCGTTCCCTGCTGCAAAGTTCGATGCCGGGGACTTGATTGGCAACTCCGCGGTCATAGAGCCGTTTGATCTCTTCCATCTGTTCCGGTTTGAATGCCGCGATCAATATCCCGCACCGGGTGAACGCGAAATCAAGATCCCGGTGCCACTGGTCGTACATCAGATTGCCGCGGATCTCCAGACGTCCTTTGAGCGTGGTCTCTGCTGAATAATGAAATCCGCCGTGTACGATACCGGAGTTGGCTTTGGAGACACCGGAGGATACATCCTGTTCTTTTTCCAGCAGTACTGTTTTAAGTTCATATCCGCTTAAACGGTACGCGGCGGCAGTTCCGCTTATTCCGCCGCCTATGACTGCAACATCATACAGTGATGGCATAAAAATATTCCTCAATTTTTGTTTAGTTGTTTGTTTAGTATTAAAATACATCGAAATACACAAAAAATCAAGTGTAAAATGATATTCCAATATGATAAGCTGCATTTTTTCCGGAGAATTATTCTTCCGTCAGGCGGAAAAGATTTGCAAAACAGTGAATAACTGTTACATTATGTAAAAAGGAACTTGGATCATGGATTTATTGAGAATATCACAGAACGTACGCGCATTGCGTATAGCCCAGGGAATGACGGTCGATCAGCTTGCCGCCAAGAGCGGGTTCAGTAAAGGGTTCATATCCCAGGTGGAAAATTTCCGGATAACTCCGTCTCTGAAAGCGGTGAACAAGATCGCCGCTGCTTTGGGAACGGAACTGCCGGTGCTGTTCCAGGGGGAAAAGCATATACCTGAATATACATTCGGTAATCTCAATTCCGGGGAAGAGGTGACCCGTGACAACAGCGGACACTATGGTATCGTCTACAACAGTCTTGCCTACCGCCAGATAGACCGGCAGATGGATCCTTTTATCATTGAGTATCACCGGGCAGCGGAAGAACGTGATTTCATGCTGCATGATACCGAGGAGTTTTATGTACTGCTTGAAGGTGAACTGGATTTTTACATAATGGACGAAAAAAACTGTTCAAGAATGACTGCCGGAGATACGGTGTACCTGCAGGCAAATGTTCCGCACAAGGTGAAACTTGCAGAAAACTGCAATTATGCCCGTGCGCTCAATGTTTATACTAAAAAACGCGGTGAATGACATACATTAAGGAGTATATGATCTATGCATACCAAAGAATCCCTCAAATGTGATCTTGCGGCAATGGGACTTGAACCGGGGCAGACAGTTCTTGTCCACTCGTCGATGAAAGCGATAGGTGAAGTGGATGGCGGAGCCGATACTGTTCTTGATGCGTTTCAGGAGTATTTTTCATCCGGATTGCTGGTTTTTCCTGCGCTCTCGTACAGCCTTATCAATACGGAAAATCCGGTGTTTTCGGTAAAAGATACTCCCTGCTGTATCGGTCTGCTGCCTGAAATGTTCCGCAAGAGACCTGGTGTTAAGAGATCATTGTGTCCGACTCATTCGCTTTCAGCGTACGGTAAAGATGCGGAAGAATTTATTGCCGGACATGAAAACTTTGATTCTCCTGCGCATCCTGATTCCCCCTGGGGCAAGCTTTATCACCGCAACGCTGTCATCATGTTTTTGGGAGTGGGTATCAAGTGCAACACCTATCTGCATGGAGTTGAGGAGTGGCTTCCGGTTCCGGGAATGCTCACAGATACGCATCAGCCGCTTGAGATCATAGATGAAAACGGTAAACATATTCCGCGTCCGATGCGCCGTCACCTCGGCGGTCATTCCCGGTGGTATGGACTTATGGAGCAGCCGTTCCGTGAACATGATGCTTTGCGTGAGGGGCATTTCGGAGATGCACATGTCTATCTGCTTGATGCCCGTAAAGCCGGGGATATCGTGCTGGAACTGCTGAAAAAACATCCGCAATTTTTCACAGAAGAATATCAGAACGGAAAGTGAAAACGTGAAAAACACCTCATCCTGCTGTAAAACGCTGTTTGTGAGGTGTTTTTTTTCTGTCTTGACTTGCAATTTACAGTTAATGTTGTTACATTAAATCCGGTATCGTATTTATTGGATCAAACCGGCTTTTTTTCCGCATCTGAAAAATTTACTGTTCAGGGGGAATGCGGAAAGACAATTGCCCGTTTTTTGAAAGGATGTTTATGAGCGATTTGAAACAGGTTGATTACAGCGGTCTGATATGTTTGAAAGCACTGCTGGCTCAAACCAGACGCAATGTTAATTTTATGGCTTTGGTGACGCAGGATATCCAGACGGAATATCAGAAAGACAGTATGTCCGTTCTTCTGAAAATATCCGGGGATCAGCAGCTGCGTCCGGAAACAGTTGAAAGATGTCAGGATCTTGCCGGTTACAACGGTCCGGTACTCTCCCGGCTCTCAAACGGCAGGTGGATTCTCATAACCAGCAGTCAGCAGCTGCTTGCAGGGGATAAAATAGCTGTTTTTGATCCCTCCGGCGGAGAAAATGCCAAAGGAACGGTCATGGTATCCGCAAGTGAACTGCATTCCATGCTGGTGGC
Organism: Victivallaceae bacterium; assembly: GCA_045532825.1. Lineage (GTDB taxonomy): Bacteria > Verrucomicrobiota > Lentisphaeria > Victivallales > Victivallaceae > UBA1784. The sequence goes on along the minus strand of JAZSGR010000089.1, from coordinate 9,501 downwards.
GGATAATATAATTTTCCGCAATCTTTCACAGGTGGATACCACTAAACAGACCAGACTTTTCGCTTTTTCAGCTATTGCAAGTCATCACAATGCTCCGGTGGATCTCCGTGAGATCATGCATGAATATGCAGTAGGTGAGGAAGAGATCTCCGACCTGCTTTTCAAACAGATCGCCAATGACCACATGTTCAAGTTGAAGAACATCGTTCAGCCGTGGGAAAAATTACAGAAAAGCGACAGCGTTTTTCCGTGCATCGTTGAGAAATGTAACGGAAAATTTGCCATCATCTGCGGATTCCGTAAAAATGGTGAGACCGATGAGATCGTGCTTCTTGATCCCGAAATAAAGCAGGAAAATCCCAACAACCGCTTTACCGGATTTCCCCGGGAGGAATTTGAAAAAGAATATACCAATAAGCTGACACTGCTTAAAAAGATATACAAACTCTCTGATGAACAGCAGCCGTTTTCACTGCGCTGGTTTGTTCCGGAGTTCATAAAGAACCGCGGTATCTTCGGCGAAATCATCCTCATGGTGGTTCTGCTTACGGTGTTTTCTCTGGTCGTACCGCTGTTTTTCCAGATCGTGGTCGACAAGGTGTTGGTCAATGCCGCTTATAATACCCTTAACGTACTCGGAGTCGGCATACTTATCGCGGTTCTGTTCAACAGTCTGACCGGCTATATCCGCAGTTATCTGCTGCTCTTTGCCACCAACAAGATAGATATATCGACAGCTACCAAGACCTTTGCCCACCTGATGCGCCTGCCGGTGGATTTCTTCGACCGGGTGCCATCCGGAGTTCTGCTCAAACACATGCAGCAGACAGAAAAGATCCGCGGATTTCTTTCGGGCAATCTGTTCTTTACGATCCTTGATGTGTTTGCGCTGTGCATATTTATTCCTTTTCTGATGTTCTACAGCATCACGCTTACGCTGATCGTGCTGGGATTTTCCGCAATGATGGCATTGGTGATCGCCTGTCTCATCAAGCCGTTCCAGCGGCGTCTGGATGAACTTTATCAGGCGGAAGGCAAACGGCAGAGCATGCTGGTCGAAGCCATCCACGGAATAAAAACCGTGAAATCCCTTGCTCTGGAACCGGTGGAAAAAAAGATCTGGGATGACTCAACTGCTTATGCCATAAAGTCCTATTTCCGTGTCGGCAAGATTTCGATGACCGCCCAGAGCATCAGTCAGATGCTTGAGATGATGATGACGATCTGTGTTATCTGGGTCGGAGCTCATCTGGTGTTCAATCATACTATAAGCATCGGTGCCCTGATCGCGTTTCAGATGCTGGCGAACCGGGTCACCGGACCGCTGGTGAAAGTTGTCGGATTGATCCATGAGTATCAGCAGATCGCACTTTCAGTCCGCATGCTCGGAGTGGTCATGAACACCTCACCTGAACCGGCTGGCGGCGGAGTCCGCAATCCGCTGCGCGGCGGAGTGGAATTTGATAATATTTCCTTCCGTTACCGTCAGGATCTTCCGGTGGTCATCAAAAACTTCTCGCTCAAAATTTCTCCCGGCGAGACCATCGGTTTTGTCGGACGTTCCGGATCCGGAAAGACTACTCTTACCAAACTGCTGCAGGGGTTGTATCCTGTGACGCAGGGCGTACTCAAGATCGACGGTATCGACATCCGCGAGATCGACAAAGCGCATTTGCGCCGCAATATCGGCGTTGTGCTGCAGGAAAATTATTTCTTCAGCGGAACGGTCCGTGCCAACATCAGTCTGCCCAAGCAGAACGCCTCTCTGGAAGAGATCATCTATGTTGCCAAACTTGCCGGAGCTGATGAGTTCATCCAGAAACTGCCGCGCGGATACGATACGGTGCTTGAAGAGAATGCCGCAAACCTTTCCGGCGGCCAGAAACAGCGTCTTGCCATTGCCCGTGCGCTGCTCACCAATCCGCCGATCCTGATTTTCGACGAGGCTACCAGTGCGCTGGATCCCGAAAGTGAAAATGTCATCCGCAAAAATCTCCGTGCCATAGCCCGCGGCAGAACCGTATTGATCGTTTCGCACCGGCTTTCGATCATCAACCATGCCGACAAGATCATTGTCATCGACGGCGGTGTTCAGACGGAATCCGGTACTCACAACGAGCTGCTGAACAATAAAGGTATCTACAATGAATTCTGGAATCAGCAGATGAATCATGAGGAGGAATAAGATGAAAGAACAGGTTCCTGAAAATATTATTGAGTTTCAGCCGGATGCACTGGAGATCCGGAATGAACGTCTTTCTCCGGCGGTCCGTTTCTGTGTGTGGCTGCCGGTGGTGACGGTCGTGCTGGCTCTTGTATGGTCGATACTGGCGAAGGTCGATGTGGTCGTGCAGGGCGGCGGCAAACTGGTCACCAATGAGTCCACTATCGTTATGAAACCGCTGGAACGCTCGGTCATCAAAAAGATCAATGTAAAGATCGGTGATGTGGTCAAAAAAGATCAGATACTTATAACTTTTGATCCGGCGATAAACCGGGCAGAAGCTGACCGTCTCGGGAATGAGATCAGGGCGTTGAATGCCCAGCTTGAGCGTCTGCGCGCAGAATTTCTTGATCGTCCCTATACCGGCGGCAGGGATCAGTTTGAAAAATGGCAGCTGGCTATCTATAAACAGCGTCAGGAGTATTACAAGGAAAAGATCAGATATTACAATGAGACTCTGCTTCAGATAAAGGCATCCATCAAAAGCCGCAAGGATAATCTTGCCAAGCAGAAAGAGCGTCTTGCCGCTGTGCAGAAACTTGAAGATATGTTCAAAAATCTTCACTCCAAAAAGGCGGCATCTTTGAAAGAACTTATCCAGATGTCTATCTCCAGAATGGAAATGGAGGCTTCGGTCGATGAACTGGAAAACAGTATCCTCGAACTCAATCACCGTCTGGGAACGACCAATGCAGAATTGAATTCCTTCATTCAGGAGTGGCGCAATCAGCTATCTGAAAACATGGTCACCGTTGACCGTAATCTTACTTCTGTCAAAAAAGAGCATGACAAGATCGCCCGTTTGATAGAATACGTGTATTTGCGCGCACCATGTGAAGCGGTCGTGCATGAGATCGCTTCGTTCTCACCAGGTTCTGCGGTACAGGAGGCTGAGGCACTTATTACGCTCATTCCGCTCGGTAAGGATATTGAACTTGAAGGCGAGATCAGACCGCAGGATATAAGCAAGGTCAAAGTAGGTTCCAATGCCAGGATCAAACTTACAGCTTATCCTTTCCAGAAATACGGAACACTTGAGGGCGTTGTGCGCAATATTTCGGAAAATACGCTCAATAAAAACGAACAGCAGCAGCTTTCATATTACCGTGCAAGAATCCAGATCTCCGGAAAGTTGAAAAATGTTTCATCCGATTTCCGTCTTATTCCGGGTATGGAGGCGCAGTGTGAGATCAAGTGCGACAGACGCCGGGTGATCGAATACATTCTTTATCCGCTGATAAAGGCTCTGGATGAGACAGCAAAAGAACCATGATCGTTTACTGAAAGAAAAATTGTATGAAAAACGGCAAATACGGATGTGCGGTATGGGGCTGCGGCTGGGTGGCAAGCGGACATATCGCCGCCTACCTGAAAAATCCTGATTGTGAAATCGTCGGTCTGGGCAGCAGAAGTCCTGAAAGTGTGCAGCGGAAAATATCAGAATTCGGATTGAACAATATTTCCGTATACCGCAGTTTTGAAGAATTGCTCAATGACAGCCGGGTCGATATCGTTTCTATTTGTACGCCCAACGATCAGCATGCATCCGAAGCTATTCTGGCAGCCAAAGCCGGTAAGCAGATCTTTCTGGAAAAACCAGCTGCTGTATCAGAAGAACAGCTTGGTGAACTGGAAAAGGTTTTGAAAGAATACCGCACCAAAACGGTAATGGGACTGGTATTGCGGTTCAATCCGCTGAGTATCATGCAGAAACGTCTTATTGCCGACGGTGAACTCGGTAACGTTTTTCTCACTAATGTTGATTACTGGTTCGGCAGGGAACGCAACGGCTGGATGCGTGACGGTAAAAGATCAGGCGGCGCGTTTGTTCTCGGCGGGTGTCATTCGGTCGATCTTGCGCGTTTTCTTCTGGGATCTGATATTGCCGCTGTCCGCGGAGATTCTGTCAAAGTCGGCGACTGGTACGATTATCCGCCGGTTGAGACAGCCCAGGTGCGTTTTGCCAATGGGGCAGTGGGGGTATTCTCCTGTTCCCTGACCGGATTTACTCCTTATACCGCCAATATCCACATTATCGGCGAGGATGGTACTATTCTCAACGACAGATTTTATCTGCGCCGCTTCAGAGAACAGCAGGAGTTTTTCAAAGTCGATACCGGAGCGAAAAAAAGCGGTGATGTATACGGACATCCTTTCCCGGCGATCGTGGATCACTTTATTTCCTGCCTGAAAGAGGATCGGGATTCTGAACACAATGTGGCATCCGCCATCAACTCTCACCGGGCATGTTTTGCCATTTGCCGCAGTGCTGCTTCCGGCGGCGGATGGATATCTCTGGTTTGATGCAGTAAAAAACGTAATTGTACTTGTAATATCAGTAAAACGTTGTATATTCAGAAAACACCCTTTGCCGGTAATTCAGGAGGATAAAAAATGACACTGTGGGTATCTCACCGCGGAGAATCTTATGATGCTCCGGAAAATACGCTTTCTGCTTTCAAACTTGCCCGGGAACGGAATACTGACGCCTGGGAAACTGACATCCATTTTACCGGCGATAAAGTTGTCGTCTGCTGTCATGATGCTTCGACTGCCAGGGTAAGCGGAGTTGAAAAGATCGTTGCCGAATGTACATTTGATGAACTTCAGCAAGTGGATGTCTCCAATGGCAAAGCAGGTTACGAAGGTGAAAGGATCCCGGCATTTGCTGAAGTGTTAAAATTGCTGCCGCCTGAAAAACTTCTGTTTACTGAGATCAAGATCAATGATCCTGCCCTCGTTGATGCCATGATGGATGAGATCGACCGTTCTCCGGTCGAGCGTGAACAGATCATAGTGATCTCTTTCCATGCGGATATGATAAAAGTGTGCAAAGAGCGTTATCCGGAGATGAAAGCACTTTATCTTCACGGTCTTGGTGTCAATGAAGACGGAACTTTCGCGATCCAGCCGGAAGAGCTTTGGAAAAAACTTGAAGATATGCATGCAGACGGTCTTGATGCCCGGGCAAGAAAAGAGTTCCTGACTCCGGAATTTGTTGCCGAACTCAGGAAAAGAGGATATTCTCTTGCCTTGTGGACGATCGATGATCCGGAAACTGCCGGATATTTCATTGATACAGTCAAGCCGGATGCCGTCACCAGCAACCGTGCCGCTTATCTCTGTAACATCATCGATCACGGTGCAAACTGCTGATCGTATAAAAAATATAAGGAAAATAAAATATGTCCAAACCTGTTACTCTTGCCGTGCTGGGAGCCGGAGCCCGTGGAAGAGGCTACGCCACCTATGCAGAAAAAAATCCTGATAAGCTGAAGATCGTCGCCGTTGCCGATCCGGATCCGGTGTGGCGCAAACGTTTCGCAGAACGATATGATCTGCCTGCTGACCGCTGCTTTGAAAGCTGGGAGGATTTCTGCGCACAGCCGAAAATGTGTGACGGTGTTATCATCGCTACTCAGGATAACATGCACGAGGGACCGGCAGTCGCCTGTGCCAATCTGAAATATCATATCCTGCTTGAAAAACCCATGGCTCCCACTCCGGAGGCATGCCGCAATATCGTGGCTGCTGTCAAAGCCAATAATGTTATGTTCGGTGTCTGTCATGTACTGCGTTATACCAAGTATACCCGGGCATTGAAAGAGATCCTCGACTCCGGTGAGATCGGTGAGATCGTTTCAGTTCAGCATCTTGAGCCGGTCGGCTACTGGCATCAGGCGCACTCCTTTGTGCGTGGTCACTGGCGCAACGAAAAGGAATCCAGCTTCATGCTGCTTGCAAAATCCTGCCACGACGTTGACTGGCTGCATTATGTGATCGGCAAAAAGTGTACTGATATCCAGTCATTCGGATCATTGCGTCATTTCAAGAAAAGCGAACAGCCGGCAGGTGCGGCGGATCGCTGTATCGATTGTCCGCGTGAGATTGAGTCGCTGTGTCCGTATTCAGCCTACAAGATCTATTTCCGTGACCGCTTTGCCGCAGGACGTCTCCTCTGGCCTACTGATGTATTGACCGCCGGTCCTGTCACCAAAGAAAAGCTTGCCGAAGCTCTGAAAAACGGACAGTACGGCCGTTGCGTTTATGCCTGTGACAATGACGTGGTGGACAACCAGACCGTCAACATGCTTTTCGAGGATGGTTCCACTGCAGTCATGACCATGACCGCGTTCAACAATCACAGCGGACGCAAGACCCGTATTTTCGGTACTCTCGGCGAGATAGAGGGTGACAGCCAGCTTATCACTATCCGCAAGTTTATCAACAACTCCACCCGCACCGTGGATACCAATATCGTCAATGACGGAGGCATCCTCTCCGGTCATGGCGGCGGCGACTTCGGCTTGATGGAGTCTTTCGTCGAAGCTCTTGCCACCGGCGATCAGAACAAAATTCTGAGCGGTATTGATGAGACCCTTGCCAGTCACCTCATGGTATTTGCAGCGGAGGAATCCCGCCGCAAGAGCCAGGTCGTGAAGATGTAATATTTCAGCATAAAAAACAGCCGCGCACTTTCTGAAACGGAACATGCGCGGCTGTTTTTTTCTGCATAAAGAGGCAATTTCAAAACTCCTCAAACTTGTCAAAGCGTCCTCGCTTCGATCTGATAAAGGGAGCGTTTTCGGCTGTTACCTTGTTGGCAGCAACTGCAACAGCCCCGTTTTACAATGTTGCAGGCATTTGCCTGTTACGTCCTTATGGATGGATAATGTCCGAAATTTTGTGAAAAATTTATATTTTATCCTTATTCAAATATGTTTTTCTCAATTAAAATATATCACACAGCATGTTTTTTTCAAGCTCAAGAAACGGTTCTGTCTGCGTTCGGTGGATGCAGCGTGGAGCAAGGTCGAGTTTTGCGCCGAGTACGGTGTGGGAGTGTACCTTTGTACACGACCAAACCGGCACAGGCGCAAGGCTCGAGATTGCCCGCGATGCGCCACCGCAGTTTGAACAACTTTCACAAAAAATGGGACAATAACTATGGATGAAGCGACGATACTGTCGGCAGATAATCGCAGTTCATGCATTATCCTTATCACGCAGAGCGACACGGCGGATCTTGCCGTTGACAGTCTTGGGCAGTTCGGTCATGAATTCCACGATACGGGGATATTTGTACGGAGCGGTATGAGTTTTCACATACTCCTGGATCTCTTTTTTCAGCTCTTCGCTGCCGGTCTTGTCTTTTACCAGCACGATACTCGCCTTGATGACCTTGCCGCGGATGGCATCAGGAACGCCGGTCACGGCGCACTCCAGCACGTAAGGAAGCTCCATGATGACGCTTTCGATCTCAAAGGCACCAACTCTGTAACCAGATGTTTTGATGATGTCATCGGCTCTTCCGACATACCAGAAGTAACCGTCTTCATCCACCCATGCCTGATCGCCGGTATGATAAAATCCGTCATGCCAGACTTTACGGGTATCTTCCTCATTATCAACATACTGGTCAAAGAGTCCCATGGGATGAGAGTGCTGTTCAGCTTTTATGCAGATCTCTCCGGTATCGCCAACGGCAACCGGTTTGCCGTCAGGATCAAGCAGCACTACTTCGTACTGCGGATTGGCTTTTCCCATACTTCCGGGTCTGGGAGCAATATTTGCCAGAGTTGCGATCGAAAGAGCGGTTTCGGTCTGTCCGAATCCCTCATAAGGAAGAAGTCCGGAAACCCGGGCAAAAGATTCGCTAACTTCCGGCGGCATGGCTTCTCCGGCAGTAGTCACGTGCTGCAGGGTGGAGAAATCATACTGTGTCAGATCTTCTTTCACCAGAAAACGGAATATCGTCGGCGGAGCGCAGAATGTCGTGATGCCGTACTGTTTGAACATGGGCAGCAGATCCGCCGCATGGAAACGGTCGAAATCGTATGTAAACACCGCCGCTTCGCACAGCCACTGACCGTAGATCTTGCCCCAGAGAGCTTTGCCCCAACCGGTATCGGCAACGGTGAAGTGGATGCCGTTGGGATCTACTTTGTGCCAGTGCCGCGCAGTCATGATGTGACCGATGGGATAAGTGTGGTCGTGTTCCACCATTTTGGGATATCCGGTGGTGCCGGAGCTGAAAAAGATCAACAGCGGATCGGAGGATTTCAAATTTTCCGGTCTGGCAAATTCAGCCGGGAAATTACCATACATGGCATCATAATTCATCCATCCGTCCCGTTCGCCGTTGACCACAAGTTTCCATTTGAGAGAGGGGGTTTTATCCGCGACGGAGTCAACGGCATCGCAAACGCCATCCATGGCGGTACAGACGACACATTTCACCTGCGCCTTGTTTATGCGGTATTCGATGTCATGTCCCAGAAGCTGGACAGGGGCGGGGATGACCACGGCTCCGAGTTTATGCAGAGCGTTCAAAAGGTACCAGAACTGATAATGGCGGCGGACGATAAGCATCACCCGGTCACCTTTGCGGATCCCCAGAGAATAGAACAAATTGGCGGTGCGGGAGGAATTTTCTGAAATGTCACCGAAGGTAAGATCTTTGCATTCTTTTGTATTTGAAATCCAGCGCATGGCGAGTTTGTCCGGATCTTTTTGTGCAAGGTGATCCAGAACATCAAAAGCGAAGTTGAAGTTTTCAGGGACATTGAAATCCACCTTGCAGAGATTTCCCTCTTCATCCCATGTTTCCTTCATATATTTCTGATAGAGCAGGGGGCCGTCTGCCAGTGAGACCTGTCCGCTGCGGGAGCGTTTGACGGCAAAAGTTTCCGGAGCGGTATCTTCAGTATTGGTGTGCATCACGATCGAGAGAAATTTACAACTTTTGCCGCCGAGGGCCGTCAGCGCGTGGGAGGAGCGTCCGTCAAAATAGATCGTATCTCCGACGTTCAGGACCTCTTCTTTGTCTTTCAGAACGATCAGCAGAGAGCCTTCCAGGATCAGGATGAATTCCTGTCCGGAGTGGGTGGAATACTTCAGATCCGGCTCTTCTCCCTCATAGGGAGCTGTGATGACAAAGGGTTCTCCCACACGGTTTTTCATGTGGATGGCCTGATGCATATAAGAAAATCCCGGTCTGCGCGCCAGAGAAAATCCTTCACCGCTGCGGGTGATGGTGTAGGTGTTGAGATTGGAGGCTTCTCCGCTGAGGACAGAAGAGATCTCAATATCGAAAAATTCAGCCAGCTTATAAAAGAATGAAAAGGGAGCCTCAGCACTGCCGTTCTCGTAGGAAATGTACTCTTCAGAAGAAATACCGAGAAGAGAGGCCATCTGTTCAACTGAATAGTTCGCTTCTGTACGGATCCCCCGGACCCGCGTTCCGATTTGTTTGAGATTTTCCATTTTTTCGCCTT
>JAZSGR010000213.1:0-3663 GCA_045532825.1 Victivallaceae bacterium | reverse complement strand
AAGAGCAACTCCTGTTTGACTTTTGATGACAATTCTGCTCAAAAACAAAAATCTGACAAAATCACTTTTTTTAAACTCAACCTTCTCCCGCTCAAATTTGGCGGGAATGCCTGTTTTTTGAAAAATTATGGGATATCTGTGGACTATTTTTGAAAAAATCATGCTTTACCGGAGTATGTCGATGATCTTCTGCTGAACACTTTTGTAATACAGTTGTCCGAGATGTCCTCCGCGGCTGGTCCAGATCATGCGCTTTTCAAGTGTTGAGTCAAGAAATTTTTTATCATCTTCTGAAAGCAGAAAGTCATTTATCGAATGGAGAATGTATACTCCGGAATTGTTTTTAAGAGTATGACTGATGCTGCGCAGTCCGGATTTGCCGTAAAGTGTTTCAATACCAACTCCCGGATATTCGCTTGCCAGATATTTTTCCGCATATTCCCTGAAAGTGATTTTATCCAGTTCAAGATATAGTTTGTTCCTTTTGAATTCCACCGGCATATCCAGCGGTATCAATCCCCTTTCGCGGTGGGCGGCGAAAAGCATGCCGCGCATGGAGGAACGGAAATAAAGTCCTGCCATGAAATCAGCGGTAACAGGATCTGCACTGATCCGGTAGAGCCGCTGCAGGTCGTCCGTCATTTCCGGATCGAAAGGTTTTCTGCAGCCTGTCATCTGTGCCATGACCGTTCCGGCGGTCTCCAATACTTTATCGATGACTTCCGCAGGTTTTCTGCCGTTCATGGTTTCTGCAAGTTTATCAGCCTGCACCGCAGCGTATTTCAGGCTTGCCGGAGGATTGACCGCCAGATATTTTTTTGCAGCAAGAAGCGGTTGTTTTTCTTCAAGTTCTGCTATTTTCAGAGTGTGCATGCCGCCGAAACTGTATCCGGTTATCACCAGTTCCGGGTTGCGGATGAGTCCGTCTTTTTTCATATCATCCATGGCTGCCTTTATTATATTTCTCACAGCTGCGGCGTCGGCGGGAAGAAATCCCGGCAGGCGGCTGCCGGAACGGGCACTGACAAACTGCCAGGTGAAAGTACTGTCGATGACCAGTACGGCAAAACCGTTGCGGTGAAGCAGTTCCGCAAATGCTGATGCTGTTGATGAGGTCGCCGTTCCGCCGATGCCGGGAAGAAGGACTGCAAGTTTTTCCGGAAGCGGCGGCAGTTCGTTGCCGTCTTTGTCTTTTCCCGGGGAGGGCATCTGCCAGAATGAGTACTCCAGTGCCGGACGTCCTGGAGCGATCTGAAGTTTCCGTCTGCTCCGCTGATTGGAAAAATCACTGTTGAATATCGACAGCCGCAGATACCAGAAATCATCATCGTTCTGCGCTTTGAAGAGCACTGTACGCAGCGAGTCCAGCACCGGGGTGCCGGGACCGTAACTTTTCAGTTCCATCCAGCTGCCGCGCATCCAGTCCGGTTTGATGGCTTGTGGAGTCGGCTCCAGGGGCAGGGGAAGTTTGCCTTCTTCTTCAAGTTTATCCCGCAGATTGAGCATACGGTAACGCCACATCCGCAGTTTCAGTTCACGTCCGAGCAAAGCAAGTTCCCGGTAGTTTTTATATTTGTCGTTACTGCCGTCGACCACCTGCTGATATGCACGATGGGCGATCACCATGCGGTTGAGCGCAGTCGCCCAGCCTGAGTATGGTATGTAAGTCTTGAGGTCAAACGCCATATCAAAAATCATTCCGACGGTATCCCGGACGTTGAGCGCAGAAGATGCCGGAAGTATGAATGTAGCTCCGGGAGCGATCCCCCATGCCGCAAATGCCTGTCCGAAATCAGAATCCGTAGAGTGGATCTTCCACCAATGTTCTGCCGGATCGAACAATCCGGCAATTCCAACGGTGAGATTTATGAAAAAACGTGCAGTTTCGTGTCCGGCTCCGAGCCATTCCGCGCGGATCAGACAACTTATCGCACGTGCCGGAAACTCCAGATTTACGCAGAGATTGTTGAAATGCTCTATCACCGGACGGGGCACTATCGAAGCATAGATCCTGCCGAGCGGATCAGCCACGTAATCCATGAGAAAATCTGTGACTGCAAACATTGAACGGTTGAAGCCTTCACATGGATCAGGTCCGGCAAGGTGGTTTTCCAGTACCGACAGAGTGATCTTTCCGTCATCCGGTACCGGAGAAACAGGGTTTTCCTGCACAGTGCCGCATCCGGCTGTCAGCAGCATGACGGGCAGCAGAAACAGAAAACAAAATTGCAGAAAACGTTTTTTCATTTGAATTCAATCAAGCGTAAAGTTGGCTCCGAGTTTGCGGAAGTCATCGAAAAAGCCGGGATAAGATACTCCGGCACATTCTGCATCATTGATCGTGACCGGTTCATCTGCCGCCAGACCGGCAACGGCAAATGCCATGGCAATACGGTGGTCGCCGTAACTGTTGACGGTGCCGCCGTGCATTTTTCCGCCGTGGATTATCAGGCCGTCCGGCAGTTCCTGAACCTTTATTCCAAGTTTTGCAAGTTCCTGTGCCATGACTGCGATACGGTCGGTTTCCTTTATGCGCGCCTGCGGTACGTTGAGCAGTTTTGTGGTTCCTGAAGCGAATGCTCCGGCAACCGCCAGTATCGGCAGGGCATCCGGGGTTGAATTAAGATCAAGTTCCGTACCGGTAAGTTTTGCTCCCGGGGAAACGGTGAGCGTTTTGCCGTGATGCAGTACCGCTCCGAGTTTTTCAGCAAAATCAAATACTTTTTTGTCTCCCTGCGGATCATTGAAATCGAGATTTTCGATCATTACGCCTTTACCGCAGAGGATACCCGCAATAAGCGGGAATGCCGCTGTGGAAAAATCTGCCGGAATGGTTTTTTCAAATGCTTTTATATGCTGTTTACCGGGAATTTCCCAGTGCAGCAGATCCGGTGTATGACGGTATTTCAGACCGAGATGATCCATCCAGCTGGTGGTGATCCCGACATACGGCTGTTCATTCAGGAAAGGCAGGTCTATCACCGAATCATTTTCCGCAAGCGGAAGCGACAGCAGAAGGGAACTTAAAAATTGAGAACTTTCACCATCCGCAGTTGTCTTTCCGCCCCTGACCGGACCGCAGAGCGAAAACGGACATTTGCCTGTCGGAGCATCGAATTTTGCTCCCAATCCGGCAAACGATTCAAGCAGCGTGGACATTTTTCTGGTCCGCAGAGAAGAGTCTCCGTCGAACGCGATCCGGAAATCCTGAAGCGCACACATGCCGGAAAGCAGACGCAAACCGGTCCCGGAGTTTTTCATGTCGATGGTTTTGCCGGGATCTTTGAACTTTTTACCGGTTCCGGTTATTTCCCAGCGATCGCTGAAACGGGTGACTTTTGCACCGAGCAGCTCCGCCGCATCCAGCGTTGCCAGTGTGTCTTCCGATTCAAGCGGTGCATGAAGTATACATTTTCCGTCAGAGACCAGCGCCGCAACGATACCCCGGATTGTATGGGATTTTGATCCGCTGACAGCTATGCTGCCGGTCAATTCCGATTTTTTTACAGTGAGTTTCATTTTTTATTGTTATTGTCCCATTTTTTGTGAAAGTTGTTCAAACTGCGGTGGCGCATCGCGGGCAATCTCGAGCCTTGCGCCTGTGCCGGTTTGGTCGTGTACAAAGGTACACTTCCGCACCGTACTCGGCGCAAAACTCGACCT
>JAZSGR010000173.1:0-40666 GCA_045532825.1 Victivallaceae bacterium | reverse complement strand
CCACGCTGCATCCACCGATCGCAGACAGAACCGTTTCTTGATCTTGAAAAAAACATGCTGTGTGATATATTTTAATTGAGAAAAACATATCTGAATAAGGATAAAATATAAATTTTTCACAAAATTTCGGACATTATCTATAATTTTGACAAAATATAATGATATTTGATTTGACTTTTGTATAAATGTTGACTAATGTATATAAAGAAGCATATTTTGTTTGCTTTGAGTATTCGAGAAACCATATCTATAAAGGAGGTATAAAATGGTAGTATTGTGGGTTGCCGTTATGGCAGTCGGTTTGATCGGTATGATCGTTTGCAGTAAGAAACAGAAGACCAATCCGGCGATGCAGCCTGTTGCGATTTTGCTTTTCCTCGTGGTTCTGGCAGGAGCAGTCATGCTGCTCAAGAGCATGGATGTTTTCGGTGGCGGCAATGCCTCCATCCTTGAAAGCGAAATGAGATTTGCCGAATCCCGCGGTGCAAAAGTTGCCAAACTTACCGCAGGTCTCGCCGGCGGCAAGAAAGTTCTTTTCATTGCTGACAAAAACTATGAGCAGAGCGAACTCGGCAAGCGTGTTGTTGAAGCCATCCGCGAAAACTGCGGCGGCACTCTCGTTCTTGACAGCATCGCCATTCCCGCCAAGCTGGCAGATCAGGGAATTCCGGTCGAAGAGTACATGAAGGCGAAAGATATGGATGCTCTGCTGGCAAAGCATGCTGATGCCGGCGTCGTCATTTCCAACATCGGTCTGCCCCAGGATGCCAAGAGAATGAAATTCTTCAGCACCCCTGCTGCAAACCGTCCCAAAATGATCCTGATGAACACCGGATTCAGCAATGGATTCGATTTCCGGAAGGCTCTGGAAAAGGGTGACATCTCTGCGATCATCGTGACCAGCCCCACCGCAAAGTATGATGTCAAGGCTCCTTCCGATGCTGATAAAGCCTTTGATATCCGCTACGTTCTGGTCACCAAGGACAACGCTGCCCAGTACAAAGATCAGCTTCCCCGCTGATGTACGGCAGTAGTCAGTTGTGATCAAAGCGGCTGCTGCAGAAACTGAAAAGTTGTGCAGCAGCCTTTTCTTTGTATATGGATACAATTAAGAATCAAAAGGTTGACAAATGAATTTCAGACATATTCTCATGACAGGTCTTGCTGTTATTGCAGCCGGATGCTGTTTCGGAAAAGCGGAAGTCCGGGACAAAGACAGCGGAACGTCTTTTGCCGCAAAAGCACTCAAACCCTATCTCCAGTCAGGAGAACTTCCGGGCGCGATCAGCATATTTTACAATAATGGTATTCAGGAAACTGCGTGTCTCGGTTGGGCGAATGTTGAAAAAAAGATCCCGATGGGCATGGATAATGTATTCATGCAGTGTTCCCAGACCAAAGGATTCTGCGGAGTTACTATTGCGATCCTGGTTGAAGAGGGAAAAATTTCTCTTGATGATCCGGTTGCCAAGTATCTGCCTTACTTCAAAGATCTCAAAGTGCGGGTCAAGGGCAAAGATGGCCAATATACCATCGTGCCTGCGAAAAACACTTTGACGGTACGCATGGTGATGAACCATACCGGAGGTTTTCCGTTTGAGATTCCGACCAAGCGTAAAAAAGGCTGGTCCGGTTGTTCTCTGCAGGCGACTGCGAAAGAGGCTGCCGCCAATCCTCTGCGGTTCGAGCCTGGTACTGGTGTGCAGTATTCCAATACCGGAATAGATATCGGTGCGGCGGTGATCGAAGTCGTGACCGGGAAACCCTGGGAGGTTTTTCTCAAGGAACGTGTGCTTGATCCGTTGGGTATGAAAGATTCTTCATTCAAGCCGACTGACAAGCAGTTGGAGAGTGCGATTTCTCTGTACGTAGCCAGCAAAGGTAAAAAAGCCGTGTACAAACATGCTGAACGTGCCATGCCGCGTCCCTACAATGGTCCGGATGTCCATCCCTCCGCCGGTGCCGGATTGTGGACGACTGCCGCAGATCAGCTTAAATTTTACAAAATGCTGATGAATCTCGGTGTCGGTGACAACGGGGTGCGTATATTAAAAGAGGATACCGTCAAGAGACTGCTTGCTTCGAGTACCCGTCCGAAGAATTTTGTAGGGTATTCTCTCGGACTCACTCTTGCTCCCGGCGGCTGGTTCGGTCACGGAGGAGCCTGGGGAACCAACTGCATGGTGAACTGGCAGAAAAAACAGCTTCGTCTCTGGGTTGTCCAGATGCGCGGCAGCTCCATCTGGCGCAAAGAGTGGGAAAAGGCTGCTGACAAATTCTTCAAGGCGAAGATCGATAATTCCGCCATCAATGCGTACACCGGAAGAACGAAGTAGCCGGTGTGTCCAAAAAAATAGATAATGTCCGAAATTTTGTGAAAAATTTATATTTTATCTTTATTCAGATATGTTTTTCTCAATTAAAATATATCACACAGCTGTTTTTTTCAAGCTCAAGAAACGGTTCTGTCTGCGATCGGTGGATGCAGCGTGGAGCAAGGTCGAGTTTTGCGCCGAGTACGGTGCGGAATCCGTCTTCGCCCTGCGGGACTGCGCCGTGACAAGGTGTACCGCAAAATTACATGCATGCGCCACCGCAGTTTGAACAACTTTCACAAAAAATGGGACTATAACAAAAATAAACCGCTGACCGGATCAGATTTCCGGCAGCGGTTTTTTGATGAGTACAGTTTCTGTATCCTGTTGAGCCGGAGCAGGGGCGTTGTGCTGAAACAGCTTTGATTTTTTTTGATTACCTTATTTAAAAATGCAGTTTGTTGGTGTATATTATGTGCGAAGGAGTTTTATACGATGGCAAATTCAATGGTTTATACCGTGACTGCAGAACAGGCAGAACGGCTGAAAGATATTGTTGAACAGCGGGGCTGGGAAATATCCGCTGCGCCTTATGCGCATTACAAGGCTTCCGGCAACCGGGTTTCTTTAGTCGCCTATGAAAGCGGCAAACTGGTAGTTCAGGGTAAAAATGCTTCTGAGTTCATCGAATTTACTCTGGAGCCGGAAATTCTGCATACTTTCGGCACGCTTCTGCCGCCGGAACCCTCGCCGGAGGAACTTGCTCCGCACGGCGGTATCGATGAAAGCGGCAAGGGGGATTTTTTCGGACCGCTGATAATTGCCGGAGTATGTGTAAATGAAGTTACTGCCGTCAAATTGCGGGAGATCGGAGTGTGTGACTCAAAGCTGGTCAGCAGTTCCAAAAAAATCTCTGCGATGGCGGAACAGATCCGGGAGGCGGCTGCCGGACATTACAGCATCGTGCTGCTGAAACCGGAAACTTACAACCGTCTTTACAACTCTATCGGCAATCTCAACCGCCTGCTGGCGTGGGGGCATGCGAGGACCATTGAAAATCTGCTTGATCTGGTTCCGGAGTGTCCGCGTATGCTGTCGGATAAATTCGGGGATGAGTCGCTCATCCGCCGGGCATTGATGGAAAAAGGCAGACGGATCATTCTCGATCAGAAGGTCCGCGCTGAAAGTGATGTGGCGGTCGCCGCCGCAAGTATCCTCGCCCGTGATTATTTTCTGCGCCAGATGGATAAATTGAGCAGCACGCTCGGAGTGGAACTGCCGCGCGGCGGCGGTCCGCAGGTCAAGGTCGCCGGACGGCAGCTGTTGGAAAAATACGGCCGGGATGTGTTCAACTCCTGTGCCAAGATCCATTTTAAAACATACAGCGAACTTGTAGGATAACTTTGTTATGGGTTGGGAAATAGAGCGTAAATTTCTGCTGAAAGATGACTCCTGGCGCAGCATTGCCGGAAACGGCGTGCGTATGATCCAGGGATATATCGCAGGCGGAGGAGGCGTTCCGACAGTACGGGTACGCATTGCCGGTGACCGGGCTTATCTCACCATCAAAGGTAAAAGTGAAGGTTTGGTCCGCAGTGAATTTGAGTATCAGATACCGGTCAGTGAAGCGGAATATATGCTCGGAAACCTCTGCGGGGAAAGAGTGGTCGAAAAGATCCGTTACGTTTGCGGCAGATGGGAGATCGACGAATATCTCGGACTCAATGCCGGACTCTTTACTGCCGAGATCGAATTAAGTTCCGCTGATGAACAGTTTGAAGCTCCTGCGTGGCTCGGAACTGAAGTTTCGGATGATCCGGCTTATTCCAACGGCGCGCTGAGCCGGAAGCCTTACACAATGTGGGGAAGTGAAAAATGAGCGGTTTGTTTGAAGCATCGGTACACCGTCCGCTGGCTGACCGTATGCGTCCGGAAACGATAGAGGATGTGGTAGGTCAGGAGGATTTGCTGGGGCATGATGCTCCGCTGCGCAGGATGTTCGACTCCGGCAGACTTTCAAGTTTCATCCTGTGGGGACCTCCGGGGTGCGGTAAAACCACTCTGGCAAGGATCATCGCCGGATGCGGAAATCTGCACTTTACTGCGCTTTCGGCGGTGTTTTCCGGTGTCGCCGATCTGCGTAAGGCTTTTGCTGAAGCTGAGTCGCGCCGGAAGTACGGCGAAGGTACTTTGCTTTTTATCGATGAGATCCACCGCTTCAACCGGGCGCAGCAGGATGGATTTCTGCCGTATGTGGAAAACGGTACGGTAGTGCTGGTCGGAGCAACTACGGAAAATCCCTCTTTTGAACTTAACAGCGCACTGCTCAGCAGATGCAAAGTTTTTGTTCTGAAACCGCTCGGAGAGCAGGCGCTGGAAAAGCTCATTGCCCGTGCCGAAAAACTTGAGGAGCGTCCGCTGCCGGTGAGTGACGAGGCGCGGCGCACTCTGATCGAACTTGCCGACGGTGACGGAAGATATTTCATCAATCTGCTGGAAACGGTGTACGATCTTGCCCGTCCGGGGGAAATACTGGATTCTGCCGGAGTGTTGAAGGTGGTGCAGAAACGCGCTCCGATGTATGACAAGGACCGGGAGGGGCATTACAATCTTATCAGCGCACTGCACAAAAGTCTGCGCGGTTCGGATACCGATGCCGCACTTTACTGGACCGCCAGAATGATCGCAGGCGGCGAAGATCCGCTCTACATTCTGCGCCGGCTCACCCGTTTTGCTGTGGAAGATGTCGGACTTGCCGATCCCATGGCGATCCAGATGGCGATCGCTGCCTGGGACACCTACGAGCGGTTGGGATCTCCGGAAGGGGATCTGGCTATTGCTGAACTGGTCATCTTCCTCGGAACTGCGCCGAAATCCAATTCTGTCGAAGTTGCGCATATCCAGGCGATGAAAGCGGCAAAGGAATACAGTTCGCTGGTTCCGCCTGCACACATCCTCAATGCTCCGACAAAGATGATGAAAGAGCTGGGCTACGGTAAAGGATACCAGTACGATCACGATACTCCGGACTGCTTTTCCGGTCAGAATTACTTTCCTGAAAAAATGGGCAGACGGCGTTTCTATCATCCGGCGGAGCGCGGTTTTGAACGCGAGATCGGCAAGAGACTTGCCTACTGGGATAAATTGAGGGAGACTCTGGCAAACAAGTAGAGATTTTATACTTGTTTACTTGAACTTTGATCTATCGGGAGTTATCTTATCACAATAAGTTTTTTTTATAATCATTCATGGAGATATTTTATGTTGCACCGTTATATTCTGATTTTTGCGGCATGTGCCGGTCTTTTGCTTTGCGGATGCCGTTCCGGCAGATATTATCAGGCGGAAGCCGCACAGGCGGCACGGGAATTCCTGCTCGCCAACTCTCCGGAACTTGAACCGGATCAGGTCTATTTTGTAAAGTACACCGATCCGGTACTGCTGGTTTCGCATGTGCTGGGCAAAGGCGGCGGCGGATTCGGCGGTAAAGAAGAGACGATGAAAAGTCTGCAGAAACAGATATGTATCACCTGGAACATTCCCCGCAGCAGATATCTTTATATGGTATCCGGTGTTTCCGACAGCCGTATGTTTTCCTGGAAACCTCTCCGGCTGATCCGCAAAGATTTTGCCGATACTCTGCTGCCTGAAGATGCAGCGGTCGCGGCTTGCCGCAGATTTGCGCTCAACAGTTTGTACAGAGAACTTTCGGCAAGTGAGATGAATCATCTGCGTTTTACTTATCCGGAGATCATCAGAACCGGTTTTCCGCTTAATTTCGATGCCAACGGCATAAAAACTCCGGAGGAGATCGAAGAGGAAAAGACCAAATTGGAGGATAAGTTCCAGTATTCTCTCGTCTGGCGGCACGGAAACGGCAGAAATACCCTCTTCTGCGGCGCAGGTGATGTGGATATGAAAGGCTGGCAGATAAATTTTGCCGGAAATGTTTCAAATGAAGAATTGGAAAAAAATACCATCGGTATCGTCAGAACTCCGGCGCAGCTGCATCAGGCCCTGACTCCGCTTGCTGATGATCTGAAAAAGATCGAAGAGAAAAAAGCCGCAGATGAACAGAATAAACGCAATACTGCGGCAGTGAAAGCTGAAGAGAAAACAGCAGCAGAAAAAAGTGGAGCAGCAGGTACTGCGGCGGTAAAAGTTGAAGAAAAAACTGCTTCCGGAACTGCTGAAAGCAAAAAAGAGGAAAAATAAACCATGTTGAGTATGACAGGATTCGGTAAGACTGAACTGCTGTTCTGCGACAGTTTGATATTGAGTGCCGAGATAAGTTCGGTAAACCGCAAACAGCTGGAGATCCGCTGCAATCTTCCATCTGAGTGTTCCGCATTTGAGGACAGGGTGAGAAAGATCGCCTCTGCTTACATTTCCCGCGGCGCGCTTCAGGTGCGCGTGGTTCTTCAGACGAGCAAAGGCGGCAGTTCCGGAACTCCGCAGCTTGATGCTGAAAAACTTGCGGCTCTGGTGAAAGAGTGTGCCGCGATCCGCAGACAGTGCGGTCTTGATGAGAAAGCTGTGGATGTTGAAAGATTGCTGACTGTTCCCGGACTTGTGACCTTCAAGAGTGTTGATCCTGACTCTCCGGAACTTGCCGGAGCTTTTGAGGAGGTATTGAAAAAGGCTTTTGAAAATTTCCGTACCATGCGTACTGCGGAGGGGGAAAATCTCAAAGCTGACCTTTACAGCCGCCTTGCCCGCCTGAAAGAACTTCTCGGCAGGATCGAGCCGGAAGTTGCCGGTATCCCAGCCCAGATCAAACAGCGTCTGCTTGCCAGACTTGAAGCTGAAAAAATTCCGGTCCCCGGCAATGAGGAGCAGCTTCTGCGTGAGGTGCTTTTCTATACTGACCGGGCGGATGTCGCCGAAGAGATCACCAGACTCAAGAGTCACTTTGAACAATTTATCCGTTATCTGGAGGAAACTTCTCCGTGCGGAAGAAGTCTGGACTTTCTTGCCCAGGAGATGTTCCGCGAGATCAATACTCTAGGTAACAAAGCCGGTGTTCCTGCAGTTTCGGCTCTGGTCGTTGAATTCAAGAGCGAGCTTGAAAAGGTGCGTGAACAGATACAGAATGTTGAATAAAGGATTTTTTATATGAACCGTAAAACAGATATTGAACGTTTGCGCCGTATCGCTTCACTGATCGACGATACTTATTCAGACGGTGTCGGAATAAATCCGGTCGAGGGGGAAAATCTCCCGCGCCGCACCGAAGTGATCGAGGTCACGGAAAAACTTCTGGAACTGGTGTTCCCCGGTTTTGACCGTCACGCAGGAACTCCAAATACCGTTGCTCTGCTGGCGGAGATACGCAGCGAACTTGCCGGACAGATCTGCCGTGCCATACGTCATGAAAATGCCGGTAATGAATGTGATGATATATGCAGTTCCGGGCGTTGCGAACAGGCGGTCTTTGCTCTGCTTGAGTCTCTGCCGGAGATCCGCAATATCGCCAAGGAGGACGTTGCTGCGGCTTACGCCGGAGATCCTGCGGCTGCCAATTATGATGAGATCATATTGAGTTATCCGGGCATCAAAGCGATTATCATCCAGCGTCTTGCACATATTCTTTATGTGCAGAAAGTTCCGCTTATTCCGCGCATGATGACCGAATACGCGCACATGCTCACCGGTATAGATATCCATCCGGGAGCCGTCATGGGACGGGGTATCTTCATCGATCACGGAACCGGTGTGGTGATCGGTGAAACTGCAGTTCTCGGGGATAATGTCAGGATCTATCAGGGCGTGACACTCGGTGCCGGCAACTTTCCCAAGGATGCCTGCGGAATGCTTATCAAAGGTTTGAAACGTCATCCGACTATCGGCAGCAACGTTACCATATATTCAGGAGCCTCCGTGCTTGGAGACATCACGATCGGCGACAATTCGGTCATCGGCGGCAACGTGTGGCTCACCGAAAGCATGCCTGCCGGAACCAAGATCACCGCGCGTCCGCCGGAAAACATGTTAAAATTTGCCAGAGACCGTAAATTATGAGAAATATTACAGAGAATTACCGTGCGGTCCGCGCTGATATCGACCGTGCCGCCATTGCCGCAGGAAGAGATCCGCAGGAGGTTCTGCTGCTTGCAGTCAGCAAGACTATGCCCGCGGAGGACATCAGAGAACTCTACGAGGCCGGAGTCAGGGATTTCGGCGAAAACCGCATTCAGGAGCTTGAGCTTAAAGCGGGAAGTCTGCCTGAAGATATAGTCTGGCATTTTATCGGACCGCTGCAGTCGAACAAAATACGTAAAGCAGTGAAATTTGCCTCGGTCATCCATTCTGTGGAAAATATTTCTGCCGTGGAGCGTCTGGATCGTATCGCCGGTGAAGAGCAGAAAGCGGTGAAATTTCTGCTTGAAGTCAATGTGTCAGGTGAGGCAAGCAAAGGCGGTATCGCTCCGCAGGACTTTATGGCTCTTGCCGAAGCTGCGGCAAAATGCGGCAATGCAAAGTTTGCCGGACTTATGACCATGGCTCCCCTGGGAGCTCCGCAGGAAATGCTGAAAAAGGTATTTGCCGGTCTGGCTCAACTCCGGGATCAGGCGGAAAGCGAACTTGGAATATCTCTGCCGATACTTTCCATGGGCATGAGCGGAGATTTCAGGACCGCAGTCGCATGCGGTTCCACTGTCGTGAGGGTTGGAACCGCGATTTTCAGTAAAAAGTAATTTTTATCCCTTGATTTTTTCAGCAAGAGGGATTATTTT
This sequence comes from Victivallaceae bacterium, assembly GCA_045532825.1. Taxonomy (GTDB): domain Bacteria; phylum Verrucomicrobiota; class Lentisphaeria; order Victivallales; family Victivallaceae; genus UBA1784. The sequence continues at coordinate 31,614 of JAZSGR010000173.1, read as the reverse complement.
TTAATAAAAGCAACCAACCGGTTGGTTTTATGGACTTTTGTAATAATATTGAGGTGAGGTCATGTTGAGTTGTCCCCGTAATGAAGCGGAGCTCAATGAACTGTTGAGTATTCCGACTCCCGGATTGATCGGGATGATGAAGCGTCTTGAGGGTGATATCGCTATTCTCGGAGTTGCCGGGAAAATGGGTGTGACTATGGCGATGCAGGCAAAAAAAGCGGTCGAAGCCGCCGGTGTCAGCAAAAGGATCATCGGAGTTGCCCGTTTTTCCAAAGAGGAGGAACGTCAGAAACTTGAAGAATGCGGAGTTGAGACTGTAAAATGCGATCTTCTTGACCGCGATCAGGTAAATGCTCTGCCTGATTATCCCAACATCATTTTCATGGCAGGCAAAAAGTTCGGTACCGACGGCAATGAGGCGCAGACCTGGGCGATGAATGCCCTTGCTCCGGCATTCGTTGCCGGGAAGTTCCGCAGCAGCCGGATCGTAGTGTTTTCGACCGGATGTGTTTATCCGCTGCGTTCTGCGGCAGAGGGCGGATGTACTGAAAAAGATCTGCCTTCTCCCATCGGTGAATACTCCCAGTCCTGTCTGGCGCGTGAACGTATTTTCGAGTATTACCAGCAGAAGTATGGCACAAAACTGCTGATTTTCCGGTTGAATTATTCGATCGATCTGCGTTACGGAGTTCTGCATGACATCTGCCGTCCGGTCTGGGAAGGAAAGGCAGTCAGCAATTCGGTCGGATATTTCAATGTCATCTGGCAGGGCGATGCCAATGCCAACGCGTTGCAGTGTCTGGAGCTTGCAGAGTGCCCGCGCAGGATACTCAACGTCACCGGTCCGGAAACTGCCAACACTGAAGAAACTGCCCGTAAGATGGGGGAACTGCTGGGTAAAGAGGTGAAATTCACCTGTGAGAAACCCGGAGATCTCAATTATCTCAATGATGCCTCCGAAATGTGCCGCATTTTCGGTGAGCCGCGTGTTCTCATCGATGATCTTATCCGTCTGCAGGCGGAGTGGATAAAGCAGGGCGGCATTTCCATCGGCAAACCGACCCATTTTGAAGTCAATAACGGAAAGTTTTGAAAAATGAAAAGAATATCAGATATCGCTCCCGAAGTTCTGGCAAAAGTAAAAAATGGAACGGTTATTCCCGCCCAGGTGCTTGCGCTGGATGAAAACCGCAAATTTGCTCCCCGCTATCAGCGTGCGCTCTGCCGGTATTTCATTGATGCCGGAGTCGGCGGTATCGCCGTCGGTGTCCATTCCACCCAGTTCGCCATCCGGAATCCGGAGATCGGACTCTTTGAACCGGTACTGCGCGAAACCGGCAGATTTATCGACGAATACTGCGCTGCTGTCGGGAAAAAGATCCTCAAGGTAGGCGGTGTATGCGGAAAAACTGAACAGGCGGTACGCGAAGCTGAGTTTGAGGCTTCATGCGGATACGATGCTGCGTTGCTTTCTCTTGCAGCATTCAAAAACGACTCCTGTGAAAGTATGATCGAACACTGCCGCAAGGTTGCTGAAGTCATGCCGCTGATCGGCTTTTATCTGCAGCCAAGCGTCGGCGGACGCAAGCTGCCGTTTGAATTCTGGCAGGAGTTTTTCAAGATCGACAATCTGCTGGCGGTCAAAATGGCTCCGTTCAACCGCTACTGTACTCTGGATGTGATGCGTGCCGCTGCCGAGTCCGGCAGGGATGATGTCACGCTTTATACCGGAAATGATGACAATCTGCTGATCGATCTGCTTTCTGAATATAAATTCGGTGATAAAAAACTGCGGATCAAAGGCGGATTGCTCGGTCACTGGTCATGCTGGACCCGAAAGGCGGTGGAACTGCTGGATGAACTGCACAGCGTGATAGACAGCGGCAGGGATATTTCTCCCGAACTGCTGACCCGTGCGATCGAGATCACCGACTGCAATGCGGCGTTTTTCGATCCTGCCCATGATTTTGCCGGATGTATCCCCGGACTTCATGAGGTCCTGCGACGCCAGGGATTGCTGCCCGGTATCTGGTGCCTTGATCCGGAAGAAACTCTCTCTCCCGGACAGGCTGATGAGATATCCCGGGTTTATGCCGCATATCCTCATCTGCATGATGATGATTTTGTAAGAGCAAATCTGGCAAAATGGCTGGCTGATTGATATGCCTGTTTGTTGAGACTCCTGACGCTGTTGATTTTCAACAGCGTTTTTTTGCAGATGAACTTCCGGTCGCCGTTTCATCAGAGCTGCATAAGGCAAGAGATACTGTTGACTTCGATAAGAAGTCTGACGGCGATGGAAAACGTGACTGAATATTGTAAATATCCAGATATGAAAAAATCCTGCTTCACGGTGAGTGAGGCAGGATTTTTTATCCGTATAAGGGAGGTTATTTTATGATGTCGATGACATCCGCCCATTCGGATTCCGGATCGGCGGAGATGAAGGCAAGTTTCTGTTCGACCTGATCCCACAAGCCGGGACTGTCCATCATCTCATAAGTATGCCCCCAGAAGTAGAAGACTCCGGTCTTCTTTGCTTCTTCGTATTTCCTGTAGAATTCGCTGTCCTGAAAGTGGCATGTCGGAGTCAGCAGCATGGGATCGGTATATCCCGTGACATCCGGAGTGCTGCCGACCAATCGGGCGTAGGCAAAGCCGTTTTCGCGCAGCAGATCACAGGTTTCAGGTGTGTTGCATGAACAGGGCCAGGCAAATCCCGGACAGGCTCTGCCGAAAAGATCTTCCAGAAATTTTCTGGCATCCACTGCGGCTTTGATGAAATCCGCATCCGGAACTCTTCCGGCGCACTCGTGTTTCCAGCAGTGCGATGCCACCTGAAAATCTTTGTAAAGATCATAGATCTCGTTCAGTGCGGTCTTGCCGCCGCGGAAGCCGCGGAAACTCCAACCGGTATAGTGCCGGTCGATCCATGAGGGTTCCACCCGGGTTTCTCCGTGAGTACCCGGACAGAGGTTGAATGTGGCTTTCGCATCGTACTTGCGCAGCAGCTCGATATAGCGGATGTCGGTAGCTACACCGTCATCCCAGCACTGAACTACCTTCATCATTTTTCACTGTCTTTTTTGTCAACGGCTTCAAGAGCCTCTTTATCAGCCAGAGACATTCCGCCGGAAACTGCACCGTTGTCAAGGTGATTGACGACACGGTTTTCCAACGCACGGAACAGGGCAATCAGGTCTTTTGCACCGCCGAAACCGAACCAGATCATGGAGATGAAGGATACGATTCCCGGTACGATCAGAGAGATGATCAGGAAGTAGTGCCCCCACCATTCGATCGGCCACGGGGTGATCGCGTTCCAGATGAGGACCATGATGAAGCATCCGAAGAAGCTGTACACGATGGAGTAGAACAAATATGCCCAGGCAATGACTTTATCGCCTCTGGTGAACTCAGGAGTGATACCCATGATGCGGGTGAGAATGGTCTTGAAATTCCAGACAGTCTTGGGCGGTTCTTCTCCATCCAGACGGTATTTGCCGCGGTGCAGCATGCGGTCGAGGTTGAACGGCTCCTTGAGGGTCGCGTAAGAAACCACGATGTAAAGGGTCAGGGTGATAATCATGGTGATGAAGTAGAACTCATAGGAGTTGATCGGACACTTGACCATATCCATCTTCCAGACGATATAGGGATTGAACGGCTTGGAAACGGTTTCGAGGAAGTTGCCGACCGGTTCGACCCAGCCACGCTCTTTGAGCAGGGGATAGACGAAGTTCGGCCAGTTGCGCTGAATGGCGATACTGCCGAGAGAGAGTACCATACCGGAAAGCAGAGACGCCCAGGCACCGGCGGTGGTTCCGAAACGGCTGTAAAGACCGAAGATCATGACCGGTCCGCAGCCGCCCATCCACATCATGGTGACGATGGTCACGAACAAGTTGATGTAGTCCAGCTGCGCCATGAAAAGACTGCCGAAGAAGAAGATCACACCGACGCCGATGGAGACCAGACGGATCGCCAGAACATGCTGTTCCGGAGTGAAGGGGGTCTTGCGCAGCGGCATGACTACGTCCTGAGTAATGGTGAGCGCAGCACTGTAGATACGGGTGTCGTCAGTGGAGATCATCGCGAACACCAGCAGCAGGCAGAACAGACCGATGAGTCCGTTGGGCAGGATCTTGCGCATACTGGATGCCATCATCTGCTGATTGTACAGCGTACGGAACTGCTGGAAACGGGTGTTGGCATCTTTTTCCACATTGGCGGCGATCACCGCCTTTGCTTTTTCTTCGGTCATGCCGGGATTGGCTTTCATGACCTGGGCGATGTGTGCCTTCTTTGCTTCGGGAGTGATGTCATCGCCCTGAAGCAGTGTTTTGTGGACAACATTGAAATAGGTGGTGTCAAGGTTTTTCTTTTCACCAAGCGGGGCATCTTTGCCGATTTCGTGGATCTGCGGTCTGATGGCAGAAATATTTTTGTTGAGACGCGCCGCCATGGCTTTGCTGCCGGCGATTTCCACCACAATCTTGTTGCTCAATGCATCACGGATCTCTTTGGCTTCATTGGCAAACTTTTTGTGATTCATGAAGACGAGGATGACAACGGCGATCAGAAGATAGAATACAAGTCCGAGTGCACTGCGCCAGGTACCGAGCAGACCTGCCATTTTCTGTTCATGCGGTGATTTTGCCGCAGTTGAGGTTCCGGCACCGATCCAGCTTGCGCGGTGGAGGAAGGTGGTGAAAATCGTAAGTACGATAAAGAACAGGTTGAAGTCACGCAGGTTTTCAACGTCATAGGGATTGAGGAAACTTTCGCCCTCCATACGGTCACTCATTACCGGAACGATATCTTCGGTCCAGGAGAACTTGAGCAGAACGAAAAGCACGAAGATCACCAGCATCGGATACATCAGCATACCCTGGATAGCATCGGTGATGACCAGTGCCAGAGTACCGCCCATGCAGATGATGGATATGGCAATGCAGAGAACGATGAAAACGATTATCATGAAAGTCGGACACTGCAGTCCGAAGAGAGAGAAAGTCCGGGGCAGGTCAAGGAAGTAGATGAAGAAACGTGCCGCGATCGCAGGCATGATCATATTGGCAAGAATCTCTGAAAGTGAGCGCAGGGCCGCTGCGAAGATACGGAAAGAGCGGCTGTAACGCATTTCCAGAAACTGACCGAGACTCATTGCCTTGGTTTCACGGAAACGGTAGCTGCAGTATCCGGTAAGTCCGAGGATAACGCCGATCGGCAGGGTCAGACGGCTCCAGAATGCGATCGCAAAACCGGTGCGGTAATGAACCTCCACATAAGCGGCAAGACCGATGATGGAAAGGGCGTTTGCGATATCACCCACGCTGATGACATATCTGCCGCACACACGCCCGGCGGAAAGATAGTCTGCAACACCGCGGATGTACTTTCTCGAATACATTCCCATACAGAGAATACCGATCACCGGCAGGATCACGATCAACCAGTCAAAAATACCCATTTTATTACCTTTTTGTTATTTTTGGTGTGAAAAATAAATTAATATTTCCATAATATAGCACCCAAAAACGGAAAAAGCAAGTCGGTCGGGCGTTGATGTTTCCGGAAAATATATCTGTCACATGATGTTCTGCGCATCAACATCCACATACATTTCAACGCCTTTGGGCGGAGTACGGTGTAATGCGAGAATACGCAATGCCTGCCTCAGCAGTTTGAGTTTGGTTCCTTTTATCGTGACCACATAACGGTATTTGCCTTTGATCCGTTCGACCGGTGCCGGAAGCGGTGCGGAAATGCTGGTGCCTTCCAGAATGTAAGGCTGAAGCTCTTTTACGATCTCTTCGCCGTAAAGACGTACTTTGTTTTCATCTTCTCCCCTGAAGTGGACAGCTATCAGTCTGGTGAACGGGGGGAAACCGAGCATTTCCCTGAACTCAAGATCGTATTCACAGAAACCGTCAAAGTCAAAGTTGACAGCGCAGTCGATGGCATCATTTTCCGGCTGACGGGTCTGCAGGATCACTTCGCCGGGGAAATCTCCCCTTCCGGCTCTGCCTGCAACCTGGGTTATCAGCTGGAACGTGCGTTCCGGAGCCCGGAAATCAGGCATGGAAAGCCCCTGATCCGCATTGATGATACCGACCAGTGTGACGTTGGGGAAATGCAGCCCTTTGGCGATCATTTGAGTTCCGATGAGAATGTCGATCTCGCCGCGGCGGAAACGGTCAAGCACCTCTTCGTAGTCCTCGCTGGACTTCATGGAGTCGGAGTCCATTCTGGCGATGCGCGCAAAGGAGAATGCTCCGCGTGCCATGGCTTCGAGTTTTTCCGTTCCGGTCCCGGAGTAACGTATTTCCGGAGAACCGCAGTCCGGACAGGTTTCGTAAGCAGGTATCACTGTTCCGCACAGATGGCAGCTTAATGTGCATTTACTGCGGCTGTAAGTGTAGCAGACCGGATGATTTGCTCTTGAACACTCCGGACAGCAGGCATCGAAACCGCACTGTTCACAGTGCATCACCCGCGCATATCCCCGTCGGTTCAGGAACAGAATACATTGTTCGCCGTTATCCACCCGTGTCCTGACCGCCTCCAGCAGTTCGGGGGAAAATACATTGCTTTTTCCCGGTTCCGGGGCAGGCAGCAGACGCATATCCACCACCTCCATGCGCGGAGCCGGGCGGTTCGCCACCTGACTTGCCATGCGGCACAGAATGAATTTGCCGTTTCTGGCATTGTACATGCTTTCAGCTGACGGCGTGGCACTGCCGAGGATCACTCCGGCTTTTTCCATCGCTCCGCGCATGACGGCGACGTCGCGCGCCATGTAACGCGGAGCCTCCGCCTGCTTGTAGGTGCTTTCGTGCTCCTCATCAACGATGATGAGACCGAGGTCACGGAACGGCGCGAACAAGGCGGAACGCGCTCCGACAGCGATCCTTACTTCGCCTGCGTTGATGCGGTTCCATTCATCAAATCGTTCTCCGTCGGAGAGGCGGCTGTGCAGTACGCTCAACTTATCCCCGAAACGCGTCCGGAAACGGCGGACGGTTTGCGGAGTAAGGGAGATCTCCGGAACCAGCACTATCGCACTTCTGCCCTGTTCGAGGACTCTGGCGATCGCCTGAAGATAGACTTCAGTTTTTCCGCTGTTGGTGACTCCGTGCAGCAGCAGGACTCTTTTTTCCGCTTCCGGCTGAATGATCTTATCCACCTGTTCCAGAGCTTTTTTCTGATCCGGAGTGGGGGGGAGCGGAGTGCTTCTTATAACTTCGCTTTCCCCCCACGGTTCCCGGCGGACGATCTCTTCTTTGACCGCTGCCAGTTCCTTGCGCATGACCGTCGAAAGACTGGAACGGCTGAAGTCCGGAGTAAGACGCAGTTCCTCAAGGGAGAGCGGACCTGCCGAAAGTGCCTTCAAAACTGCGACCTGACGGACAGCGGCACTTTTTTCACTGTTTTCCTCAATGAATTTTTCCGCCGCTTCACGGTTGCTGATGTAGTAGATCCTGCGGCTTTTTGCCCTGACTTTTCCGCTGCGCACCGCTGACGGCAGCAATGTGCGGATCGCCTGTTCCTGGCTGCAGCAGTAATATTCCGAGATCCATTTGCCCAGAGCCACCAGGTTTTCCGGAATATGTGCGCGATCGGTGGATATTCCTGAAAGCGTTTTCAATTTATCCGGCGGATAACTGCTTTTTTCGGCGAGAGACAGTACATATCCGGTACGTCTTGATCTGCCGAATTCAAATTCCACTGACATGCCGACCCGGATCACCGGTTCCAGCGGCGGCGGGACCAGATAATCAAACTCCCGGTCGAGAGAGACATCTATGATGACTTTGGCGATCATTTCAGATACGGTTTCAGATATTTGCCGGTTTCAGAGTTTTTTATACGGCTGATCTCTTCCGGAGTTCCCGCTCCGATGAGTTTTCCGCCGCCGTCGCCGCCATCCGGACCGAGATCGATGATATGATCCGCCATTTTGATGACATCCAGATTGTGTACGATGACGATCACGGTATTGCCCATGTCGCGCAGTTTGAACAGCACTTTCAGCAGCTGTTCGATGTCTGCCAGATGCAGTCCGGTCGTGGGTTCATCGAGGATATAGACCGTGTGACCGCGCGGTATCCGTGCCAGTTCTGCTGCAAGTTTCACCCGCTGGGCTTCGCCGCCTGAGAGGGTGGTTGCCGGCTGTCCGAGAGTTATATATCCGAGACCGACCTCCTGAAGCGTTTTGAATTTGCGGGCAAGTCCGGTCATCGGAGAGAAGAGTTCAACTGCCTGATCCACCGTCATATCCAGAACGTCTGCGATGCTGTGTTTCTTGTAATGTACCGTGAGTGTCTCGGAGTTGAAACGTCTGCCTCCGCAGGCGGAGCAGACCACGTAGACGTCTGAAAGGAACTGCATCTCTATTTTTTTGATGCCGTCTCCTTTGCACTCTTCGCAGCGTCCGCCCTTTACGTTGAAACTGAACCTGCCGGGACCGTAGCCGCGGACTTTTGACTCCGGAAGTTCGGAAAACAGCTTGCGGACCGCTCCGAAGGCATCGGTATAGGTCGCCGGATTGGAACGCGGTGTCCTGCCGATCGGACTCTGGTCGATCACAATGGCTTTGTCGACAAATTCCAGACCTTCGATGCTGTCGCACGGTCCCGGCGGCAGATCCGCAACCTTGTTGCAGTCGCGGTTGAGTGCACGGACAAGTGTTCCGTTGATAAGGGAGCTTTTTCCCGAACCGGAAACTCCGGTGATGCAGCAGAATGTTCCAAGCGGAATATCCACGTTCAGTTTTTTCAGGTTGTTGAGCCGGGCTCCGCGGATCCTGATGAACTTACCGTTCCCTTTCTGCCGGATATCCGGAATCTGTATTTTTCTGCGTCCGGCAAGAAAGTCGCCGGTGAGCGAACGGGGGAAGTCCGGGATCTGTTCCGGAGTTCCCTCTCCAACCAGTTCTCCGCCGTGTTTCCCGGCAAACGGTCCGATGTCAAGAACGTGATCGGCGCGGCGGATCGTGTCGAGGTCGTGTTCGACCACCAGTACCGTGTTGCCGACATCACGGAGTTTTTCCAGCGCATCGAGCAGTTTGTCATTATCACGCTGATGCAGTCCGATCGATGGTTCGTCCAGGATATAAAGCACTCCGACCAGTCCGCAGCCGAGCTGGGTGGCAAGACGGATGCGCTGCGCTTCGCCGCCGGAAAGAGTGGAGCTTACCCGGTTCAATGTAAGATAATGCAAGCCGACATCACGCAGGAAGGTGAGGCGGCTGCTGATCTCTTTGAGGATCTCTGAAGCGATCGCATTCTGCTCTTCTGTAAGTTTTACCGAGTTGATGAATTTAAGGGCTTTTTCCACTGAAAGCGCATTGAATTTGTCAATGGATAGTCCGTCTACCGTCACCGCCAGACTCACCGGATTGAGCCGCGCTCCCCGGCAGGCAGGGCATTCTCGCGGACTCAAACAGCTGCTCAGGCGTTCACGTACCGCATCGGACTCCGTTTCAGAGACCCGGCGGCGGAGATTTTCCAATACTCCTTCAAAAGGTTTGCTCCAGCGGTATTTGCGTCCGCGCATGTAATAATCAAATTCCACCGGTTTGTCTCCGGTACCGTAAAGGATGATGTTCTGTGTCTCTTTTGAAAGTTTCTCAAACGGAGTCGTCAGCATCGCAGGTTCATTGAGATGCTCCGCCAGCTTGCGCAGCAGCAGATTGTAATAGATTATCAGATGACGCGGACCGCGCCGCCAGTTCGGGATGGCTCCGTTTTTGATCGAAAGCGAACGGTCGGGGATCACTTTATCCGGATCCATATACTGCTCGATACCCAGTCCGTTACAGACCGGACAGGCTCCGTAGGGCGAGTTGAAGGAGAAATTGCGCGGCAGAAGTTTTCCGAAAGATACTCCGCAATCAAGACAGGCAAGATGTTCACAGAAACGCTCTTCCCGCACATCACCCGGGGAGGATTCCAGTAATGCGGTCAGGACTCCATCGCCTTTTTTGAGTGAGGTTTCTACCGAATCAGTCAGGCGCGTCCGGTCGGTTTTGCCGGTTATCAGGCGGTCGACTACAGCTTCTATCGTGTGCCTTTGAGTTTTTGCCGGCAGGGGGAAATCATCTTCAAGCATGACCATGCTGCCGTCGATGCGGGCACGCACAAAACCATCGTTCTTCAATTCTTCAAGGATCTCGCGGTGCTCGCCTTTTCTACCGGAAACCACCGGGGCAAGCAGCGTGAGTTTCAGTCCCGGTTCAAGTGATTCCAGCTGACGTACGATGGATTCCGCAGATTGTGAAACCAGTTCCCTGCCGCAGTGCGGACAGTGCGGCGTACCGGTGTGAGCGTACAGAAGACGCAGATAGTCATAGATCTCTGTGACTGTGGCAACCGTGGAACGCGGAGTACCGCCGGCACTGCGCTGCTCAATGGCAATGGCCGGCGAGAGACCTTCGATGTGTTCTACTTTGGGTTTCTGGAGCCGGTCGAGAAATTGACGTGCATAAGCGGAGAGGCTCTCAACATAACGGCGTTGACCTTCCGCATAGAGGGTGTCAAAGGCAAGAGAGCTTTTTCCGGATCCGGATAAACCGGTTATCACGACAAGTTTGTTGCGCGGAATGGTAACATCCAGATCTTTCAGATTGTGCTGGGATGCTCCGCGGATGACAATGTTTTCCAACATACAACGACCTCTTCAAAAATCACTCCGGAAAAACGGTTTTACGCCAGAATACTGCAAAACGGAAGAAACAGCGTCATGCAGTACGTCTGTGTGATGGAACGGGTCAGTTGCGTGCATCTCCGAACGGACTCATTTCCCATGAACCGGGAGAATTCTGCGGTATTGCGCTGTAACCTGCACGTTCCCGCTCTGTACATCCGCACAAAACGGCGGCAAGTATGACAGCCGACAGGATGAAAGTTCTCATTTTCCGGGGAAGAAACGCTGCTGAAGCGTGTTCCAGAGGTTGTAATCCTGCATTTCAAGTGCCTGGAATGTTACGGCGGCACCGAGCGCAAGTACAGTCAGTACTGTGATGACCGTGAAAGCCTTTGAATTAAACATTTCTCACGCTCCCTGAAAGATTATTTTCCGTTTGTCCAGTAGACGATGTCGCCGACCTTGATATCTTTCGAACCGGGTGCCACGTTGGCGGTGGAGCAGTATTCACCGATCTCATCAAGAGTGACTCTGGCGATGAATTCAGATTTGGAGGCAAGATCGCCGCGGGCAACAATGAACTCAAGACCTTTTTTGATTCCGGCATTGACTTCAAGTTTGCGGTTGCCGATCTCCTGAACGACGGTGGAACCTTTGCCTATATCAACAGCAATATAGCCGTATTTTTCGTGAACTTCAATGACTTTGCCGACCAGTTTGGAGCGGGCTTCGGCTGAACCGTCCTTCCAGGGAACGACAGTGCTGTCATCAGCCGGACGGCCGAGAGCGCGTTTGTAACTGCTGATCTGACGGTTTTTCTCTTCGATGATGCTCTTCTGCATCGCGATCTCTCTGACTCTGCGGGCAATGGTGTTTTCGTGAGTGCGGATCTTGCGGTTTGCCGCATCCAGCTGACGCTGGGTGCTGCTGCAGCGGGTCTGCAGGGCACGGACTCCCTGAACCACGGAGTTGGCGGATTTGCCGTATCCCCTTTCGGAAACATCAAAACTCTTTACTTCGACCATCCTGCCGATGTTGCGCAGAGTGTTTTCGTAAGTGCCTTTGCGGCGGTTGACTGCGGAAATGCTGTCCTCAAGCGGTTTGAGTGCGCTGCGGTCAGCCTCTTTCATTTTTGCAATGGAGAGGTTCTGCCTGAACTGATTACGGGCGAGAGCCGCAACGTATCCCAGCATGCGGTCGCGTTTGGAAACCGTGTCACGTACAGCATTGACAACTGCGTTTTTGCCGTTTTCATGGGAATCCACCCCGCGCATGGTTTTTTCATCTGCAAGGTTCCTCACCCCGACAGCAGTTCCGACACGGCGGAGTGCGTCGGCAAGACTGTCACGGACGTTGACGATCTGACGGCTGCGTTCTGCAAGTTTGGGCAGCTTCTGATCAAGTGCCTCAAACTGTTCGTGCGACAGGGCGGAGGTGGAAAGCTCATTGGCAAGCGGCGGAAGACCGCTGTCTTTGTCAAGTTCTGCCGCAGTCTGGTTGATCGCGGCCGCCATTTTTCCCCAACCGCTTACAAATTGACTCCGTTTTTCAAAAAGAAAGTAGGAAAACACAGCACTGGCTGCTGCCAGAAGCAGGATCAGAATACTCAACAGAATATTCGTTATTTTCATCATCAACTCCGCAAATTAGTTTAAAGAACAAGGTGTTTTTTTCCACACACACAGATTATCACTTATAAATTATAGCACCAATCTGTCTTTTTTCAAATACAACTGCCGTTTTTTTTCAAAAAAACACTGTATTTTTTCTTTTTTATATGTTTTGAACCACTGTGTTCCGAGGCAAGTCCAAAACTCCTCAAACTTGTCAAAGCGCCCTCTCTTCGATCTGCCCGGGGGAGCATTTTTACCTGTTACTGTGTTCCGATAAAAACAGTCCGGCAGAGGAAATGTTTTACAGGATCATTTTCACTCCGTCGATCGCAGCGGTGGATTTGCAGAAACTTTCAAGATGCTCTCTGCTGCCGGCTGTGATCGTCAGCCGGAGTGCGGAATATCTGCCGCCGGAAGAACTGTTGCCGTCGGCGACAGCCGGAACCTGACCGTCGGAAATCAGCAGCTCCAGCAGCGCGGCACGGACACACTCAAGACGGTCGGCGTAAACTATCACCCGCAGATCCCACGGGCAGGGAAATTCTATCTCTTTTTTACCGTTCATCATTTGTTCTCCCAGTAAGGTGAGATCTCCCGCAGTCTGGCGATGATCGGCGGAAGCACTTCCACGACCCGGTCGATTTCTGCTTCGGTGTTGTATCCGGAAAGGCTGAAACGTACGGTTCCGTGTGCAGAGGTGTAGGGGATGCCCATGGCACGCATGACGTGCGACGGCTCCAGACTGCCGGTGGTGCAGGCTGAACCGCTGGAGGCGCAGATGTTGTACATGTTGAGCATCATCAGGATAGACTCACCTTCGATACCGTCGAAACTTATCGAACTGGTATTGGGCAGACGGTTGTCAGTATCTCCGTTGACATGCGCCGCCGGAATGACCGCCGTTATTTTTTCTTCGAGCCGGTCGCGCATGGCGGCAAGACGGCGGGTTTCCTGCTCCAGAACGGCTGCTGCCATTTCACAGGCTTTGCCGAGACCTATGATGCCGGTGACATTTTCCGTGCCTCCGCGCCTGCCCCGTTCCTGATGTCCGCCGTAGAGCAGCTGTGAAAAACGTACGCCGCGGCGCACGAACAGCGCACCGACACCTTTAGGAGCGTGGAGTTTGTGGCCGGATATACTCAGAAAGTCGATGTTGAGGGCATCCACATCGATCGGAACTTTACCGGCAGCCTGCACTGCATCGGTATGGAACAGTGCGCCGGAGGCGTGGGCGATCTCCGCGATTCTGCCGACGGGGAAAATGGTTCCGGTCTCGTTGTTCGCCCACATCGCTGAAACGACCGCAGTATTTTCATCTACAGCCTCCTCGAGAGCTGCCATATCCAGTCTGCCTCTGCCGTCCACCGGGATCAGGATCACTTCACGTCCCTGCCGTTCAAGTTCCTTTGCGTAAGAGAGGACTCCCGGGTGTTCCACTGCGGTCGTGACCAGTTTGTTCCTGCCCGGACGTGCCCTGAATGCCGCATTGATCGCAGCATTGTCGCCTTCGGTACCGCAGCTGGTGAAGATGATCTCTGCGGCGATGCCGTCGCGGTCACGGAATTTTGCTCCGAAAAGTTCTGCAACACGGCATCTGGCTTTTTCGATCTCATCAGCGACACTGCCGCCGAAACTGTGGATGCTGGAGGGATTGCCGTAGCGTTCACAGAAATACGGCAGCATCGCTTCGAGTACTTCCGGAGCAACGCGGGTGGTTGCATTATTGTCAAAGTAAATGACCGGATCGTCCATAAAAATCAACTCCTGTATAAAAAAAGCGTATCCGGAAAAAGTCTCCGGGATCATTGTCATCTGATTAATAGACCACTTTTTTGCAAAAAGTCAACCCCGGGGGTTGATAATCTGCGGAACATCTGCTATCTTTAACCCCGGGAATGCAACAACAGCTGCACAGTATCCATCAAAAGCAGTCCGGAGGTGTTTACGGTGAAAAAAGAGATTATATATTTTGACAGTGCCGCAGCAGCGCAGCCGGATGAAGAGGATGTGAAATTTTTTGCAGAGTCTCTGGCAGAGGATTTCGCCAATCAGGAAGCTGCTCACAGCAGCGGTTACCGGCTGCGTAAAAGGATCGCAGAATCAGGTGAACGTTTATCCGCCGCTCTCACCGGAAGTTCACACTGGATACCGTTGTGGTGTTCCGGCGGTACGGAGGCGTTCAATCTGTTTGCCGCCTGTGCCGGAGACCGGAAGATCCATGCAGTGAGCAGCCGCATGGAGCATCCTGCTCTTATTGCGGCTCTGAAAAGACTTGATCCCGGACTGCACCTGCTGAAAGCTGTTCCGGAAACCGGAAAACTTGTGCCGGAAAAAGGCGGTTGGAATCTTGCCGCTTTTCATTTTGTCCAGAGTGAGACCGGTGCACTGCAGGAGCCGGAAAAACTGTTTGACTGTTATCCTGAAGCAATACATCTGCTGGATGCGGTTCAGGGGGCGTGCAAACTTGAAATACCCCCTGCAAACACTCATATCCTTGCCGTTTCCGGAAATAAATTCGGAGCTCCCGGCTGTGCTGCGCTTCTGCTCAATCCGGATTGGAAAGGAGCAGATGCTTTTGCAGCACGTGCTGTTGCAGCAAGACGTTCCGGTTATCTCACCGGCCGTGTGCTGCCTGCGGCGGTTTTTACCTGCGCTTATGTTGCAGAAAAAAGGAGACGGTCACTTGAAGAAAAACGTAAGGAAACGGTCAGGCTCAATAAGATGATCCGTGAGGCTTGTCCGCAGCTGGGATTGATCCCGACTCTGCCGCTTGAACACACTTCTCCGTATATCCTGCATCTGCGTGCACCGGGCTTTCAGGGCGGGGTGCTGGTGAGGATGCTTTCTGAAGAGGGGGTGATGCTCTCAAGCGGCAGTGCGTGTGCTTCGGAAACTGATGAGCCGTCTCCTGCACTCACCGCCCTCGGCTTCGGCAGACGGGATGCGTTTTCCGGACTGCGGATATCTTTCGGTTTCCATTCGACGGCGGATGAGGTAAAAAAAATGCTTTCTTCTCTTGAAAAGGTATTGAAAAAATACTGAATAATGGTACATTTTATATGTGAATGATATTTGAGGCAATTTATATTTTCAAGGAGAAAAGAATGTTTCGTATCTTGTGCTTTTCAGCAGTTTTTCTGTTGTTTGCCGGAGCTGTATCGCATGGTGCGCCGGTTCAGGTCATAAAAACGGTTCGTGACAATCCGACGCTTTACGCAGACGGGATCAGCGGTGATCCGGCATTTGCCGATGCGCTCAAATCTTTTCTGCGTGCAAGCGGCTGGTTTGATCTGGTGAATGATCCCCGTGCCGATTATGTGCTTACCGGCAGAAAATCCGGCGGAGCCATGCAGATCACCGTCGCTCTCGGCGGAATGCCGGTCGGCAGCTGGAACATCGCGGCAAGGCGCGGGGAGACTCCGCGTCAGCTGGCGGCGCAGACTGCCGATGCGATCATTGAAAAATGTTTCAAGGCGTTGAAAGTGCGCGGTTTCTGCCGTTCAAAAATCGTTTTCTGCGCCGCTACTGCTCCCGGGGTCCGCAACCTTTATGCCTGTGATATCGATGGAAACAATACCCGGCAGATCACCAATTACAATACTTTCTGTGTTGAACCGGCATGGTCATCAAGCGGACGCTCGGTGATTTTTTCAAAATACGGACGCTCCGGGATCGATGTGGTGGAAACTACGGTCGGCAAAGTGCAGAAAAGCCGTATTCTCTGCAACTTTTCCGGCATCAATACCGGAGCTGCTCCCTCTCCGGACGGCAGACATCTTGCGGTGATCTTGAGTCCGGACCGCCGGGTCGATCTTTATGTCATAACCCCCGGAACTCCCAAGCCCCGCAGGCTTACACGCGGCATCGCAGTGGAGGCATCGCCTGCCTGGAGTCCTGACAGCAACCGTATCGTTTATGTAAGTGATGAATCAGGTTCTCCGCATCTTTATATCATCAACCGTGACGGTTCCGGCAGGCAGCGTCTGCCTTCCATAGGTTCCGATGCCGTGACTCCGGACTGGTCGAAAGACAACAAGATCGTTTATGCTTCAAGGATCAAGGGCAGTTACACTCTTGCCGTACTTGATCTTAAAACCGGAAAAAATACCAGAGTCACCACCGTTCCGGGCAATTATGAGTCCCCGACCTGGGCGGCGGACAACCGTCAGATCGTTTGCAAACGCGGCGAGGGGAACCGTTCGGAGATCTGCGTGGTCGATACCTGGACCGGAAAAGTGAGGAAACTCATATCCACCAGCTATCCGCTTTCCATGCCGGTCTGGTCGCCGTGCGCAGTCAGGTGAACTGCCGGAGATCAGAAAAATGACTTCTGTTGAGTTTGACGGGGATAAATATATTTCCGGTCTTGATATGTTCGGTATCCGGCTCGGTCTGGATAATGTGAAAAAACTTTTTGCCGCTGCAGGACATCCGGAGCGCAGTCTGCGGTTTATCCATCTTGCCGGAACCAACGGTAAGGGTTCCACCGGAGCCATGCTTGAATGTGCTTTGCGCAGTGCCGGTTTGAAAACAGGATTCTATACCTCTCCGCATCTTATCGATGTGCGGGAGCGTTTCCGGGTCAACGGCAGGACTGTGGAGCGTGAGCTTTTCAATGCGGAGACAGAACGCCTCGCCGGACTTGCCGGTGAGGTCAGGGGAACTTACTTTGAATTCGTCACTGTTCTCGCTGCCATGATATTCGCCCGGGAAAATTGTGATGTCGTGATCTGGGAGACCGGTATGGGCGGCAGACTGGATGCCACTAATGTTGTGACTCCTGAAGCCGCAGTCATCACCAATATAGCTCTGGATCATCAGCAGCATCTCGGCAATACCATTGCTGAGATCGCAGGTGAAAAGGCCGGGATCATCAAACCGGGAGTCCCGCTGTTTTACGGTGAACTGGTTCCTGAAGCAAAAGAGGTCATCCTCAAGCGTGCCGCAGAGAACGGTTCTCCGGCAGAAGGACCGTTGGGACCGGTGGCTGATGAGTTTGAAGCACAGGAGCTTGATCGCGGTTTCATCCAGAAATTCATGTGGGACGGCAGAAAGATCGTTCTCGGACTCCCCGGCAGGATGCAGCGTGAAAATTTCCGTATCGTATATAATGTGCTGAAGTATTTTGCTGAAAAGTGGAAATTTGATCTGGATACCGCACTTGCCGGATTATCCGGCTGCCGCTGGCCGGCGCGCCTGGACAAGATCGGACCGCGTCTCTTTGTCGACGGCGGTCACAATCCGGATGGGATACGGGCTCTTGCTGCCTCTCTCAAAGAACTTCTGCCGGGTGAAAAATTCACCGTAGTATTCGGAGCCTTCAAAGACAAGGATGTTTCCGGAAGTCTGCCGCTTTACCGGGACATCGCTTCCGGATTTATCATGATACCTAATTTTGAAGAGGGCAGAAAGTGTCATACTCCGGAAGAGCTGATCGCCATGGCAAATGCGTTCGGCTTTGAAGCCCGCAGCGCAGCTTCAGGAAAAGAGGCTGTCGATCTTGCGCTGACCCGGAGTGACCGGGTGCTGGTTTCCGGTTCTCTGTTCCTGGCAGGGGAGGTGCTGGAGGCATGCGGAAAAATATCCCATGCCCTGCATCTGGCTTGAAAGGCTGAAATACAGACTTTTTTCAGAAAAAATGCGGCTGTTGATAAAAAAAGTTATTGTCCCATTTTTTGTGAAAGTTGTTCAAACTGCGGTGGCGCATGCATGTAATTTTGCGGTACACCTTGTCACGGCGCAGTCCCGCAGGGCGAAGACGGATTCCGCACCGTACTCGGCGCAAAAAAAAGACATTGCTCCACGCTGCATCCACCGATCGCAGGCAGAACCGTTTCTTGAGCTTGAAACAAACATGCTGTGTTATATATTTTAATTGAGAAAAACATATCTGAATAAGGATAAAATATAAATTTTTCACAAAATTTCGGACATTATCTAAAAAAAATCAAAAAAAAATGAAAAAACAGCTTTAAACCTCGTGAAAAAGTGTTATATTCTAATCAGCGCTTGGTTCGCTTTTGGAATATTTTGGTTCTGATCTTTTGAGATGGACCGGAAAATCCCGGAGCTGCTGAATGGCAGAAATGCCCGGCGGAAACGGATTTATCATGGCAAAACGTCAACTTGCCGCCGCATTGGAGATATAAGTTTCCAATGCGTTGCGTTTGAGATATTTGTGCAGGCACTTCAAACGGTGCACAGCACAAAAAATGGTGTCATGTGCAGTGACATCTTTGACATGTTTTGTCTGTAGATCCTCCCATTCTCCGCAATATTTCTGCTTTTTATGCTGCTTCCCGGGCAGGAATGTGTATCGTGGATGAAGACAAGAAAAATCTGCGCCGTTTCTTCAAGGAAAGACGCAACGCCATTTCTGCAGAACAGCGGATGGGTTTTGATGAGGCTCTCCGCAGAAACCTCTGCAGTCTGCCGGTTTTTATCCGCAGTTCCGCAGTTGCCGCATTCTGTGCGTGCGGAGCTGAACCCGATGTGCTTCCCTGTCTTGAAGGCAAACGGCTGTTCCTTCCGCGTTATGCGGCGGAGCAGCAGTGTTATGAACTGGTCGGGATCCATGATCTGAAAACAGATCTTGTTACAGGACGCTACGGCATAGCTGAACCGCATCCGGAGCTGCCTGCTGCAGATAGTGATTTCGTCCGCAATGAGGTATTGTTCCTGGTTCCGGCGGTCGCATTTGACCGCCGCGGGATCAGATTGGGACGCGGCGGCGGTTTTTATGACCGCATGCTCGTATCCGTTGCAAAACCTCCGGTGGGAGTCGCGTACTCCTGCCAGATCGGTGAGGATCTGCCGTCGGGCAGACTGGACGTTCCGGTAAAATGGATCGTTACAGAGAATGAGGTAATAAACTGTGCGGGGAGCGGTTGTCTCTCCGGAGCAAGGAGTGAAAAATGAGTATTTGGGTACTGATATCCGTTGGATCCATATTCAGCGTGATCGGCATAGCTGCCGGAATGATAATCAACAACTACATACAGAAGCTGCAGAAGGATACTGCGAACCGTGATGCGGCAAAGATCCGCAGTGACGCCGAACGTGAAGCCGAGCATCTGCTGCGTGATGCCCGCGTTTCCGCCAAAGGCGAAACCATCAAAATGCGCGAAGAGTGCGAAGAGGAACTCAAAGAACGCCGCCGCGAACAGAGCAATAATGAAAAACGTCTTGCCCAGCGTGAAGAGGTTCTTGACCGCCGTATCGAAGCCGCCGATGCCAAGCTGAAAAACGTGGAAAAACGGGAAAAAGAGATCGAACTTCTGCGTGAACGTGTCGGTGCAAAGGAAAAGGAACTGTCCAAATGTATTTCCCAGCAGATCGATGAACTGCAGCGCATCAGCGGTTTTTCCCGTGAAGAAGCCGGTAAAATGCTGCTTGAAAAGATCAGCAATGAGGTGAAAAATGAGTCCGGCATCATGGTCCGGAATATTCTTGAAGAGGCAAAGGTCCGCAGTGAACGCGAGGCGCGCCGCATATTGACTTATGCCATCCAGCGTTATGCTTCTGACTGCACCTATGAACGCACCACTGCCACGATCCCGCTTCAGAACGATGAGATGAAGGGACGCATCATCGGCAGAGAGGGACGCAACATCCGTGCCATCGAAGCCGCTACCGGTGTGAGCATCCTGATCGATGATACTCCCGAAGCTGTGGTCATCAGCTGTTTTGATCCTGTCCGCAAAGAGATCGCCCGTCAGCTCATGGAAAGATTGATAACCGATGGACGTATCCATCCGACCCGTATCGAAGAACTCGTCCGCAAAATCAGCAAGGATCTTGAGGAGGAACTGTTCCAGGTTGGCGAAGCTGCTGTGCTTGAAACTGCCATTCAGGGCGTTTCTCCGCAGATCATGAAGGTCCTCGGCAGGCTGAAATACCGTTACAGTTTTTCCCAGAACGTGCTGCAGCACTCCCTTGAAACAGCTTATTTCATGGGTATCATCGCTGCCGAACTCGGACTGGATGAGAAAAAAGCCAAACGTATCGGTCTTTTTCACGATATAGGCAAGGCTCTCGATCATGAGATCGAGGGACCGCACGCCCAGATCGGTGCTGATTTTCTGCGCAAACACAATGAATCCAAAGAGGTCATCCACGCCGTCGCCGCACACCACGGTGAGGTCGAACCTGAAAGTCTTTACGATGTGCTGATCTCTGCCTGTGACACTTTGAGTGCTTCAAGACCGGGAGCCAGAAGCGAGACCACTGAATTGTATCTCAAACGTCTGGAACAGCTGGAAACGATCGCACATGAATTTTCCGGAGTGGAATCCTGTTTTGCTCTGCAGGCCGGACGTGAGATCCGTGTGATCGTCACTCCGGAAAAAGTCTCCGAGGGCGAGGCTCAGATGCTGGCGAGAAATATCTGTCAGCGTATTGAGAAGGAAATGACCTATCCCGGACAGATCAAAGTTACGATCATCCGTGAAACCCGTTCAGTGGAATACGCAAAATAAATTCCCGGACCGGAGCGTGATGATGAAGGCGCGTGCAAGACTTGAGATCGATGTTGCAGCATTTGCCGGAAATCTTGCCGGAATAATCCGGCAGGTTTCGCCGTGCCGCGTTGCTGCAGTTCTGAAAGCCAATGCTTACGGTTCCGGTGTGAAAACGCTGGTCCGTGCCGCTGCGGAGGCGGGAGTGTCGCGGATCGCCGTGGCTGAAGTCAATGAGGCTCTGCAGATAGCTGATGCCGGATTGCCCGTTCAGATACTGGGTACTCTTTTTCCGGATGAAGCGGCAGAGGCTGTACATCACGGCTTTATTGTACCGGTCACCGGTCTTGAGTCTGCAAAAATGCTCAGCCGCGAGGCGGTCAAACAGAAAAAAACGGTCATTTGTCAGATAAAGACCGATACCGGTATGGGACGGTTCGGTATGGATGCGGATACCGCTTTTGATGAGATTTGCCGCATTGCCGCTCTGCCCGGACTGGATATCCGCGGCATCTATTCGCATTTTTCCAGTGCTGATACTCCGGATAACAGTTATACCCGCAGACAGCTTGAGCGTTTCAAACGCCTTCTCTGCCGTTTGGATGATGCAGGTATCAGATTTGAAGACATCCATACCGCTGCCAGCAACGGTATCGCTTTCTATCCGGAATCTTACCGCAAGCCGTTCACCATGGTGCGGAGCGGAGTTGTGATGTACGGCTGTGAAAAGAAACACCTGTCCGCCCTGCCATGGCTGAAACCGGTATTGTCGTATAAATCCAGACTGGTGTCAGTCCGCGAAATGGCTTCCGGCAGTTTTGTCGGATACGGTCATCTGCACTGCAACCGGACCGCTTCGAGGATCGGTACGGTTTGTGCCGGATACGCAGACGGTGTTCCGCTTGCTCTCACCAACCGCGGATATGTTATCGTGCGCGGCGTGCTTTGTCCTGTGGTCGGCAGAGTTTCCATGGACTGCATGAATATTCTGCTTGACAATGTTCCGGATGCGGAACAGGGTGATGAAGTCATCTGCATCGGCAGCAGCGGGGAATATGAAATCACTGTCGGTGACTGGGCGGCACTGAAGGGAACTCATGCCCATGATATCCTCTGTTCTGTCGGTCATCGTGTGGAGCGTTGCTATATATGACCGGACGCAGCAGGATCCTTGACCGTATCGATGCCGGAAGGGCGGCCGCTGCTGCCGGCAGGATCCCGGGGGTGCGTGAGCGCAGGAAAATTCTGCGCCGGATGCTTGTTCTGCTGGTGTCGCACCGTGAAGCGGCGTATTCCGTGCTTGCCGATGATCTCGGTCGTTCCAGACAAAGTGCGATCGTGTCGGAGATCATCCCGCTTATTTCCACCATAAAATATCTGATCCGCAAACTTCCGTCACTTACCGCAGAAAGCAGAAGCAGAGTTGCTTTTATCAATTTTCCCGGACGCGGATATCAGGTGCCTGAACCATTCGGACATGTACTGATTTACGGTTCATGGAATTATCCGCTGCTTTCCGCTCTGGAACCGGTGGCGGGTGCATACGCTGCCGGAAATCATGTGGTGCTTAAACTCTCCGGACGCGCTCCCAGATCTGCGCAGTTTGTCCGCTGGCTGATCGAGGAGACTTTTGTCGGTGATGAAGTCGTCACTGTTGACCGCGAAGCCGGATTTACCGAACTGCTGGAGTACGGCTTTGATAAAGTTTTCTGTACCGGTGACCGTGAGGAGGCGGTGAAAATCAAGCGCAGCTGTGCTGAAAGTCTTACTCCAAGCATCTGTGTCGCCGGGGGGAAGTCTCCTGCGATCGTCAACGAGGATGCAGTGTTGTCCGTTGCAGCCAACCGTATTGTTCAGAGCAAATTTTTCAATGCCGGTCAAAGCCGGACAGCACCTGATCTTCTGTTGGTGCATGAGCGTGTTTATGATCGTTTTCAATCGTGTCTGCGCAGTGTTGTCCGTGAAACCTTCGGACCGGAACCGTTGGAAAATCCGGATTATGCCAGAATCATCGACAGTGCGGCATACGAACGGTTGAGTAAACTTGCAAAACACGGCAGACTGGTTTGCGGCGGAGAGAAAGATCCGGAAAAATTCAAGATCGCCCCTACGGTGATCGACATGCTTTCTGAAGATGATGAACTTTTCCGTGAAGAGGTGTTCGGACCGCTCCTGCCGGTCATGCTTTTTTCGTCGGAAGAGGATCTTGTCTGCAAACTGAAAAAGTTTTCCCGTCCTCCGGCTGTGTATTGTTTTTCAACTGACAGTTCGCTTATCCGCCGTCTGATCCGTGATGTGCCGTCCGGTGTGCTCGGCATCAACGATGCGGCGATGCAGTTTTTTGATCAGAGAATGCCGGGAAAAGAGGCGTTTTCAAATTTCATCCGTTACAAATCTGTTGTGAAACAGTTTGCTTTTCTTGATCTGCCGTGGCGGAGTCTGCCGTTGAAAGGAATTTATAATCTGATATTGGAATATTGGGTGAAGTGGAGTATCTGATGATATCCGTTTCCGTAAGAAAGGAGTTTTTGCAATGCCGCCAGTAATGCCTTTGGAGATCCAGTGGTTCATCTATGCACTGGTCAGTAATGAAGCGTTGACCCAGAGCGATGCCCAGGCAATCTACCGTTCCCTCGGTCTGCGCGCCAATCTTGAAGATTTTGCCCAGCTCGTCCTTGAACAGCTGGCAGCCGGAATGAGCGAAGAGGATGTACAGGAGATCGCAGGTCAGCTTCAGGAGGTCATGGAGTATGCTGTTGAACAAAGCCGGAACGGAGCTGCGCCTCCGAGGGTGCCGGTCCCGGTGGCAACGGCTCCGGCGCGCACTGCGGCATCTTACACTCCGGAAACTCCGGAAGCAGCGGGCAGTGATGCCGGCGGTTCTTCTGAAGGCGGACTTGCAGATGACAGCGCAGTGGTGTTTTCTCCGCTTGACATTGATCTTTCACAGATACAGTCTTATGAAGATCTGCCGGGTTTCAGCGATGTTTCAGAGCTTTCCGATGAAGAGCTTGCCGACCGGATGATCTTGCTGCTCACCTGTCTGCGTGCGCTGGGATGCAGCGACCTGCATATATCCGGAGGTACTCCGCCGTTTGTCCGCAGACAGCTTGAGCTTGAACGCATCGATACCTATGCCCTTACTGCCGAGGATTCCAGACGGCTCAATCTGGCACTGCTTTCCGCCTCTCAGAAAAAGACGTTTGCGGAAAAAATGGATATGAGTTTTGCGCTTGAGATCGGTCCCGACCGTTTCCGTGTCTGTCTCATGGAGCACAAAGACGGAGTAGGCGGCAGTTACCGTCTGGTTCCCGATCACATCTGCACTCTTGAAGAACTCGGATTTCTGCCTGCCGACGTTCCGTTTATCGAGCGTCTGCTGGACTACAACAACGGTCTGATCCTGGTTACCGGTCCTATCGGTTCCGGCAAGACCACCACACTGGCTGCCATGGTCAATATCATCAATGACCGCCGTCAGGATCATATCATTTCAGTTGAGGAACCTATCGAGATCCTGCAGATATCCAAAAACTGTCAGGTGACCCAGCGCGAGGTGGGACACCATACCATGTCCTACCATGCCGCGCTCAAAGGCGCGCTGCGTGAGGACCCGGATATCATCGTTATCGGCGAAATGCACGACCTTGAAACTATCGAAAACGCCATTACCGCATCTGAAACCGGACACCTGGTCATCGGAACTCTGCATACCGGAAATGCTCCGGATACTCTGAACCGTCTTCTTGATGTGTTTCCGCCTCAACAGCAGCCGCAGATCCGTGCCATGACCGCCGGCAGTCTGCGCGGCATCATCTGTCAGAAACTGGTTCCTGACGGTTTCGGCGGAGTTACCATCGTCTATGAGATCCTGCTCAACAGCATGGCCGTGGCAAATATCGTCAACGAAGGAAAGGCTTTCCGTCTGAAAGCGACCATGTCCACCGCCACCAAGCAGGGAATGTGTATTCTGGATCAGTGTGTGTTCAATAAATATGCCCAGGGATTGATGACCCGTGAGGCAGCATTGGCACAGATGACAGATTCATCTGTCATCATGCAGCTCGAACAGCTTTACGCCATGCGTGAGGCTCAGAAACTCAGTGCCGCCAACCAGCAGTAAGAGGAGGAATATATCATGGAAAATGAACCGATGATCAATAAATATCTGCGTCAGATGCTCTCACTCGGCGGTTCCGACTTGCATTTATCGATCAATTTCCCGGCAAAAGCGCGTATCCACGGCAATATCCAGTGTCTTGATGACGATGTGATCGACGCTGAACGCATGGAGCAAATGTTACGTGAGATCTGTCTGCCGGCCTGGCGCTGGACTGACTTTATGAAACGCCGCGACCTTGACTTCGCACACGAGATACCCGGCCTGGCGCGTTTCCGCTGTAACTACATGTATAATTATCACGGTATGGGGGCGGTACTGCGTCAGATCCCCAGCAAGATCCTTACCATGCAGGACCTCAAACTGCCTGAAGTGCTGAAGGAGATCTGTGCCTACAAATCCGGACTGGTTCTGGTCACCGGACCCACCGGTTCCGGTAAATCCACCACTCTTGCCGCGATGATCGACTATATCAATGACAATTTCAACAAGCATATCATCACCATCGAGGACCCGATCGAGTTTGTGCATCCGAGCAAGAACTGTACCATCGTTCACCGTGAAGTCGGCATCCACAGCCATTCATTCCCGGATGCGCTGCGCGGAGCGATGCGTTCCGACCCGGATATCGTGCTGATCGGTGAGATGCGTGAAAACGAGACCATCCGTCTCGGACTTACCTGCGCCACCATGGGAATGCTGGTTTTCGGAACGCTGCATACCAATAATGCTCCGAAAACTATCGACCGTATCATTGACGCTTTTCCCTCTGATGAACAGGCGCAGATCCGCACCATGCTTGCCTCCTGTCTGCAGTCTGTGGTGTCGCAGCTGCTCTGCCGTAAAAAGGGCGGCGGACGTGTTGCGGTACATGAGATCCTGCTGTGGGCTGACGGTCTGCCCAATACTATCCGTGAGGGACAGATCGCCAATATCCGTACTATCATTGATGCCGGCGGCGGCAGGGGCATGCAGTCCATGGATAACTCCATCCAGAAGCAGTTCGATGCCGGTCTGATCTCTGCCGAAGAAGCGTACATGAAAGCCAGTGATAAAAGCCGGTTTCTCAAACTCATGGAGGAAGAGGAAGCCGCAAAAAATGCAGCTGCGGAGCAGGGGGCTGCCGGTAAATAATTCCGGAATATCATGGATCGGATATTTGACATCTGGCGCAAGGTGTGGAATTTGCACCGTTCTGATGATGATACATCAGCCGCTTCGATCTCCGAGTTTTTCATTCCGAAACTCAAGCGCGGATTTTTTCTGCGTATGGGGATCGTCGCACTGACAGCTTTCATTATCTTCAAATGGCTGCTGATCCCCTGCGTGATCGACGGCGAAAGCATGATGCCGACCTATCCGGAACGCGGATTTACTTTCTGCTGGACCGGAAAATACTGGTTTTCAGCACCGCGGCGCGGAGATGTGGTCATCGTCAAATATGTTGACCGGGTGTTTTTCCTGAAACGGGTAGTCGGACTGCCGGGGGATGTGATACAGTTCAGAGACGGAGTGCTTTATCTCAATAACGCTCCGTTGAGAGAACCTTATGTGAGATACGTTTCAGACTGGAACACCAAACCGGTGAAAATTTCTCCCGGACACTGCTATGTAGTCGGTGACAACCGCAGTCAGTATATAGAAAATCACCGTTTCGGTCAGATCCGTGCCGGACGGATAATGGGAGCTCCGCTTTTCTGATGAAAAAAAAGATTACCGCAATTACCGCCGTGCTGATCCTGGGGATCGCCGCATTTTTTATTTTCCGTCCGGAAAGTGAGGCGGACCGGGTTAAGGAGGTGCTGTTTACTCTCTGCCGCATGGGCAGTAAAAAGCAGGGCGATAACGCCGCTGCGGCTGCTTTGATGATAAGTAAGACCGATAAGATCTTTGCTGATAAATTCCGGATAAAGATCAGTGACGGCATGTTTGACGGTGAGTTTGATCCGTCCCGCATGACATCGGAGCTTGCGCGTTACCGTGCGGTATTCCGTGATGTAAAGGTGAGTGTTCAGGATTTCGAGGTGAGTTTTCCTGCTGAAAATGCTGCAGTTGTCATCTGTTCCGGAGTGTTGAACGGAGATATGAAAAACGGCAAAGCGGTTTCCGAAGCGCGGGATATCGAGTGTCATCTGGTAAAATCCGCAGGAAACTGGAAAATAACAGATTTGCTTATCCGTGACATTCTTGAAAAGTGATCTGTTGATCAAATCATGCTTTGTTTCGGGATGATCGTTGTCAGTGTCTTGAAAAAACGTTGTTTTTTGCATTGCATTTTGCAGTGTTGCGGTGTATTTTAAGGAGTGAGCGTATTTTTACGTTTTACGTTAAATTTAAAAAGGAGTTTTTAAAATGGCTTTACAGCTTAAAGAAAATGCCAGGTATGCTCTTCTGGTCCCCACCAGCATGGGCGTGCGTCTCACCCCCGTTGATGGACAGCCTTTCCATTGCAGCGAAACTTTCAAAATGCAGGTCACCAGTGCCGAAACCAACGTTGCCAGTGTGGTCTCCTATCTCGGACTGCCGGTCAAGGTCCTTACCGCATTCGTGAAGGACAGCCCGGTCGCCCGCATGATCAAAGACAACCTTGCCGGACGTCACATGGATTATGAGGGACCGGAACTGGAACAGGTCGGTCCCTGGGGATTCCGTCACCAGTTCAACCTTGCTGACAGCGGATACGGCAGCCGCGGTCCCCGCGTCCAGAACGACCGTGCCGGTGAAGTCGGCCGTCAGCTGGATGTCAAATATTTCGATCTCGACCGCATTTTCGGTCAGGAAGGTGTCCAGATGGTCCACCTTTCCGGTCTGATCGCCGCGCTTTCTCCCGAAACCAGCAAGTTCTGTCTTGAGATCGCCCGCGCCGCCAAGAAATACGGCACCAAGGTCTCCTTCGACCTGAACTACCGCGCCTCTTTCTGGAAAGGCCGCGAAGAAGAGCTTTCCGCGATTTTCGCCGAGATCGCCGGTGTTGCCGACGTTCTCATCGGTAATGAGGAAGACTTCCAGCTCTGCCTCAAGATCAAGGGACCTGAAGCCGGCGGTAAAGCCATCGCTGAAAAGATCGAAAACTTCAAGGAAATGGTCGAGCGCGTCAAGGCTGCTTATCCCAACGCAACTGCTTTTGCGACCACTCTGCGTCAGGTTCTCAATGCCAACACTCACCTCTGGGGAGCGATCTCAAACGTTGGGGGCGAATGGCAAGTCATCGAACCCCGTGAGATCCGCGTTCTCGACCGCATCGGCGGCGGTGACGGATTTGTCGGCGGTTATCTCTACTCCATTCTCCGCGGCTGGGAGCCGGAAAAATGGGCACAGTTCGGCTGGGCGACCGGTGCACTTGCCACCACTCACCTCACCGACTATGCACAGCCTGCTGATGAAGAGCAGGTCTGGAGCATCTGGGGCGGCAACGCCCGTGTCAAACGCTGACACTCAAGTTTCAGAAAAAAACGGAAGCCATCCGGAAAATATTTCCGGGTGGCTTTTGCTTGCTCCGGTTGAGCAGGGCGGGATATTTATCAATGAAAACCAAGTTGAATTATCATTTGTAATGTGATATATTAATAATTCAGAAAGTATCTGAAATTCAACATGGAGAATTGAAAATATATATGAGCGAAGAGAAAAAAGATCCGGCTGTGGAAGACAGCGCGGAAAAAGAGGAAACTGTGCTTGACGGTGCAGCTCCGGAACAGGAAAACAAGACGGTGGAAGCTCCTGCAGTTGAGGAAACCGCAGAGGAGAAACTGCAGAAGGAACTCAAGGAACTGCAGGATAAATATCTTTATCTTCAGGCGGAATATCAGAACTACCGCAAACGTGTGGTGAAAGATCTTGCTGATGCCCGCAGTTATACTGTTGCGGATACCCTGACTCCGTTTCTTTCGGTTTTTGATTATCTGACCATGGCGGGAACAGCTGCGGAGCAGTCTGACAATCTTGAATCCATCCGCATGGGACTCAAGATGATCATGGGTGAGTTTTTCAAAGCATTTGAAGAGCTTGGTGTGAAAAAGTTTGAATCCGTCGGTAAAAAATTTGATCCCAATATCCACGATGCGGTGGCGAACGAACCGTCGGATACGGTGCCGGAGGGGGATATCATCCGCGAATGGTGCTGCGGCTTCAAACATGGTGAAAAATTGCTGCGTCCGGCGCGTGTGGTGGTATCCGCAGGTAAGGCTGAAGCTGAAAAAGACGCAGAAACTCCGGACGAAACATCCGGGGAAAAATAAGCTGGAGCGCGCAGAAGATCATGGCAGCAGATTATTATGAAATTCTCGGTGTCTCCCGCGGAGCCTCACAGGATGATATAAAGAAGGCATACCGTAAACTTGCGGTGAAATATCATCCTGACAAGAATCCCGGAGACAAGGCGGCAGAGGAAAAATTCAAAGAGATCTCACAGGCTTATGAAGTCCTGAGCAATCCGGAGGAACGCAGCCGTTACGACCAGTTCGGACACGATGCCTATACCAGTTCCGGACATGGCGGCGGTGCATACGATTCCCGCCGTGCACAGGATATATTCAGTCAGTTTTTCGGCGGCGGTTTCGGCGGCGGCGGATTTTCCTTTGAGGATCTTTTCGGCGGCGGCAGACAGAGCAATCCCAATGCTCCCGTTCCCGGAGACGATCTGCGTTACGACATGGAGATCGATTTTGAGGATGCGATGTATGGAGCAGAAAAGCCGGTCACCATTCCCCGCATGGAGTCCTGCGATGAGTGTCACGGTTCCGGCTGCGAGCCTGGAACCGGTAAAAAGACCTGCAGCCGTTGCGGCGGCAGCGGTTCACAGACGATATCCCAGGGATTTTTCAGTGTTCGTCAGCCCTGTTCCGCCTGTCGCGGTACCGGTCAGATCATAGAGAAACCCTGCCGTAAATGTTCAGGACAGGGGAGAGTGAAGATCCGCGACAGTTTTTCCATCCGCATCCCGCCCGGAGTGGATACCGGATCCCAGCTCCGTGTCCAGGGCAGGGGCGGTGCCGGACTGCGCGGCGGTCAGAACGGTGATCTCTATGTGGTGTTCCATGTGAGAGCAAACAAGATCTTTGCCCGTCAGGGGGATGATCTTATATGTGAAGTTCCCGTTCCGTTCACCGTCATGGCAAACGGTGGAGTGATCGATGTTCCGACCATTGCCGGAAAGACCAGGATGCGGGTTCCTGCCGGAACGCAAAGCGGCAGTGTCATGCGTATCAAGGGCAAAGGCAGTCCGAATCTGCGGCGCGGAACGCGCGGCGATCTTCATGTGAGACTGCTGGTTGAAACTCCGGTCAGGCTCACGAAAGAGCAGCAGGAGCTGCTTGACAAATTCAATGCATCGCTGAAAGAAAGCAATACTCCGCGTGCGGAGAACTTTGTCAGGGAGGCAAAGAACTTTTTGCGCGGTGACGGAGAATAAATATGCCGCGTACAGCACCAAAAGATCCGGTACTTGCCAGCAATAAAAAAGCTTTCCACGACTATACGGTGGTGGAAAAGCTTGAGGCAGGGATCCAGCTTTCCGGCACGGAAGTCAAAAGCTGCCGTGACCGGGCAGTACAGCTTGGAGAGGGATACATCAAGATAGAGAACGGTCAGGCATTCCTTTATAATGTGCATATTTCAGTTTACGGATTTGGAAACCGTTATAATCATGAAGTGAAACGTCCGCGCCGTCTGCTGCTGCACAAGCGTGAGATCCGTAAACTTGCGCAGCAGGTCAACACCAAAGGCGGAACATTGATCCCGTTGAAGATGTATCTGAAAGACGGATTGATAAAGCTTGAGATCGCCTATTGTCTCGGCAAGACTCACGCGGATGTGCGGGAGACTCTCCGCAAGCGTGAAGCTGATATGGATATGCGCCGCAACCTCGGCAGAAGAAAATAAAAGTTATTGTCCTATTTTTTGTGAAAGTTGTTCAAACTGCGGTGGCGCATGCATGTGATTTGGCGGTACACCTTGTCACGGCGCAGTCCCGCAGGGCGGCGCAGGGCAGTGGTACGGATGGGTACGGAGATGGTGCGCCGCGCTATTTTACCCACGGGTACTTGCTGCGCGATTTTTTACCTGCACGGCTTATCTTGGCGGCGCAGATGTCAGACAGGTCGGACAAGTCAGACAGGTCGGACATCAAACCGCCGCCCCATAGCGGCTGTCATACCGCACCGGGTATACAGCATGGGCTGTACGATCGTCAGGTTTGACAGCCCGGTGTCTTGAGAGCAGTTATACCTTACCGGTATTGCAGCGCAAGTTTTGTACAGCCGGTCATGCCTGACACCTCGTGGGGGCGGCGCATGAAATGAGAATAATGAGAGTTATGGGAATAATGGGAACTATGAGATTTATGAGATCTCTGCGCCGCCGAAATTAGCCGTGCGGGTAAAAACAAGCGCAGTCAGTACCCAAACGGCAAATCATCGCGGCGCACCGCAATACCGGCAAGGTATGACAGCTTTTCCGCCGCCCCCCGCAGGGCAAGGCGGCGTTATGATGCTGTCGGCAACCGACCGCCGCCCCCACGAACCTGTCAGGCATGACCGGCTATACAAAACTTGCGCTGCACCACCGGTAAAGCACCGTACGCTCAAATGTAAAAAAACAGCCACGCTTTGGCTGCTGTTTTTCTACTTCGCTCCCGGTGAGCGGTATCGCCGCTCGCAAGCGGCGATGTAAATAGCGTATCGCTTACCAGCGATACTTAATGTTCCGCCGCCATTTTAAGGCGGCGGCAAACGTTCCGCCGTCTTGTCACGGCGTAGATATTATGAGAGACACAAGA
>JAZSGR010000190.1:0-11014 GCA_045532825.1 Victivallaceae bacterium | reverse complement strand
CCTTATTCAGATATGTTTTTCTCAATTAAAATATATCACACAGCATGTTTTTTTCAAGCTCAAGAAACGGCTCTGTCTGCGATCGGGGGATGGAGCGTGGAGGAATGTCCAGTTCTGCGACGAGTACGGTGCGGAAGTGTATTTTTGTATATGATTAAATTGGTATAGGCGCAAGGCTCGAGATTGCCCGCGATGCGCCACCGCAGTTTGAACAACTTTCACAAAAAATGGGACAATACAAATAATCAAGTTTCGCCGCAGGTTTATGACAGAAAAACGTGATCGGTCAGACGTTCTGTCATGACTTGACCGGAGTGAGTGCCTTCAGACAAATACGGACAAACCTGATTTGATCGATCTGTCCGTAAATGTCTGTGGATACTTCAGTTTTCAAATCTGTTGAAGTGTCAGCGGTCTTATTGGCGGCAGGAACACCGCCAAATGGGAAATATCGTCACTTTCACCGATGTAGATCTCTCCGTCGAGTCCAGTCAACATCACATCTGCACGATGAATGATCCAGGTCTTGGGCATCCGGGCACGCAGGATGCCCTCATCGGAAAAACCTTCTTCAGCGGTGTAGCGGAAAAGATGACATACATCTTTATCCAATCCGGAGATACCCCATAATACATGATCTTTATTGTATGCCAGTGCCCGGATATTGTTTTCTGAAACCGGGCGTCCCAGAGAATATATCTTTCCGGCAGCGATATCCATGCGGAACAGGAAACCGTCGGCATTGGTTCCGCAGTAAAAGACTCCGTTTCCGGCATCGGCAGCGCAATTTATCGAAGTCAGATATTCACGTCCGGCGCCGCAGGGGACTTTCATTCCGGTTTCTGCAAAAGACTCTGTTGCGGGATCAAAGACAATGATGTGTCCGTGATGTCCGCTGAAATAGATTTTTGAATCAAAAGTCAACAACACTCCGGGGATATTCTGCGGTTCCATGATCCACCGGTCGAAACTCGGATACATTTTGAACTTTCTGCTCTCCGGATCATAAGAAAACAAATCTCCGCCGGGAGAGGTTATTCCGTAAATTTTTCCATCCAGTGCAGTCAGACGCCAGATACCCTGACCTCCGGCTGGAGTGCCAAGATTGCGTATGGCTTTCAATTTTTCAGAAGGCATCGGATAGTATTTCATGAACTCGCCGCGGTCAGACCGCTTTTGAAAATTGAATTCTGATTGATTTGCCTGCAGGTCGTATTCATAAAGCGCGCCTTCACCAGTTCCGTAAGTACCGAAATACAGTTTTCCGTTTCCCGGGATGACGATGGAGCGGCTTTCTTCGCCTTCTTTGCCGAAAGTGTTCAGCGGCTTGAAAAAGCGGACATCCGGATAATATACGAAAAATACCGGAGTCCTGCCGCAGGTCGTTCCCAGGATAACTCCGCTTTGCGGATCCTGCGCCAATGCACTGATTTTTCCTGCCTGTCTGGGGATGAGCGGAGTGGTTCCGGACATTCCCTCTTCCTGCACGATCAGGGTGCCTCTGGTGATAAATACCTGATTGTCTCTTAACGTTATTTCATGATAAGAGCTTGCGACCGGCGATTGCAGTGAAATTTTCGGATTGTTTTTCAAATTGCAGTCGGAGAAGGTTTCTTCCGGTTTTTTGTTGACTCCGTTTTCATTGTACATAAAGAATGAAAGAGCTTCAACTTTTCCGGTACGTTCTCCGCCGAAATACAAGGTTCCGTCTTTGGTGCAGCAGCCGGATGCGACTACTCCCAGAGCGGCAAAACCATCGACCTGGATACGTCCGAGATCCTTCTGTTCAAGAGTATTGGGATCGAGTTTGAAAATATGCGGCGGGATCCTGGTGGCAGGAACGGCATTGTATCCGGCAAAATACAGGTTTCCGTCGTGACCTGTGACCAGCATCCGCGGGAAAAAGCGTTTTTCCGCATAGTGATCGGGAGTTGCGATCTCATTGCCCAGAGTTCCCAGATCCCGCATGGTACCGAAGCGTCCATTCAGCGGATCATATTCAAAAATATGATGTGTCATCCAGGTCGTGCCGTACAATTTTTTTCCATCTCTGGAGGGCAGCAGATTGAAAATCCCCCTGCCGTTATGTGATGCCCAGAAATCATCCGGTATACCCAGCGGAAGCTGTTCGATTTTTCCCGTTTCAGGAGTGAAGCGCAGGAAATTGCCCTGACTGTCGGAGGTATATACCCTGCCGTCCGCCGGTGAATAGCAGGGACCGAGAAAATCATGTTCCGAAATACGGCCGTGATCTTTCAATTCTCCGGTTTTCAAACTGAAACTGTAAAAGTGACAGCGGAGAAATCCGGTAATATAAACCTCTTCCCGTTCCGGATTGTATGTCATCCATCTTGCACCGCCATTGGGGACAACGATACCGAGATCTTCGGTGTGTCCATCTTTGGGATCATAGGTTATCAGGTGTGATCCGTGGAATTTGCGTTCCGGATCATTGGTGACGTTCCAGTAATGATAACTGTCTTCTCCCACGGGCGGTGCAGTCATGTGAGTTGCTGCAATCAGTTTCCCGCCGGGAGTAAAACACATCGAGGTGTGGATTTTTGAATGAGGATGACGCAATCGGTCTTCCGGTGGATAATCGATCACCTTTGCCAGATCTGCAACATCTTTTACGGTATCGGTTGCCGGATCATAACAAACCAGCTGGGCGAAACTGCCGCCGAAGCCGACTTCTGCGCACAAGGCAAAATAAACCTTGTCATCAGGAGAAGCTGCCGCTGCATACATTACATCATGATGATCCTTGTTGCGGATATAACGGATCGTTATTTTATCCTGCTCTGCAATTTTTTCCATTTTTATTTTTCGTTCACAGTTTTTGTTATTGTCTCATTTTTTTGAGAATGTTGTTTGATCTGCGGCGGCGCATCGCGGTCTGGAAAAGAGCCTTGCGCCTGTGCCGGCAGGATCGTGTACAGGGGAGCAGAATTTTTTCTGTTTCAGTCTGCGGAATGTTTACCCAGCACGGAACAGAATGCCTGCCATGACTTTTTATCCCAGATGCCGGATTCCGTTTCCGCATGATAAAGACGCGGAAGAGTGTCGAGCAGGGCATCCAGTTCCTGCCAGTCGATATTTCCTTCACCGGGAGGATTGTGGTCATCGTGTTCGCCGTAATTATCATGCAGATGGCAGGTGACGATATTGTTTTTCATCACCTCCAGCAGATTTGCGACACCGCCGCCGTAACAGTTGGCATGTCCGCTGTCAAAGCAGGTTCCCAGATTGGGATGATGATATTTTTGGATAGTTTCTTCCATTTTTTCAATTACCTGCAGTGCTTCTCTGCTGTTTTCCAATGCTAATGTGATGCCGGTTTCTTCGCAGACAGGCAAAAGTTGATCCAGAGTTTTTCCGAGCATAGAAAAATTCTGATCCAGACTTATTTTTCCGCAATATCCGAGGTGCATGGTGAACGTTCTGACATCCAGCATCTGAAGTTCCCTTAAAAAAATCGTCTGACGCCGGATCATGTCATTCTGAACAGCTGTATCCGGATTTATACAATCATTGCCGCATCCCCACAGAGCGTGACATGCCGTGGAACGCAGATGATATTTATCCAGCATTTTTTTGATTTTCAATATATAACTGTCTCCGCTGCTGCGGAACCATGCCGGATGAGCAACGATATTTTCCACGCCCCACTCCGGCAGTTCAGCTATAACGCTTTCCACATCTTTTTCCTGCACTTTTTCCCAACGGATAAAGTGGATCAATTCTTTTTTCATTTCCGGTAAGTATTTTTGGTTTATTTTTGAGGTTGAACAGGAATGAACAATGCTGTTTCTCCGGAGGTCATGGATATTGTTATCTTGCCGGAAGGGAAGATTTTATCTGTAATTATTTCCCTGATTTTTCCGGACCATGGCAGATCGATTTTTTTCAGACCTGAAGATGAAGCATGGATCATGACCAGATTGGCATTGGCTCTTACGACATCGCCCCGGGTGCTGTACAGATGGATTCCGGCTGCCCGGCAGATACCACGGATAAGCTCTGCTGAAGGCGGCAGCATGGAAAAGACTTGAGTTCCGCATCCGTTTTTGCGGACAGCCAGAACCGGTGAGCCGTTCAACGTGCCCAGCACAGTTGTATCTTTATCCGGCAGCACATAGAAGAGAGGATTAGGGTTGAATTCCTCTTTTCCGGAAGTCATGTACTGTGTAAATGGATGTTTTCCGGTAAGCTGCAGAGTGCTGCGGGAATTGTTTCCGCGTTCTGCGAATGAAAATCCGGTCAATGGTTTCATCGCACCGTGAGAACGTCCGGAGTCGGTGAGATATCCGGGAGCGTGGCACCAGATGGTTATCGCCTGATTTCTGGATATTTTCCGGTGGATGAGTCTGCGTTTTGCCGGAGTCATATAATAACTGTTAAGGAAGATATATACCGGATAATCCGGCATATCAGGATTTGCGATATCACTTTGCAGATAGAAATCAATGGGCGCACCGATGCGGCTGAGCCGTTCACGTGCCTCGCGGTTCCAGGCATGGAAGAGCGGTTGGAACGCATTGACATAGAACATACTTTCTTCATCACACAAAACCGCTATTTTGGCAACCGTTCTGCGGTCGCGCTTCATGAGTTCCGGTTCTTCGGCAGACATTTTTGCAATATCTTTCATCAGCCGCTCATCATGGAAAGTCTGGTTGCCGGTAAGCAGTACCCACCAGAGTCCGGTGCCCTGCGTCATGCAGTTGCCCCAGGTACGCCAGTTGACACTTGCGGTTTCTTCCAGTGTCGAAGTGAAATAACGGGTATTTACTTCATCGGAAAAACATGAACGCATATCAGCTTCGCTCCAGAACAGTTTGCCATGCAGTCTGATGCTGGCAAGGTAACCGTTCATGCTGTCGCCGGCAAATCCTGCACGGCGATTGATATAACAGAGCGGAGAGGAGATAAAGTCCAGATCAGGATTGGCAAGTATCTTGTCAAAGCAGAGAAAACCCTGATTGCTTAAATCGTCATGCCATGTGGAATAACCATTGAAAATACCGATGAGTTTTCTTGTTTTGGAGGCTTTCCGTGCTGCGCCTGCAAATGCGGCGATATCTTCAGCTACGATATCGGACATATAGCGCAAATGATCGGCGACCTGACGGGATTTTTTCATATCCCTGAAAAATCCGTGTTCAGATTTTCTCCGGAGCCTGCCCGGAGGTATCGCAGCATTGGCAAAGGTCACTTTATTGTCATGCCACGAACGGCGAAGCGCGGCTTCATCGTTGTTGTAATGTTTCCGGAGCCAGTCGCGGAAGCGGGCAACGTTTTTCGGATTGTAATCGATCCAGCCCTTGTTGGATGCAAACCAGTACCATTCACTGCTGCGGCCTCCGGCAAGCAGATAACCGGCGATACGGCTGCCGATCTCCGGATGATTTTCAATTTTCCGGATCAGCCGGGCAAGAGCGGCACAGCCGTCTTTGACCCAGATAGTGCTGCTGAGACTTGGCTGTCCGGAGGTTTTTCCATCCTCGGTCCGATCCAGTTCATCTGCATGTTTTTTCAGCCACCACGCAGGAGGGCGGAGGATCACCCGGACAATGATCCGGGCATCCGGCGCAAAACGGACTGCATTGGCGATCTGACGGATCGCACCTGCACAGGTTCCTTTATCGGTCCAGGCTTCCTGACTGTATACCAGAACCTGAACATAGCGTTGTCCTGCTGCGGAAAAGTCGGCGACCGCATCATCAGCATAGGTGACCGGACCATGCGGCATGACTCCATTGAAACACTCTGTTTTACCGTTACGGCAAATCACGTTAGTTCCGTTCATGGGAGTTATCGCATAATCAGAAGTATTTTTCGGTATCTTTTTTTCAGGCAATCTCTTCAGATACTCTGCTGTCAGCGGCAGTGTTTTTGCGAAATACCGGTCATAATCCCGGTGAATTTCTGCACGGCGGGAGACCAGAGTGAACTTTTTGTTTTTATAAAATTTCAACTGCATCTGACGGCGGAATTCCAGTTCTTCCGGGGTAAGAGAACAATTGAAAATCGCCAGCCGGTCGATCAATCCGTCAAAACCGGAACCGTCAAAGCCGAAACCGATCTTCAGCGGCAATCCGGCAGAAAAATGCATTTCTTTTCTGTCGGAGATCACTGTTTTTCCCACCTGGACACCATTGAGAAATACTTTGAATATGCCATTGTCAAAAGTTGCCGCCATGAAATTCCACTGTCCTGCCTCCACTTTGGGACAGCGCAAAAGGGGGATGATCTCCCGACCGTTTTTACCGGCGCGGAGTCCGTTGTGATAACGCATGACACCCCGCCAGACGTTTTTTTCGCAGGATGCCAGCTCCGGAACCATATCATAAAGTGAAAACTTGAATTCATGAAGATGTCCGGAAGGCGTGGCACCTGCGACCGAAGCGATATAACGGTATCCATTGCGGTCTGTGCGCGGGTAGATCCATGCGCAAATGGAAAAGCGGCGCGGATCGAACTGTTTTTTATCCAGTTCAAGAGTTGCCGGATTCATGATCGCATCCGGAACAAAAAGAGCATTACTCTCTTCATGCCATTCTGCGAATGGAATATTTTTCCATTCTTTTCCGCTGATCTCCCGTACCGGCTTGCGGCAGCCGGTTCCGGGTTTGACCGGAATTCCTGACGGCTTTCGGGCTCCGCGCAGTTCGTAGGAACGCAGAAGGATCTTTCCTTTGAGCGGCAGAGCGGGATTGCGGCGGATGCCGAGGAAGATCTTTTCGGCAAAACCGGATGTTTCCCTGCCTTTATCCGGCACGAACGGACCGTTTGAATGGATCACAAGAGTTTGTTTTTTACCCGCTTTGTAACGCTTTGCAGGGGTGACGAGAGGACCGCCGGATATTTCCAGTACCTGACCGTAGATTTCAGTCTCCTGAAAGACATCAAAGGTAAAGGTATATCCGCGGGCATCCGGAAGTTTCAATACCGGTTCCAAGCCGACGAACCTGCCGCCGCCGGTAAAATCATAATGTATCATGATCCCTTCCGGAACTTGTTCCCACCAGCTTTTTGCTCCCGGATAGATCCGTCCTGCTGATAGTCCGGTTTCGCTGCAGCGGGCAGGAAATGTTATTCCCGGCATCGTTTTATCCACGGCTTCCGGACGGGACACAGGACCGCCCTTTGCAGAAATACTGCAAAACATAAGTGTCAGGATCAATATGTGCAACTTTTTCATTTTTTCCTCCCGTAACTGAAAACGACCGGGATCAACGGAACATGCCGCCTGAAGTGTACCAGTAAGTGTTTTCGATTTTATTCATGGTGTAGGGCGTTCTGTCAGGATCTAACGGAAAGCCTTTTTCGGAGATCTCATGCTTATCCGCAGCAGAGGAGTGTCCATCCAGAAATGCAACTGTGCAGCGATTTACGTTATGTGCGTCCCAGAATCCCCTGCCGTCGGTGTGCATATCGATACGGTAATAACCTTTCTGCTTGTTGGCATCCAGAACGGAATCTGCAAATAAAATGACATTACTGCTCTGTTTTACCCTTTTTCTGACAAGAGCACCTCTTTGGTTTTTGTTTTTATATCCTTCAAGATAAGGACTTACGGTGTCCTGATCGTAATAGAGTGCCCGGTTGTGTATGATCCAGCCCGGATTTATACCGTACCCCCAGTTGGTAAAGCAGTACTCAATGTTTTTTGCTTCAACTGAACCGTAATTGGCTTTGGGACAGACATACTGTTTCCATGATGTTTTCAGGTCGCCTGCCAGACCGTTGTCATAAAGGCGGTACCCCCACTGGCTTCTGCCGGGGTATGCAACCGAATCATCAACAACAAGTTTTTCATCATTGCTGTCAAAGTATTGGCTGGTTGTCGTTCCAAGCTGTTTCAGATTGTTGAGGCAGTTCGTGAGAGTTGCCCTGTTTCTTGCCTGATTCAATGCCGGAAGAAGCATTCCCGCTAAAATTGCAATAATTGCAATAACCACCAGAAGTTCTATCAGTGTAAAAGATTGGAACTTCTCCGAAATGTTTTTTGTCTGTCTCATTTTTATTCCTCCCGGATGTTGATTTTTATGTTCAAAGATCTTTTGACATGAAAGCTGCTGTTTCTAAAATTTTTTCTGCCGCATGAACAGAAAACTGATTGGAACGCGGAGTTGTTTCGTAACCTCCTCTGCCGTAATTCCAGAGATTGGGGAAATATCCGGTTCCGCTGCCATTATTCAAAATCGCCACCAGGACGGTTTTGCCGAAGAACAGCTGTTTGCGTAAAGTCAGTCCCGTGGCAGTGAACGGTTCACATGGAACTCCGATGATTGCAGCGGAACCAAAATCAAACATGGTCATTTCAAATGTATACTGTGCCGGATTGTTATAACGCTCCATCAGAGCTTCAGCAAAGTATTTCAGCACGACCGGACTTTTTCTGGCAAAATCCTCTGCTGTAAGGCTTTTTACTGTATCCTGTGTGAAAACGATGTCTTTATATTTTTCCAGAATTTCCTGCGCTTCAGCAAGTTCTTCCGGGAAGATCTCGCGGGATGGGATTTGAAACGATGTACACTTGCCCGAAAAGGAAGCTTCACACTCTTTCAGCGACAGCATGCCCCGTTTGACGGCATCGGCATAGCTGCGTCCGATCCGTTCTGCTTCTTCAGGAGAAGTCTGATCTCCGGGAATCGTGACATCAAAATGATTGATGTCTCCGGAACAGCCGATCAGCGGCATCATCATATCGCATGACTTCATTTCTGCTTCGACAAGACGCCGTGTCCATCCCGGCCAGTCGCCTGAAACAAGGGTCCCGCCCGTTGTATCCGCATGATTGCAGATGGATGCAAGCAGTAAACTTTCTCCCGTCTTGTTTTTCAGCATAAGCAGCGGAATTTCCGGGTCGATTTCCCCTTCCGGACGTACGATATCCGGATTGAGCTTGCCGGGATTGGTCCGGACAGTTCCATCTTTCATCCAGAATCTGCGGTTGAAACAGCATTCCGCATTGGAGCTGCATCCCTGTTGTGATGAAACACATTCACTCAAGTTCTGAACTGCTTCATCGACCGCTTCCATTGTTTTGTCTGCCGCAAAATCCAGATAGTCTGCACAAAATCCCCCGCGTCCTCTTCTGACTTCCGGAGCTGTGTGGCAGTGAGTTGCCGTCACCAGAAGAACGCTGCCGCCAAAGCCGGAATCATTTAATTTTTTCCGGATGATTTGAAATAATTCCGGAGGACACACGATCAGATCATATTGGATCAGAAATGATATTTTCCCTTCGCGGCGGAATGCTGCGATCCTGACCTCAAGATCATCCAGAACACCGGTGTGGATCCGGGTGTTGAAATATCCTGCCAGTCCCATTTTCATCGGGGGATTTATATTTTTTCTGGAAAGACCGAATTCAAATTTTTTCATACAGTGTTCTCCGTTTCCTTCTTCTCAAAAAACAAGACCGGTATTTTTTATACCCGACCTGTAAAATGGAGAAGGTTTTTCTGCCAAACAGCAATCAGGTATCAAAACGCTACGGAAAATATATCCCGGAAAAAATAAAAAATCAAGCATTGACATTTGTATAAAAACGACTATATTATTAAGGATAACGACAGGTGGGGGCGTATGAAAGAATTGTTATTTGATTATAGCGAAAGCTGTGTCGGCAATACGATAATCAGCAGCTGGAAAAGAAAAAATATTCATGATGATATAACCAGAAACTCATTGCTGATTTTAACTTCTGCCGGCACGATGACCTGCTTCCCTGAACAGGCTCATCTGTTGAGCAAAAGAAACGAAGACTGGCGTTTTTTTCTTGTGATCCGGGGGAGCGGTTCTTTCCGGATCCACAATAAAACCTTTTTCTTTTCTCCGGGTAACATCATTGTGATCGCTCCGCAGTTTGTCAATGTGACCTTCAATATATCATCTCCTTTTGCGGTCGTACAGACATTTTACATTGCCAATACAGTCGGGGTTCAGCATCTGTGTATCAGAGAGGCTTCTGAAATTGCCGTTTTCCGTCCTGACAACTTCAGCCGGTTGACAGCTGTACATGATGATATTATGCAGAAAATGGAGGATCAATTGCATGAAACAACCACCGAGTGTGCTGTTCTGCAGAGTGTTTTTGCTTTTTTGTATGAAGTGGAACGCAGGTGTTTTTCAGTAAAGTACCGGGATCCGGTCAGCGAGATCTATAATGAAATAAATAAATTCCCGGGCAGACCTTATTCCATTCAGGAACTGGCACAAAAAAGCGGTTTGAGTATCCGGACTTTGCAAAGGCGATTTAAAAAACAGACCGGCTGTTCGATACAGAATCTTATTACGATCTGCAGGATCGGTTTTGCAAGAGTTCTGCTCCAGAATACATTTCTGCCGGTATCAGAGATCGCATACCGGTGCTGTTTTCATGATGTTTCTTATTTTTCCACCACGTTCAAGCAGGTGACCGGAATGTCTGCCAATGA
Source organism: Victivallaceae bacterium (assembly GCA_045532825.1). GTDB lineage: Bacteria > Verrucomicrobiota > Lentisphaeria > Victivallales > Victivallaceae > UBA1784. The sequence continues at coordinate 566 of JAZSGR010000190.1, read as the reverse complement.
ATTCCGGAAAAAAAACAGCAATACCGGCAATTATACATATACGAGTAATCTGACAAGTAGTGTGATTTTGAAAAAAGATGGTGGTGTAAAGGAACTCTCACCGAGAAAAAAAGAAATTCTCTGGCTGATAAATGAAAAAAGAAATATTTCGATCCGGGAACTGGCAAAAAAAATGCAAATCAATCCATCTGCCGTTCAAAAGCATATAGAATCCTTGAAGAAAGAAAAGATCCTGCAGCGCAGCGGTCCCCGGAACGGCGGTGTCTGGATCATCACCCGACCGTAACCCCGGATGAAGACAAAAAACGCTGTACCGGCTGGCAGGGCGATCTGTCGGCAGTTTGTGACAGGAATATTCGGGGGAATATCAAAAAATGGGTTCATCGACGGTTTATGACAGAAGTACGCAGAAAAATATAAAATATTGGATAATGTCCGAAATTTTGTGAAAAATTTATATTTTATCCTTATTCAGATATGTTTTTCTCAATTAAAATATATCACACAGCATGTTTTTTTTAAGCTCAAGAAACGGTTCTGTCTGCGATCGGTGGATGCAGCGTGGA
>JAZSGR010000179.1:0-9757 GCA_045532825.1 Victivallaceae bacterium | reverse complement strand
GCTCCACGCTGCATCCACCGATCGCAGACAGAACCGTTTCTTGAGCTTGAAAAAAACATGCTGTGTGATATATTTTTATTGAGAAAAACATATCTGAATAAGGATAAAATATAAATTTTTCACAAAATTTCGGACATTATCTATTTCTTTTTGTGGAACTTGTTGAATTTAGCCATCACCTGCTGAAGATCGAGCCATGCTTCGCGCTTGGCTGATTCCTGACGCAGAAGGAATGCCGGATGAAAAGTCGGCATCACCGGTATTCCGTTGTATTCAAGCCACTTGCCGCGCAGACGGGTTATGCCCTCGGTTTTATTCAGCAGATAATGTGCCGCGGTAGCTCCCAGAAGTACGATCGCTTCAGGAGATACCAGCTTTATCTGCTGTTCAAGATACGGCAGGCATGCCGCTGCTTCCTCCGGCATCGGCGCACGGTTGCCGGGAGGACGGCATTTTACGATATTGCAGATATAGACCTCTTCACGGGTGAACTGCATCGCCAGGATCATTTTATCCAGCAGCTGACCGGCTTTGCCGACAAACGGACGTCCGGAGCGGTCTTCTTCAAATCCCGGACCCTCACCGATGAACATGAGGCGGGCATGCGGATCTCCTTCGCCGAATACCATATTGGTCCTTGCTTCGCACAGCGGACACTTGCGGCAGACCAGTGCTTCCTGATACAGTTGCTCCAGAGTTCCCGGAACTGCCGCAGAAGCGGCATAAACATGCTGCTGACTGCGTTTATCCGTCATCGCCGGAGCATCTTTCTGAAACTCCAGCCATGCTTCAGAATCCGGCATACAGCGTCCGGCAGTACCGGTTTTGGCTACAACTGACAATAACTGTTCAAAAAATTCGTTGTTTGGCATAGTAAAAACTTGTTTCTTATCGATTTTAGCGTTATATTTAATATAGCCCGCTTTTGTGTGCCTTGCAATGCCGCAAATCCGGATGAAAGTATCAAACCGTAATCTTTAATAAAAAATCGGAGAAAAACGGAAAATGAAGGTAGTAGTCGCCTATTCTGGAGGTCTGGATACCTCCGTCATCGTCAAGTGGGTCAAAGAGACCTACAACGCCGAAGTCATCTGCTATTGTGCCGACGTCGGTCAGCAGGAGGAGCTTGAAGGTCTTGAAGCCAAAGCCATCGCCACCGGTGCCAGCAAATGCATCATTGATGACCTGAATGAAGAATTTGCCCGTGATTTCATCTTCCCGATGCTTCAGGGCGAAGCAATTTACGAAAACAATTATCTGCTGGGAACCTCCATTGCCCGTCCGCTTATCGCCAAGCGTCTGGTCGAAGTTGCCAAGGCTGAAGGTGCCGATGCCATCTGCCACGGAGCTACCGGCAAAGGTAATGACCAGGTCCGTTTTGAACTCAATGCCAACGCCATTGCGCCGGAAATCAAGATCATTGCCGCATGGCGCGATCCAAACTGGCACTTTAAGGGCCGTCAGGATATGATCAAATATGCTCAGGAGAACAACATCCCGGTCAACGTTTCCGCCAAGAAACCTTACAGCATGGACCGCAACCTGCTGCACATCAGCTTCGAGGGCGGCGTACTGGAAGATCCCTGGCAGGAATTCCCCGAGGATATCGCTGTCATGACCGAGCCGCTTTCCAAAGCTGCCGATCAGGCTGAAGATGTCATCATCACTTTCGAGCAGGGTATCCCCAAAAAGATCAACGGCAAAGAGTATTCTCCCGCCAACATCATGCGTGAACTCAATGCCATGGGCAAAAAGCATGCGGTCGGACGTATCGACATCGTTGAAAACCGTTTTGTCGGCATGAAGTCCCGCGGCGTTTATGAAACTCCCGCCGGAACCATTCTTCAGGCTGCCCACCGCGGTCTGGAGCAGATCACCCTTGACCGCGAAGTCATGCACCTGCGCGACAGTTTGATTCCCAAATATGCGGATATGATCTACAACGGTTTCTGGTTTGCTCCGGAGCGTGAAATGATCCAGGCCCTCATCACCGAAAGTCAGAAGTTTGTCACCGGTGAAGTCCGTGTCAAGCTCTACAAGGGTGCCTGCCACGTTACCGGACGCCGCAGTCCGTACAGCCTCTACGATGATGCCATTGCAAGTTTCGAGGATAACGACTCCTACGATCACAAAGATGCAGCAGGCTTCATCAGACTCAACGCTCTGCGTCTGCGCGTTCTCGCCCGCAGTCAGCAGAAACGTTACTGAAAATAACAGTGCGGATAACGGAGCGTTCCGTTATCCGCTTTTTTTGAATGATGATGAACGGAGTCGCATAATATGTTACAGAACAGCAGCGGAAGAAACTTCCATGATGCATTTCCCGGCAGCGGGGATTATGCGGCTTCGCTTTCCAGATATCTTCAGCAGATCGGTGAGTTCCCCCTGCTTGAACCGGCTGAACAGCATGAGCTGGGGATGAAGATCGAGGAAGTTACAGAAAAACTGCGCTGCCGGGTGAGGCGTTTCGGTTTTGCGGCTCTTGAGTATATCCGGCTGCTGGATGAGTGTGCTTCCGGCAGAAACGAACCGCGTGACTGTTTCCTGCCGTCATCTCTGGGGTGCGGCGGTGAAAACGGCGGTGCTGATACCGGTGTGTCTGAAAAACTTATTCTCTGGCGGAGTGAGATCGAATCCTCGTATTCCGCACTGGCATCGGCTTTTGTTTCCGGTAAAGACTGTGCTGAAGAACGGGAAAAACTTGCCTCCGTCATGGCAAAGTTTTCCATCAACGCCCATTTGCTTGAAGAACAGGCTGATGTGGCTGCTGATTATATCCGGATGCTGGATGAGGCAGCTCTGGTCGGGGATGCCGGTTCACGGCTGGTCGAAGAACGTTTCCTCATTCACAGCAGCGATTTGAAGACTGAACTGGAAACGGTACGTGCTTTGCGCGGAGAACTCGATGAGCTGCGTAACCGGATGATCGAAACCAATTTGCGTCTGGTCGTGAGCATCGCCCATAAATTCCGCAGCCGCGGAGTACCTTTCAATGATCTTATCCAGGAAGGAAATCTCGGACTGCTGCGGGCTTTGAAACGTTTTGATTTCAAACTCGGCAATAAATTCAGCACTTATGCCAGCTGGTGGATCAAACACAACATCCGCCGGGCGATCGCGGAGCAGTCAAGAGTCATCCGCATGCCGATACACATGATAAATGCGATCAACGCCATAAACTGGGCGGAACAGCGTTTTATCCAGCTTTACGACCGTGAACCTGATCCGGAGGAATTGGCAGAGCAGCTGGATATGTCGGTGGCAAAAGTCAATTCCATACGCAAAATGGCATGTCAGACGATCTCGCTTCAGGCATCTTTGCGCGATGATGACGATGGAGTGCTTGAAGATATAATCGCAGACAGCAATTCTGAAAATCCTGCCGGAGAGGTGGGGAAAAAAATATTGTACGGAAAACTTTATGAAATGTTGAAGACCCTGCCTGAAAGGGAACAGCAGATCATTATTTTACGGTTCGGACTTTTCGATCAGCCATGCCTGCCGCTGGCTGAGATCAGCAAGCGTTTCAGTCTGACCCGGGAACGTGTGCGGCAGCTGGAAGTTAAAATTTTGAGCAATCTGCGGTCTCCGGACAAGTTGAAATATCTTGACGGCAGAGACGGCAGAGAGATGTTATGAACTTTTTCGGAGTGTTTTCAAGATGGCAGAAGTGAAGATCCGCGGGATCAGCAAGGCTTATACAGCCGGAGTCCCGGTATTGAAAGGGGTGGATCTGGATATCCACGCCGGGGAATTGTTTTTTATGCTCGGTCCCTCCGGATGCGGCAAATCAACTTTGCTGCGTATCCTTGCCGGACTGGTGAAGCCAGATGCCGGAACGATCTCCTTTGACGGCGTTGACATAGGTTCCCTGCCGCCTGAAAAAAGACGTGCCGCCATGGTGTTCCAGAATTATGCCCTGTGGCCGCACATGAGTGTCTTTGAAAACGTTGCATTCGGCTTGCGGACTTCCGGAGTTCGCGGAAAAGAACTTGAAAACAAAGTCATGGAAGCTCTGGAACTTGTTCAGCTTGCGGATTTTGCCGGACGCAGGATACCGAGTCTTTCAGGCGGTCAGCAGCAGCGTATCTCTCTGGCAAGAGCACTGGCGGTCGATCCGGCTCTGTTGCTGCTCGATGAACCGCTTTCCAACCTTGATGCCCGTCTGCGCGATGCCATGCGCAGTGAGATCAGACGTATCTGTGCCTTGCGCAAACTTACTGCTCTTTACGTCACCCATGACCGGCAGGAGGCGTTGAGCATGGCTGACCGTATCGGAGTCATGCATAAAGGTCTGATCCGCGAACTTGGTGGGCCGGAAGATCTCTACAATTACCCTGAAACACAGTTCTGCGCGCAATTTCTCGGGGATATGAATTTCATCAGCGGTGAGATTTCCGGCGGACATATCAGAACTTCATTCGGTGAATTCGAACTTACCGGCAGAGAGTATCCTTCTGCGGCGGCTGGTATCCGTCCGGAGCGCATCCGCATCGTGGAAAACGATTCTCCCGGTTCGTTTGAAGCGGTGCTTGAAGAGCGTACTTTTTCCGGAGAAAGCTGCGACTGGATCTTCCGTGCCGGGGATCAGAAGATCGCGGTGCGTGAAAGTGCTCCGGCAAAACGTATCACCGGCAGTGTGTACCGGCTGCTTTTTGAACCCGGCTATCTGTTGTCTGTCAATGCTGCGGAGTTCAACTGATGTTCAAGCGGATATTTTTCTGTATACTGCTGCCCGGCAGTCTGCTGCTTATGCCCTTTCTGCTGCGTCCGGCAGAGGAAAAAGTGCAGGTGTCTGCCGATGCTGATGCCGACCGCCTGGTGATAATTTCAGCCCATAATAAAGGCATACGTGATGAATATGACCGGGCATTCAAAAAATATTACCGGGAAAAGTTCGGCAGAGATGTCGTTCTTGATTTCAGAACTCCCGGGGGCACCCGGGACATTGTGCGTTATATAGCCGACCGCTTTGAAGCGGAGTTCCGCCATTACTATGGACAGCACGGCACCTGGAACAGCCGGGTCGCTGCTGCATTTGCCGATCCGCGTGTTGATAAAGATCCACGTGCCGGAAAAGAGGAAAAACGTGCGCGACGCATGTTTCTTGAGTCAGATGTCGGCATCGGTATAGATCTTATGGCGGGCGGCGGTACATTTGAAATGATCCGTCAGGCGTCGAAGGGCTTTGCGGTCGACGGCGGAGTACAGAAACGTCATCCGGAATATTTCAAATCCTCATCCATTCCGGGAACATTCGGCGGAGACCGTCTTTATGATGCCAACGGTCTGTGGTACGGCGTGGTGCTTTCGACATTCGGCATCTGCTGCAACACTGACCGGATCAATGATATGAAAAACGGTTCGATGCCGGAAGCCTGGAGAGATCTTGCAAAACCGGAGTTTTTCAATCTGCTTTCGGTTGCAGATCCCTCAAAATCCGGTTCAGCCAACAAATGTTTTGAGATACTCATCCAGCAGTGCATGGCGGAGGCCGGTGAGCCGGAGCAGGGGTGGGCGGATGGCTTGAACCTCATCAAGCGTATTTTCGGCAATGCGCGCAGCGTGACCGAGTCTGCAAGTCAGGTGGTGCGTGATGTGACGATGGGTGATGCCGCCTGCGGAATGGCGATAGACTCCTATGCTTTGAGTCAGGCAGCGTGGGTCAGGCGGATGTCCGGAAAGGATACCATACGCTATATCACTCCGCGCGGAGGAACGGCGGTTTCGGCTGATCCGATACAGCTGCTGCGCGGTGCGCCGAACCGGGTGGTCGCGGAGCGGTTCATCGACTTTCTGCTTTCGCTTGAAGGGCAGAAGCTGCACTGTTTCAAGACCGGTACTCCCGGAGGACCGGAGGTTTATTCTCTCAACCGTCCGGCTGTACGGCGTGAACTGTATGATAAAAAATACGATGAGCTGCGCTTTGAAAAGGATTACGATCCTTACCGTTCCGGTTCGGATTTTGTGTACCGTTCCGCATGGACCGGCAAATATTACGGACTTATCAGCCGGGTGATAAAAAGTGTGATGCTTGATCCTGCATCCGAACTGCAGACGGCGTGGAAAGCGATCATTGCTGCCGGCGGTCCGGAAAAGGTGCCGGAGGCTATGGCGGTGTTCAATGCTCTGCCTTTTACCTACCGTGAGGCATCTGAAGTCAACGCAAAACTGCGGATCGCTCCCGGCAACACTGCTGCGGATATCGCGGCAATGTTGAGGTCATGGAGCGATTTTGCACGAAGCAATTATTTGAAAGCGGCAGAGCTTGCCGCACAGGGCAGGTGATTGATATGCGCCGTTTTTGTCAATATCTTTTCTTTTCAGCTGTGGTGGCTTTTCTGGCGGTTTTTCTGCTGCTGCCGGTGTGGACGGTGGTCGAAACCGGATTTGATTTCAAATTGATAGCGGAGGTGTTCCGCAATCACATCTACGTGCAGGGACTGCTGAACAGCTTTGAGGTCGCGGTGGTCACTACTGCGGGAGTTTTTGTGATTTCGCTCGGACTTGCTCTTATTTATGACAAATTTGATTTTCCGGGCAAAGAGATGTGCAGTGCACTCATGCTGGTCCCGATGATCCTGCCGCCGTTTGTGGGAGCTCTCGGATTTCAGCAGCTGCTTGGGCATTACGGGATCGTCAATACTCTGCTGGAAAATCTGGGATTTGCCAGAGTGGATTTTCTCGGAGGACAGGGAAAATTCTGGTCGGTTTGTGCGATCGAGATGCTGCATCTTTATCCGATATTCTATTTGAATTTAGTGACTGCGCTTGGGAACATCGATCCGGCTCTGACGGAATCAGCTGCCAATCTCGGGGCGGGCAGATGGCGGCGTTTTTTCCGCATACAGCTGCCGCTGATGCGTCCGGGGATACTTGCCGGAGGAAGTATCGTACTTGTCTGGAGTTTTACTGAACTTGGTACTCCGCTGATGTTCGGATACAACCGGGTCACTCCGGTGCAGATACTCAACGGATTGACTGAACTTGAGACCAATCCGCTGCCTTATTCTCTGGTATTCATAATGCTGGCGGTATCATCCGGAATGTATGTTTTCAGCCGTCTGGTCCTGGGCGGCAGTCAAAACTCCCAGAGCAAGGGAACGCTCGGCAGTTCTGCCCGCAAACTGGGAACACTCCGCGGATACCTTGCTCTCGGAGCGTTTCTGCTGGTGACGGTGGTTTCTGCGCTGCCTCATATCATTCTGGTGCTGTGCGCGTTTTTCAAGCGTTATTACAACACGCTTCTGCCGCAGGGATTTACACTGGAGTATTTTGACCGTGCGCTCTCCAACAGTCTGGTGCTGCCTTCGATCATGAACAGTCTGCGTTATTCCATTCTCGCAATGTTGATCGCGGTTGCTGTGGGAGTTCTGATCTCGCTTGCCTCCTGCCGCTGGAAACTTCGCGGAGCAGCTGCCGCCGATCTGCTTGCCATGCTGCCGCTTGCGGTGCCGGGAGTGGTGATCGCTTTCGGATTTTTGAGTATGTCAGTGAAGTACACCTGGGCGCATGCGCTTTTCGATCCGGTGGAAAATCCGTTATGGCTGCTTGCCACTGCGTATGCGGTCAGGCGTATACCTTATGTTGTGCGTGCGGTTTCCTCCGGTTTGGAGCAGACTCCGGAGGAATTGGAAAACGCCGCGCGCAACTTCGGTGCCGGACCGGTCAGAGTTCTGACAAAGATCACGCTTCCGCTGATCGCGGCAAATATCATGGTAGGCGGATTGTTTGCTTTCAGTTTCTCCATGCTGGAGGTTTCCGACTCGCTTATCCTTGCCCAGAAATCGCAATTTTTCCCGATCACCAGGGCGTTGTTTGAGCTCTCGCAGATACTTGGAGCCGGTCCGGGCATAGCCTGTGCGTTCGGAGTCTGGGCGATGCTGTTTCTGGCGGCTACGCTTGCCGCAGCCTCGATCATTCTCGGCAAAAAGATCGGTTCGATCTTCAAGTTCTGATCTCTGCGCCGCACTGCAATACCGGTAAGGTATGACAGCCGCTTGGGGGCGACGGTTTAAAGAACTATGAGAGCTATGAAAACTATGAAAACTATGAAAACTATGAGAGCTCTGCGCCGCCGCCAAAATAAACCGTGCGGGTCAAAAATCGCGCAGTCAGTACCCTGACGGCAAAAAAAGCGCGGCGCACCATTTACCCATTACTCTCATAATTCTCATAACTCTCATTATTCTCATTTCATGCGCCGCCCCCGCGAGTTGTCAGGCATGACCGGCTATACAAAACTTGCGCTGCATTACCGGTAAGGTATAACTGCTCTCAAGACACCGGGCTGTCAAACCTGACGATCGTACAGCACATGCGGTATGCCCGCTGCGGTATGCCAGCCGCTTCGGGGCGGCGGTTTGATGAGAGTTATGGGAATAATGGGAACTATGAGATTTATGAGATCTCTGCGCCGCCGAAATTAGCCGTGTGGGTAAAAAATCGCGCAGTCAGTACCCTGACGGCAAAAAAAGCGCGGCGCACCGTTTACCCATTACTCTCATAATTCTCATAACTCTCATTATTCTCATTTCATGCGCCGCCCCCACATATATATCAGGCATGACCGGCTATACAAAACTTGCGCTGCATTACCGTAAAAGCACCGTACGCTCAAATGTAAAAAAACAGCAACGCTTTCGCTGCTGTTTTTCTACTTCGCTCCCGGTGAGCGGTATCGCCGCTCGCAAGCGGCGATGTAAATAGCGTATCGCTTATCAGCGATACTTAATGTTCCGCCGCCATTTTAAGGCGGCGGTAAACGTTCCGCCGTTTGATCACGTCCCCGTAAGCACGGGGAGGCAAAATTTTTTATTTTTTTTTCAGCGGCGGTGTTTTGCGGTTCTGCGCGCAGCTTCAAGCTCCGCCTCAAGCATCCCCTTCAACGCCTCAAGTCCCGGCTTCTGTCTGTATGAAGCGTATGCCGCTTTCCACTCCGGATCATGCCGCAAACGGCTGCCGGTGAGCTGCAGCTGCAGCTTGAGACTGTTGATCTCATTTTCAAGCATGGTGTCCTTTTTTATCTTTCCCGCTTTGAATGCCACTTTATCCAGCTCAACGGTTTTTTCTGCGGTCACCGCCCGCACTGCTGTGAATGATATTATTTCTCCGCGCGTGGCAAGCCGGGATACTCCGCGCATAAGCGAGGCTTCGGATATCAATGCTTCGGTTTCAAGTTTGAGCAGTTTGACCGGACAGACTTTTTTATCATTCTGCATCAGTGTAAGCCGCTGTTTGTACAGCTTGGCAAGTTTTTGCTGCATTTCTCCTCTTTCCTTGCGGTACTCCATGAACCGTTTGCGGAATTCCTCTTTTTTGGCATCGGACATTCCGGAACCGTGATGGCGGTGTCCACCCTTTTGCTGCGCGGAAAATCCGGTCTGCTGCGGATAAGACACTGCAGTGTCTCCGTTTTTTACAAAGGTGTGCACACCCATGGTTATCAGTGCTGAAACGGGAACGGCGATAAGCACTGCAATAAGTGCCATGCGTTTGTCTCCGGGCTGTGAGATCATAGTGAAAAATCCTTTCTGTTTTCTGTTTTCTGTTTTCCGGATACGGGATACTCATATAACGGAGTGTACCGCATATTTATTTTAATTTTTTTACGTTATGTTATTGTCCCATTTTTTGTAAAAGTTGTTCAAACTGCGGTGGCGCATCGCGGGCAATCTCGAGCCTTGCGCCTGTGCCGGTTTGGTCGTGTACAAAGGTACACTTCCGCACCGTACTCGGCGCAAAACTCGACATTGCT
>JAZSGR010000104.1:0-14909 GCA_045532825.1 Victivallaceae bacterium | reverse complement strand
TTCAAGAGAATTGACTATTTTGACAACTTTTTCGTTCTCTTTATCGTAAGTCGGCACTTTGCCGTCGGCAAGCTGTTTACAGATATCCAGAATGGTCTCATATTCAAACTTGGCTTCGGCGTCGTTGGTACGGGCAAGTTTATAAGCCTTGTCACGGCGTTTTTCCATCATTTCAAGATCGGAGAGCAGCAGTTCGGTTTCGATAGTTTCCAAGTCGCTCACCGGATCAAAATCACCGTCGACATGGACCACGTCACCGTCGTTGAAAACCCGGACGACGTGAGCTACGGCATCGACATTGCGGATGTGACCGAGGAATTGGTTGCCCAATCCCTGCCCCTGACTTGCTCCGCGCACCAGACCGGCGATGTCGATGAATTTGAGGCTTGAAGGAACGATCCTGCCGGATTTTTCCATTTTTGACAGAACTTCCAGACGGGCGTCTGGAACCGGAACGATACCGGTATTCGGTTCAATGGTGCAGAAGGGGAAGTTAGCCGCTTCAGCTCCGCCGCGGCAGAGTGCGTTGAAAAGAGTGGATTTGCCCACGTTGGGCAGTCCGACAAAACCGCAGGAAAAACTCATGATATGTACCTGTAAAAAAGTTGTATTTCAATAGTTCGATTATTTCAAAAATCTCCGGGCACGCACAACTTCAGTGCGGCTAAAAAAAACATGGCAGGCTGCCCTGCCAATGTCCGGTAGTTATATCACTTTGCGGTCAGAGACCGTCAGTTCTGATCGACAACGATAGATTCGCGGCTGTAAACAAAGTTCTGCCAGTCGTGATTTACGTCGATGACCCAGGCAGGAGTCATGATAGGACCGTAACCGGAACCGTAGCCGTCGGGATCATCCGGACAATCCGGCAGGGGGAACGGAAACGTCACGATGTCGGTGAGTCCGACGCCGATACGGGCAACCACATAGCAGATGCCGCGGAGCGTACCATAGGTGATTCCGGCAATACCGCCCATTTCATTACCGGTTTCCCACCACTTGATCGGCAGTTCCAGAGGACTGAATGCCACATTGGCGATACCGCGGCTGAGTTTCATCACCGGAAGCATGATCCACTGATCGTTGGCTTTTGCCGGTTCATCTGCAGAAAGGCGGGGCATAACACTCAAGCTGAAAATTACCAGTGTCAAAATAACAAAAGATTTGCAGAATTTCATTATGTCTATCCTTAATTTTTCTTTTCCTGCCCGGGAATTTTATGATTTCCGGAACTGTACTTACAACAACACATTGAAATATACTTGCAATACCCTGAAATTGCAAGAGAAAATCATTTTTTTTCACCAAAAAATCCGGCGTTGCAGTTGTGGTGAATAAAAACTCCGTTGTCTTCTGTGATGCACAACCGTTTTCCGCAGAGCAGATATCCGGAAACTATTCAGATTTTTTACTGTCTGCAAGCGGCAGCTGCCGGGTGATCCACGAATTGTTGCGGATCGTTATCACTGAATATATGCCGATCCAGGAAAGGAACGGCAGATAGTAAAAACCGTAAACAAGAGCCCAGCAGGAGTTGCGGATACCGTATCTGCTGGCGTAGATAAAAGCAGGCACGGTGGACCACAATACGTTTCCGGTGGCAAGGAGCAGACAAGCTTCGAGCGGCACGCTCAATATTGCCAGAAACAGAGCGGGGATCGAGAACAGCGGAAGGATGATGCTTATCGAAGCAAACAGTACGTTGAGCTGCAGTCCAAGCTGGCGGAACCTGAAATGACGCAGATTGAAGAATGCAAATTTCAGCATGATGATGTTTTCGCGTATGTCACTTCTGCACCAGCGGGTCAGCATTTTGAAAACTCCGGAGTAGGTCACCGGCATACGGGTGAATACGAATGCATTGCTCTGAAAATCCGAGTACCAGCCCTGACGTATCAGCATGCTGGTGATCGCACGGTCTTCACCGATCGTTGCCGGACGCCCGAGAAAGGTCTGGTTGAGCCACCATGTCAGCAGCGGTTTTACTGCTGCGATACGGTACGCACTCAACGCTCCCGGAGTACAGAGTACAGAGTGTATGCGGGATTGGGCGGCACGCATGAATTCAAAACCGAATGCGAATGCCGTATCGAGCATTTTGGGGATACAGCCGTCTTTGAGGTTCATCACCCGGACGTTTCCGGCAACGGCACCGACTTTGGGGTCGCTGAAGGGACAGACGATTTTGAGCAGCGCATCTTTGACGATCTCCGAGTCGCTGTCTATGGTCACGGCGATTTCGCCGCGGGCACGGGAAATACCGGTGCAGAGAGCGTGCTTTTTGCCGCCGTTTTTTTCGAGATTTATCGCAGTAATGCTGCCGGGGTGTTTTTCAGCGGTGGATCTTATCCACTGCCAGGTGTCATCTCCGCTGCCGTCATTGATCGCGATGATCTCAAGTTTTTCCGCCGGATAATCAGCCTGCAGGACACTTTCGATCGTATCTGCAATCTGCTTTCCTTCGTTGTATGCGGGGATTATGACTGTGACTGCCGGAAGTTTCTCTCTTTCCAGGTCCGCTGCCGGACGGTAGAACACCGCCAGCAGTGCCTGCACCAGAAAGTAAAACAGCGTACAACCGGAAAATACGATACTGCCGTAAAGACCGATATCCCTGACGCAGTCGGAAACTATCGTACAGCAGGGGATGTTCTCCATCTCACCGATCAGGAGAATGCAGAGCGCAATGATCCCTATCCACACTGCAACAGCGACCGGCTTCAACAGCTGGACCGGTGAAGTGATCAGTTGTTTCGCTGAAAACCTGCTCATCATAATCTGTAACAAAATATCAAACCAGAGTATCCCAAAAAAGAAAATGCCGCATTACAAAACGGCAATCTTTTACAAAATCTCAACATTCCGGCACCGGATGTTCTCCGGAACCGCTGAAACCATCCCGTTACGGGGCGGCTTTTCTGTCGATCTTACTAATATACACTCTGAAGAGAGATTTTTCAATAGCAGAAAGTTATACAGTACTCTGCTGTTGTCCGGTGGCTTTTATTTTTCGTGCCGGAGCATCACGAATGCCGGGAGTCCCTGGATCTGCCATTTTTCCAGCAGTGCAGAGACCCGTGGGTCAGACATGGATTCAGCTCTGAAAACGATAACTTTGAATTTTTTGAGTTTATCAGCCACAGCCGGATCGGCGAGCACTTTTTTCATCGCCGCACAGTTTTTGCACCATGATGCCTGGAAATCGATGATGACATCTTTGTTTTCAGCCGCCGCCTGTGCAAGGTCGTCATCAAATTTTATCATTTCCCGTTCTGCACTCCACGCCTGCGGACGCAACTGCCAGCCGGTGATGGCGTACCACAGAGCGGCTGCGAAGATCATCGCGGCAAATACATATTTCACCATGACCATGTATCTGCCGGGACGGGGGAGTACTGCCAGACCGGCTCCGGCAAAGGGCCAGGGCAGAGCCATGCCGGTACCGAGCAGAAACGGCAGAAGCAGAGCCGCAGCTCCGTCGCTGTGGTAACGCGAGGTGGCAAGTACCAGTATACTGACAACAGCCGGAGCCACGCAGGCTCCGGCAAGCAGTGCGGAAACGCCTCCGAGAGCAAATGCTGTTACTGCCTTCCCTCCCGGGATCGCTGCCGGACGGAATTTTGCCGAGACTCCTGACAGGTCGAAGTTGAAAACTCCAGCCATCGACAACCCCAACAGTACAAAGACTGCCGCAATGGCAAAGTTGAAGTACATGGAGCTTTGCAGTTCCCCGAACCGGCTGCCGGTGAGGATGACTGCAAGTCCCAGTATTCCGTAGGCGGATGCCATACCTGCCCCGTACAGCAGACCGCGGAGAAAACCCTGTCTGCCGGAGTTGTTTCCTGCCCCGATGATCGCAAGGGTTATGGGGATCATCGGCAGCACACATGGGGTGAGATTGAGGGCGAGGCCGCCGGCAAGAGCGAGCAGGGCAAGCATCAGGAAACCTGCGGAACTGTATGCACTGTTTCCGTTGTATTCAGGAGTGCTGTCATCAAGCCACGCTGAAAATGATGATGCAGAATGCAGTCCTGTGAGTTTACGCACAAAAGTGAAACCGTCGAGACTTACCGGGAGTACAGCGGTTTTTTCTTCCAGTTTACGCAACGGGGAGCTTGCCGGCAGCAGGTTTACTGTTTTTGGCATGAAGCAGACCGCCGGAGAATCACCGGAGGCACGGCGGCATCCCTGAAAGTTCACTGATGCTTTGGTGAACGGACCGTTGTTCTGAAAGATCCACTGCCATTTCCCGCTGCCGTATACTTCGACTTCCCCGAACATATCATCTGCAATGATTTTTCCTGACGGAGATTTGACGGGAGACAACGGACCGGTCCCTGATCCTTCCACGTCAAGAATGAGGGTGCTGCGGTAAAAATAGTAACCATCCTGTACTTCGGCAGTTACGGTGAGTGTACCGTCTTTTGCCTCTGCTTTCCACAAGAACGGTTCACTGCATACTGCAAGGCAGGAAAATATAATGACGGAAAAAATGGCGGCGGTTTTCTTCATACTCATGCTCCTTCGGTTCCGTTTTGTCCGCACCTCTGCGGAGCCGTTGAGGCAACGGCATTTATCATAATAAACTGCTGTGGAAAAATATCAAGTACAGGGATTATCCGGTCTTTAGCGGAACTGTCAATCCATTTCTTCAAATGCGGTGAGGATGTCGGCTACATCCATCATTCTGCCGACTCCGTCTGCGCCGCATGCGACGTGACCGGAAACCGGTCCGGCAAAGACGATCTCCCGGCGTGAGAGTTTGCGCACGTTTTCCTGACACGCAGGATTGCTCCACATTGCAGGATTCATAGCCGGAGCGATCATCACCGGTCCGGAATAGGTCGCGGCAAAGGTGGAAAGGGCATCATCAGCGATGCCGTTGGCGAATTTTGCGATGAAATTGGCGGTCGCCGGGGCAACGATGAAGCGCTTTGCCTCATTTGCAAGGGATACGTGTTCCGGCTTCCAGTCAGGAGCATCCCAGAGCGAAGTAATGACCGGACGCTTTGAAAGTGTACGGAAAGTCAGTTCTGTAACAAAACGCTGTGCGTTTTCAGTCATAATGACCTGTACCGGGTATCCGCGTTTTACCAGCTGACTGCAGAGATCAGCGGCTTTGAATGCGGCGATCCCGCCGGTAACACCGAGAACGGTAAAAGGCAATTCACGGATCATTGGAAAAGCTCCTCTTTTATCAGCGGGATCCTGGCGTTCAGTGAATCCAGCACATTGTATAATTTTTCAGCGGCACCTTCAAGATCGTCGTTGACGATCAGAAAATCATAGGCACGGAAATGCGACAGTTCTTTCTGTGCGGCGGCGAGCCGTCTTGTGATCTGTTCTTCGGCATCCGTTGCCCGGGAACGCAGACGGTTTTCCAGTGTCGGAAGATCCGGAGGAGCGATCAGAATGAATGCGGCACAGTCTGCAAGTTCCCTGTCCTGCTCTGCGGCTTTGCGGATGCTCAATGCGCCCTGAACGTCAATATCAAGTAATACGGAACTGCCTTTTTCCAGACGCTGCATGACTTCACTTTTGAGAGTTCCGTAGCGGTGTGCGAAAACTCCGGCTGTCTCGATGAATTCGCCGTTGGCTTCGCGCCGGAGAAATTCTTCATCGGTGAGAAAATAATATTCTCTGCCGTGCTGTTCGCCGGTACGCGGCGAACGTGTGGTGCAGGAAATGGAAAACTCCAGCTCCGGCATCCGGTTGCGAACTCTGCTTATAAGAGTGGATTTGCCGACTCCGGATGGACCGGAGATCACTATCAGACTGCCCATTTTTTTCATAAAATTCATTGCTCCTTGAAAGTTCCGCCGCACTCCGACTGCCATCCGGGGAAGTTCCATTTTTCCGGGAAATCGCGGCACTGCTGCGGTTTGACCGGATCTATCAGGCACTCCGGCGGATCGTTTTCCGCCAGCCACCGGCAGGAACCATCCTCTTTTTCAAGCAGGGAAAGGTGTTTGCGGTCGGGGGAAAGCCGGGTGTGCCGGTCAATGAATTCATCGACCGGCATGTCAAGAAAGGCTGCGATCCGGTCGATCTCATCGGGTACGACCTTTACGCAGCCCTCCCAGCGGCAGCAGCTGCCGCAGCGGTTGCAGACAAAATGTCTCATGTTTTTACAGCGGGAAATGTTTCCCGTTCAGACGGTGTCAGCGGAAATCGTCAAACACCAGATCATCGTTCTTTATGTCGATCAGGAAAAATCCCAGGGCGAAGTCGATCCACTCCATCGGATGGATATAAACATCGCCGTCGACCAGAAAACCGAGAGCTCCGCCGATCGCCCAGTAGTCACGGGGACCGTCAAAAAAATCATAGGTCCTGGTGGTGGGATCGGGGATACCTGCACGGTGCTCCACATATTTGTCTACAAGACTGGTGCTTGCGAGCATGCTGTAACTTTCTTCGCCTACGGAGACGAAAGACCAGTACCAACCCTCTTCAACACCGAAACCGTACTGGCGGTTGTGATGCTTGTAAAATTTGTAGCAGAAAAGGCTTGCTCCGGCCCCGACATCGACAAATCTGGTTCCCATGAGTCTGGCTTCGACAGCAGGTCCGACTCCGAGACTGAATGAGAACATGTCAAGTGCATCTATAAGACGGTTGGGAATATACAGTGCGATTTTTTCACCGATATCGTTTCCGTGTACAGGTGCGCAGCAGAATGAAGCGATCAGCGCAGATACGAGGAATAATTTTTTCATTGATCATCTCCAGTAGTTGATGTGCTGTTCCGGATCATTCTGAAGCAGCTTCTGTTCCGGTATTTCCGAGCATTGCTTTGATCTCGCGTTTACCGACAGTTCTCAGGGCGCAGATCCGTGCTTTTGCATTTGCGCGCGGGTAGCTTTTGCCTTTTTCCCATGAACATACGGTGTGCATCGAAACATTCAGCAGTTTGGCAAAATCGCTCTGGGTGAGTTTGAGTTTGGTACGGATGCGGACGATGCCAGCCGCATTGAGGCGCAGTTTGGGTTCTTCATCTGCAACAGTGACAGCTTCACCGGCTGCGGCTTTTTTCTTGATGATCTCTGCTTTTTTATTTGCATCGTTGAGCATCTTTTTCAATTCCGATATCTGACGGCGCAGTGCAACGATATTTGCCTGAAGCGGCTGCACTGCCAGTTTGACCTCTTTTCTGGCAAGACGGCGGATCTCATCGTTCAAAACCTGTTTTAAATCTGACATGGTAAAACCTCCAGTTTTTATAAGTTCGGGGTACGACATTCCCATACTCATGAATATAGCTCATATTTGATTGTTTTACAAGTTGCGTGTAATCAAAAAGTATGAATTATTTGTATTTTTTGTGCAAAATGTCATTTGCGGTGAAGCGCAGGGCTGCTCTGACGGTGAAATCAGGCGGATGACGGCGGTGCTGTGCCAGCGTGGTTGAAAAAAATAAGATGTTTTTTGGAATTGTTAAAATACTGTGTTTGAATTTATGAAATTCATACGCTATATTACGCTTGGATAAATCGTTGATGCTGTATCCGGGCATCGTAAATAAAACAAACTGCGGACGGGGGACGCTATGACGGAAAAGAATTCCGTTTTAAAAATCTTTTTATTTGCGGCAGTTCTGCTGATGTTTCTTGCTGTTGCAAGCTATTCTCCGCTTGATGCCGCACTGCTTTCCGGCGGAACGGAAGGTATCCCTGAAAACTGGATCGGCAGGCTGGGAGCATGGTTCGGCTTGTATCTGTTCCGTCTGACCGGTATTGCTGCATATTTTGTCCCGCTGCTTGCGCTGCTGCGTGTGATCCGCGGACTTTTTCAGTCTCCCGGCAGATTTTCCGTATTTGCCGGCGGAAGTGTTCTGGTGATGACCGGACTGATCCTGATATTCGGACTCAATCCGGAAGTTTTTTCCGGACTCTGCGAACGGCTCGGTCTGGGAAGAAGTCAGGTCCCTGCACTGTCACTTTCCGGCGGAGTCATCGGACAGGTGCTGGCGGCTCCGGCTTATCCGGCTTATGGAGCCGGTGAAGGTGTGATGCGCAGTCTGATAGGGGCGATCGGCACCATGATCTGCGGCTGGGCGTTCCTCACCGGCGGCGTGATCGTGATATATATTTCAGACTGGCACAAACTTATAATCGAACATCTTGCAGTTCCCCCGCTTCCTGCACCGCGCAGGAAGCGCACGGAGGCTGTTCCGGAAGAAGAGGAAGAGGTGTTTGAAGAGGAGTTTTTTGAAAACAATGCTGTGCAGGAAACTTCGCCCCGCTCCCGTCTGGCATCCCTGCTCAAGCAGGTGGACAGGAAAGAGGAAGATGAAAAGAAAAAATCCGGTCCGGAGGAGCTTTTTGATGATACTCTTCTTGACGGCGGGGATGATGTTGAAACGCCTGCTGAAACTGAAACTCCGCAAAAAAATGTTCCTGTTGTGCCGCGCCGTGCCGCTGCTCATCCGGAAGTTGCCAATGAGGTCGGTAAAACTATCACCGAAAAAGGTGAGCGCATGAAGGCGGAGCCGAAAATGGAATATACTCTTCCTCCGGTTTCCATGCTCAGCCTCGGCAGCGATGTCACCGGGGAGTCGCCGGAGGCGATCAAAAATGCCACTTTGCAGATACAGCGTTCACTTGACAGCTTTAACATTGCCGGTGAAGTCGTAGGTTACACCTCCGGTCCCCGTATCACCCAGTATGAGATCAGTCTTGCCGACGGCGTGCCTGCCAAAAAGGTCGAACAGATCAAAGACAATATCAAGATGAATCTTTCCGCCTTGAGCATCCGGGTACTTGCTCCGATCCCCGGACGTAACGTGGTCGGTGTTGAAGTGCCGAATTCCCGCAGTGAGGCGGTGTTCATGCGCAGTATCATGGAAAGCGATGAGTGGAAAAACGGCAAAGCTGCCATTCCGGTTGTTCTGGGTAAAAATGTTGCCGGCAAACCGATCATCATCGACCTTGCCAAAGCTCCGCACCTGCTGATCGCAGGCTCTACCGGTTCCGGTAAGTCTGTGTGTATGAATACGTTGATAATGAGTCTGCTTTTCCGTTTCAATCCGGATGATCTGCGTCTTATCATGGTCGACCCGAAAGTGGTTGAGTTTGAGGATTACCGCAAACTGCCGCATCTTATAACTCCGGTCATCAACGATGCCAAAAAGGTTCCCATCGCTCTGCGCTGGGCGGTCACTGAAATGGAAAACCGCTACAAGATACTCGCACGGGCCGGGGTGAAAAAACTTGCGGAGTTCAATGCGCTTTCCAAAGACGGTACTCCCATCCGCGGCAATGACAGTCAGATCATCACAGACAACTTCGGCAATCCGGTCACCCGAATGCCGATACTCATCGTTATCATAGATGAACTTGCCGAGCTGCGTATGCAGGACTCCTGGAAGGACTCCGAAACTTACATCGCGCGCATCGCCCAGCTCGGCCGTGCATCCGGAGTGCATATCGTGGTCGCCACCCAGAGACCATCGACCAATATCATCACCGGTGTCATCAAGGCGAATTTGCCCACCCGTATCGCGTTCCGGGTGCTTCAGCTGGTCGACAGCCGGGTGATCCTCGACCTGCCGGGAGCGGAAAATCTGCTGGGACTCGGAGATATGCTCGCTCTGCTGCCGGGAGCTTTCGGACTTGAACGTATCCAGGGGGCTCTGGTCGACGATCAGGATATCAAATCCATCGTAAAGTTCGTTTCCGATCAGCGTCCGCAGAACTTTGACAGTGCGGTCATCGCTGAAGGCGAGGAGCTTGAAGAGGGCGAAGAAGACCGTCCCGTCCGCGGCGGCATGGATGATGACGATGATATCTTCGATGACATGGATAAAGCAGAAATCGCTCCGCTGATAAAGAAGTACATGCAGCCGGGAGATGATGAAACGATGCGCCGCGCGCTGGAAGTGGTGATCCTTGAACGCAAAGCAAGCACCAGTTATATCCAGAGGCGTCTCAAAATAGGTTACAACCGTGCTGCAGAACTGATCGATCAGATGGAGGAGCGCGGTATCATCGGTCCCCCGTCCGGCAGTGGAAACAAGCGGGAGATCCTTATTTTTGACGGAATGGAAATCAACGAATAGAAGGTATTAATAATATGTCAGAAAATAAACAGGAAGCTCTTGAACTTTTTGCAGATACAGAAGATCAGGAAGAACTTCTGCTGGAAGAAGACTCCGCTGTTCCGCCGTCAGAAGAGACTGCTGAACCGCGTACGGTGTGTTTTGAAGCCGGAGATTTTGCCCGCGATTACATGGCGGCCGGCAGATTTCTTCATGACCGCAGAAGAAATCTCGGTATAACACTGGAAGCAGTCGAAGCGGAGACCAAGATCAAAACAGCTCACCTGAAGGCGCTGGAAAGCGGTGATCTTGAAGACCTGCCCCAACCGGTGCATCCGGTTTACATCGTAGCCTGTGTCAAAAAGCTCGGCATGATGTACGATCTTGATGCCGCCACTCTTGACGGAATTACCGAGGGATTGAAAAAACAGATACTCTGTCAGGCTCCTGATGATGTGAGCAAATCATGTTACGGTCATGAGATCAGTGAAGAGAGTCTGCGCAAGCAGCGCCGTCTGCTGCTTCTGCTTGCCGCCGGAGCTGCTGCTGTGCTGCTGCTGATCGCGGCGGCAGTCATCATTGTGTTTACAGTGTTTTTCCGTAAAACTGATCCGGCACTGAAAACTCCTTTTGATAAAGAGATGCTTCTGCAGATACAGCCGGAGCCGAAATTGAGCTTGACTCCGCTGCCCGTGGTGGAAGATTGAATATGTTTGCAGGAAAAAGTTGGCAAATTTTTAAAAATATGCTATATTGTTATATATGAAACGGAAGATTTTATTGATTAACGGTCCGAATCTTCAGCTTCTGGGCGTCCGGGAGCCGGGGATATACGGAGTAAAAACGCTTCCGGAAATCGTTTCCGATCTCCGGGAGTATGCCCGTCTGCGTGATTGCGAACTGTTGGATTATCAGTCCAACACCGAGGGTGCGTTGGTCGACAGGATCGGCAATGCCCTGGCGGAACAGGTCGACGGGATCATCATAAATCCGGCAGCGTATACTCATACATCGGTTGCGCTGCGTGATGCGCTGGCAGCAGTTGCCCTGCCGGCAGTGGAGGTGCATCTCAGCAATATTTCCGGACGGGAGGAATTCCGTCAAAAGTCGTACACTGCGGCAAAATGCATCGGTGTTATCGCCGGATTCGGCGCGTTTTCCTATAAACTTGCGCTTGATGCGCTGGTGGAACATCTTGATTCCGCCGAAGAGAAATCTAAAAAATAATCAAATACAGAAAGATCCGCGAAAATGATGAAGATAGAAGAAATCGAATCCCTTGCCAGAATGATGAATGAATACGATCTGAGCGAATTCAAGATCGAGATCGAAGGCTGCAATCTCTGCATCCGCCGCGGAGCCGTCAAAGGCGCTGCTCCTGTGGTGGTCGCTCCCGCGGTCGCAGCACCGGCTGCAGCTCCGTCTCTTCCTGCGGCCGCAGCTGAAGCACCGGCTGCAGCTCCTGCCGCACCGGCAAAGACCGAGACCATCGATTCACCGCTGGTGGGAACATTCTACCGTGCCGCAAGTCCGGATGCAGCACCGTTTGCCAGTGTCGGCGACCGCGTGACTGCCGACAGTGTCGTTGCCATTATCGAGGCGATGAAGGTCATGAATGAGATCAAGGCTGAAAAATCCGGTGTCATCAAAGAGATACTGGTCGAAAACGGACAGCCGGTCGAATTCGGACAGCCGCTTTTTGTAATCGAATAATCCGCAACAGGTGGTGTAAACGTGTTCAATAAGATCCTGATAGCCAATCGCGGAGAAATCGCCGTCCGTATCATCCGTGCCTGCCGGGAAATGGGCATCAAGACGGTTGCGGTTTACTCCCAGGCAGATGCCGGCAGTATGCCGGTCAGAATGGCTGATGAAGCTGTCTGTATCGGTCCTGCCCGTCCTGCCGCAAGTTACCTTTCCATCGAAAGACTGCTCACCGTTGCCGGTATCTGCGATGTGGATGCCATTCATCCGGGATACGGCTTTCTGGCGGAAAACGCTTATTTCGCTGAAGCATGCCGCAAGCACGGAATCGTATTCATCGGTCCGACTCCGGAGGCGATGCGTGCTCTGGGCGACAAAGCTGTTGCCCGTGATACAATGAAAAAAGCAGGAGTACCGGTCACTCCCGGCTGTGACGGAGTCCTCCAAAACGAGGAGGAGGCTCTGAAACTTGCTCACCAGCTGAAGTATCCGGTCATCATGAAGGCTGTTGCCGGCGGCGGCGGACGCGGTATGCGTATCGCTCATAATGATCCCAGTCTCATCCAGGGATTTTACGCGGCAAAGACCGAAGCGGAAAATGCTTTCGGCAACGGCGATCTCTATATGGAAAAATATCTGGTCAACCCCCGTCATATCGAAGTGCAGATCCTTGCCGACAACTACGGCAATGTGGTTCATCTCGGGGAGCGTGACTGCAGTGTACAGCGCAGAAACCAGAAACTGATCGAAGAGTCTCCGTCACCTGCCCTTTCCTCCAAGCTCCGTGAAAAGATCGGAGCGGCGGCGGTCAAGGCGGCAAAAGCTGCCAATTACACCAGTGCCGGAACCATTGAATTCCTGCTCAATAACGACAACAACTTCTACTTCATGGAGATGAACACCCGCATCCAGGTGGAGCATCCTGTTACCGAAGCTGTTACCGGAGTGGATCTTATCAAGGAACAGATCCGCATAGCCGCAGGTGAACATCTGAAGCTGCGGCAGAAAGATATTGCCGTAAGAGGTCATGCGATCGAATGCCGCATCAATGCGGAAGATCCGTTCAACAACTTCTCACCGAGTCCCGGCTGCGTCGATCTTTTTGTTCCCGCCGGCGGTCCCGGTGTGCGTCTGGATACCCATGTGTATTCCGGATATTCCATTCCGCCGTATTACGACAGTCTGCTCGGCAAGCTGATCGTTCACGGCAATACCCGCGAAGAGGCGATCGCCTGCTGCCGCCGTGCCATTGATGAGATCATCGTCAACGGAGTCAAAACCACTTTGCCGTTTCAGAAGCTCGTGCTTAATCACAAGAGCTTTGTTGAAGGAAAATACGATACCGGATTTGTCGAAAGGATGATGAAGGAACGTGCCAAACCACCACAGAAGGAGGAATAAAAGATGAAAGCATCAAATGAAACCAGAAAAACCGAACAGGAAACCGTCCAGAATACCGCTTTGATCGAAGGTTCCGAAATGGGTGATGTCAAGATCCACGAGAATGTTATCGCTGCACTCGTCCGTCAGGCTGCTCTTGAGCAGGAGGGTGTCGCCCGTCTTGCCGGAAGTGCTCTGGTCGATGATATCGCCAATCTGGTCGGCAGCCGCCGCATGCAGGCACGCGCCATCACCGTGGAGCTGGGGGAAGACAACCGGGTTAGCATTGAGATCAAACTCAATCTGCTTTTCGGTTTCCGTATCCCTGAGGTTGCCGAACGTGTCCAGAAGGCTGTTATCGGTACTGTCGAAGAGATCACCGGTATGATCGTTCCCAGAGTGAACGTGGTCATCCAGGAGATCGAGGAACAGGTCGAAGAATCCGATGAGGATGTCGAGGTTCCCGCCGCAGTCGATACCATGCCGCTCAACTGATACGGGATTTATTTTATTGACACAGGGAAAGTAAGATTTCCCTGTGCCTCTTTTCATCAAAACAGCCGGGATAATTGCCAATGATTTGCGCTTCAGAATGTTTCGTTCAGGGAGGACTCCGGAAAATTTTTCATTTTCTGGCATGTCCTGAATTCCTAAAGTTTTTCAATGTCAGACAGGAGACCGTGGATAATCTGCTGGCAAATGATTTTTGCTGCGGATACATGGCGGCGGTTTTGACATTTCTGCTCATATTTATCCTGCTGCTGATCGTGCGTCTTTTGATCTTTCTGCTGTTCCGGACCAGACGCTGCAGCAGGATCACTATTCCGTCTGCGGATGGTGAGCTGATCGTCAACCGCAGTGCAGTTGAGGCTGTGGTGAGAAAAGAACTGCACGGATTTCCGCAGATATTTCTGCGGAAGCTGCTGCTTTTCAAGCGTGGGAAAAACTATTCTCTCAAGATATTCTGCAGTTTTGAGCGTTCCGGAGCCGGACTTCCTGAGATCGTTCAGGAGCTCAAACCGCGTTTGAAAGAGGTCATGAAAGAGCTTTTCGGCATCGGTACCATGACTGATATCTCCATCTGCATCGAAAAGCTCAGGCAGGAAGAAGAAGATGAGGCGGAAGCAGAAACCGCCGCACCGGTGTTTCATCAAAATGGTCCTGCTGGCTTCTGAATCCCCCAGACGGTTTGAATTGTTCAGCCGTCTGGGCATACCGTTTGAAGTAAAAAGTGAAAAAGTACAGGAATTGGAGCATCCGGAAGACGGCTGCTCCTGTTCTTTGCTTCCGCAGTTGAATGCCCGTCTGAAAGCCGCGGCGGTAAGCCGGATGTATCCGGATGCTGTGGTCATCGGAGCTGATACTGCTATCGTTTTTGAAGACCGTCTTATCGGCAAACCGCGCGATCTTGAGGATGCCCGCGACACGCTCAGATCGCTGTCCGGAAAAAAGCACGAAGTCATTACCGGCATTGCGGTCATTTGTAAAAACTCTGCTTTTGAAAAATGCTGGAGCGAAGTTTCGGCGGTCTGCTTCAAAAATTTATCAGATGAAGTCATTGAAAAATATCTGAATCTGGTCAACGTGCTTGACAAAGCAGGATCGTACGCCATCCAGGAGCACGGAGAGTTGATAATTTCAGAAATAAGCGGAGATATGGATAACATCATCGGTCTGCCGCTTGATAAACTGCGCCTGACTCTGACTGAACTTGCTGTCTGCTGACATCTGCGCCGCACAAAATAAGCCGTGCGGGTAAAAAACGCGCGCAGTCAGTACCCGTGGG
>JAZSGR010000174.1:0-32260 GCA_045532825.1 Victivallaceae bacterium | reverse complement strand
CGCTTTTCTTGACCCTCCGCCGCCCTGCGGGCTATGGAGGGCAGGAAGGTAAAACCAGTTCTTATAATACTTGCAGAGCAAACGCTTCATGTACTGCACATAACGCGGTTTTTGCGTCAGCAAAAACTTTTTCGCTTTTCTTGAAAAGGAGAGAGGGGTGTGGGGAGAGGGGAAAAACTTGTTTTCCCGGGAAAAGAAGTGTTTCCTCTCTCCCCGCCGCCCATTTCACCCTTATAGAGCTTCTGGTGGTGATTGCGATCATTGCGATACTTGCGGCGATGCTGATGCCGGCGTTGCAGCAGGCGCGTGAGAGGGGCAGATCAAGTTCCTGTCTCAACAATCAGAAACAATTTGGAGTTGCGTGGAGCATGTATTCCGATGCCAACAACGATTATTATTTCAATTCCTTCTGCAACGTCGACTCGGGGCGTCCGTGGACCTGGCAGTGGATCGAACGTATATACTGGTACGGAGTTCCTGAATTCGGAACTCCGGTACAAACCGGCCTGATGGTCGGCAGCTACAATGTCCGAAAACTGTCCTACATGGTATGTCCGTCGGATACCTACGGCGGCTATGCCTATAATCAACGTCCATCCATGGTAAGTTACGCCTACAATCAGGGGATCAACTGTGTGGGCAAGAAACCGTGGACAGGTGGTGACATGGATACTAAATTTACTACGATGAAAAAGCGCAGTCAGAAAAATCCACACATGAGCAAATCTCTGGTCCTCATCGACCACTGGACCGGCGGGTTGGATCCAACCAAGATCAGACAGCGCAAGCCGGAAAGTATGGTCAACGGTTTCAGTACCTCATATCCGGCAGCCGCCACCAACATCGGAGCTTACGGAGCGCACGGTAAAAACGCCAATCAGCTGTTTTTTGACGGTCACGCTGCCGGACAAAGTTATGTTACCGTTTACGGCGCGCTGCACAATCTTTACAATGTCTGGGATGTGCCGTCGGTGGATGATCTGGTGATAAAAACTCTGTGATTTTTGCGGAAGGAGATATTTTTATGCGGAAAATACTTGCAGTCATTCTGCTCTCAAGCAGTCAGATGCTTTTTGCGCTGACCGTCGATCACTCCTGGAGAGTGGTACTGCACGACAGGGCGAATGCCTCTTTGCGTTACGCGGCAAATGTGCTTTCAAAACAGCTGGAACGCTCCTTGGGCAAAAAGATCGGTATCATCAATGAAAACAAATGGGACGGTAAGTCTCCTGCGATATTTCTCGGCTGGTCGAAATCCCGTAAAAACCTTGCCTTTGACGGCAGCCGGAAATATGCTGAAGAGGAGTGGCACATCCGCCGGGCGGGCAGCAATGTCATCCAGATCGCAGGTTCTCCGGTACGCGGTACGCTGTACGGAACGTTTGAATTTCTGGAGCGTTTTGCCGGATACCGGGCTTACAGCGTCGATTTTGAATACATCGACCGCAAAAAATGCCTTACAGTTCCGGATGATCTTGATATTTCCGGCAGACCGTTTTTCCGTTACCGTGACAGCACTTCCGGAATATATTCCTTCAATCCGTTCTGGGTGCATAACCGGTCATTTGTCGCCCCGTCTCCGGCATCCGGCTGGTACACGATATTCGGTTCACCCCGGGGATTTGACACCTTTTACGATTACAGTCTTGATTTCACCAAAGATGAGCATTTTGCCATGATGCCCGACGGCAGACGTCCGCGTGCGGTCAACGGACACGGTCCGGGACAAATCTGCATGTCTCATCCTGAAGTGCGCGAAATCATCTGCAAAAAGATGCTCGGATACATCAGATCCGACCGCCAGAAGATCAATAAGAACCGTCCCCGCACCGGTTATCCGCTGTTTTATGCCCTGTCGGTCAATGACAACAACGATTTCTGCTGCTGTTCCCGCTGTGCGGAACTGGAAAAGAAATACGGGGCAAAGTCCGGAGCCTACGTTGAACTTCTCAATCACGTTGCAGAAAAGGTGACAAAAGTCTATCCGGATGTCTATATCCACGCCAACGCCTATCAGGATACGCTTATCCCGCCGCGCGGAATAAAAGCGCACGACCGGGTGGTGATCTCTTTTGCCATGCTGGGAAAAGAATTTCTGACCGGCATCAGGGAAACTTTGTTCAGTCTGGAGCATCCGGCAAATAAAAAGCTGTATGACATCGTTTCCGGCTGGTCCGCAGTTTCAAAAAATCTCTCGATCTGGAGTTACGGCAGGATATTCTGTGAAAATGTTCCCGTTCCCTACACCAAAGTCCGGGCGCACGCAGATGATATCAGGCTGTTCGCCCGCAAAGGTTTTCTCGGAGCTTTCAACGAAAGTGAGATCTGCGAGGGTACCGGCGTATGTCTCCCGGGATTCAGTGATCTCATGCATTATCTGCACATGCGGATGATGATCGATCCGTTTCAGGATACCGAAGCACTGATCGCCGATTTCATGAAAAAATGTTACGGACCTGCGGCTCCGTTCATGGAACAGCTGCTTGCTCACATTGAAAATGCACTGCTGAAAACAGATGCCCCGGTTTGTGCCGCTGCCTATAAAAAACGCAAATATATAACCCGGGAGTTCATCCTCAAAGGCGACAGTCTGCTCACTGCAGCGGAAAAAGCCGCAGCCGGTTCTCCCGCCTGTCTTGCCAGAGTAAAACAGGAGCGTATCGCCTTTGACTCCGCCATGCTCAATATCGATCTCGGACTGCTCAAGGATCAGGGCGGAACTTTTGACCGCGATACGGTCACCAAACGCTGGCTGGAAAATACCGATGCTGCGGTAAAAAAATACTTCTTCAAACGCTATTACCGCAAGAAATTTGAACAGAAAGCTCTTTTTGCCAAAAACAGAATGCTTTACCGGGCAATGCTCAATCCGGTGAAACTGCCGGAATTTTTGAAAAAAGCGGATGTCGTTTATGATTTTCTACCGCCGGATTTCACCACCCAGCGCAGCGGCATCGAACTGCGTGCGGATAAGGATGCTTCCGGCGGTCAGGCTCTTTATCTTACTGATCCGGATCACAGCAAAGTATTTGAAATGGGTCTCATCGACCGCAGCGGACGGAAAAAAGTTCTTGAAAAGAAAACTTTTCCGACCCCGCCTGCCGATGAGAAGTTCCACTGGTGCAAATTTTCCGGAATAAAATTTGTTCCGCATCTGCGCTTCTGGAGTCACTGGAGCTGGAAACTCAATCCGGTGGAGTTTGAAAAACTTTATGATTACCGTGATCCGGAAAGAGTCTATGACGTGTATATATCTTTCAAACTTCAGGGTCCCTCTTATGTCAAAGGATCGTCCAAACCCGATGCCTGCGCCATAGACAGGGTGATAATTACGACCCATGATCCGGCTGTAAAAGTAAATTATCCGGGAGAAAAATCAGGTAAAAATTACTTTTTCCGGTAAATCGCCGTCCGCTTTGTTTGTTTTTCTGCTGTTTCCTCCGGAAACATCTTGAAAAAAACAAAAAAAAGCAGTATCTTAACAGTATGGCGTTGAGACCATACTTTCAAAGATATAATTAAGGATTTTTTATCATGGCAGAGAAAATCAAAGTCGGAATCTGGGGACTTGGACGTGCCGGAAACGGGATGCACGCAGTTGAGATCGCCAGATATCCTGAAATGTTTGAAGTTGCGGCAGTCTGCGACATCGATCCCGAACGCTGCAAACTTATGCTGGAAAAAGTTCCGGGGGCAAAAAGCTATACCGATGGTGATGCGTTTCTGGCAGATAAGGATGTCGAACTGGTATCCGTCGCCGTCCGTTCACCGGACCACGTCAAATACTGCATCCGCGCGTTGGAGGCAGGCAAGATCGTTTTTGCTGAAAAGCCGATCGCCATCAGTGATGAGGGCTGCGACCGTCTGCTGGAAGCTGCCAAACGTTTCCCCGGCAAACTTTTCTGCCGTCAGAACCGCCGTTTTGAAGCGGCCTTCAACCACATCCGCGAGATCATCGCAAGCGGCGTTCTCGGTGAAGTATATGAGATCAAGCTCTGCCGTCACCAGTTTGCGTTCCGCGATGACTGGCAGACTCTCATCGAGTGCGGCGGCGGTCAGCTGAACAACTGGGGACCGCACCTCATCGACCACGGTCTGCGTTTTCTGGAATCCCCGGTCGCCGACATCTGGAGCGATCTCAAACGTGTCGCCGCTCTCGGTGATGCCGAAGATCATCTCAAGGTCATTCTGCGCGGTGAAAACGGCAGAGTCGTTGACATTGAGATCTCCGGCGGTGTGGCATTGAAGTCTCCGGTTTATGCGGTGTACGGCACCCGCGGTTCTCTCATCAGTCCCGATGAACAGGATATCCAGCTGAATTATCTGCATCCTGACTACAAAGAACCGGCGGTCAGGGCAAGTGCCGGAACTCCTGCGCTTAACAGCGGTTTCGGTGCGGAACACAAGCCGCGCTGGGTCCGTAAAACGATCATGGTCGAACCGGAAAACGGAGCGACTGTCTATGATATCTACAAACACCTCTACAAGGCCATCCGTGAAGGTGTTGAATTCCCGATCAAACTGGAAGAGGCGATCGAAGTGGTGCGGGTCACCAACGAGGTTAAACGTCAGAATCCTGCGTTCATTCCCTGTCCGGACAACAAGTAAAGATCTTTATTCCGGCACATGAAAAGTGCGCTGAAAAGATCATCAACAAAACAAGCCGCCATTGAGCGGCTTGTTTTGTTTTCTGCGTTTTCATCCCTCCATTATATGCAGGGAACGTATCTGCTCATTCCGGATCTTTTTCATCATCGCGAACGCATGGGCTTCAAGATAACCGTCTCCGGATGATGACAAACCGCAGCGGCGCAGTTCTTCTGTAAGTTTGAAACATATATCTTCGATCATTTTCTGCTTTTCTTCCGGTCCGGCAGGGTCATCAAGCAGGAACTCCAGCGGAAAAACCAGTTCTCCCAGTACCGGCAGATCCCTCATCGCCCGGAACATCCATTTGTAATATGGACAATAACGCCGGTTGAGCAGAAAAACAAAAGAAACGCAGTTTTTGACAAAGTCCGCCAGAGCTATCCCGGCGGCTCCCGGCTCACCGTGACGGTGACAGCGCAGATAATTGTACTGTCCGCTCTGCGCCATAACGGCGGCACGCGCTGCCAGTTTTTTCAGCCGGACGTCCTCCGGCATACCATCAGCAAGCTGCTTGCGTATGGATGAGAAAACTCCGCTGTTATCCAGAAAGACTCTGCCGTTCACGGCTTCGGCAAAGGCGTATTCCGGAGTATACAGCCACTCCCGCCAATCCTGCGGAGCGCGCGGAACGCCGATATGACGCTCAAAAAAATCCCCGATGCGGCAGATGCCGTGTTCGGACTCTCCAAGTTTGGATCCTTTATCCTGAGTTTCCGGATAATGTTCCTTTAAAAATGCAAAATAACTGCGCTGCAGTTCAAAACCGTGACGTGCCTCATCTTCCGCTGTGATCCATACGGCAAAACCTCTGGTGAAATCGTGATCGCGCGAGATCTCATCATCGAACCCGAAACACTCCGAACCGTGTCCGGCAAGTCCGAAAGCAAGACGCGGAAAAATTTCCGGATGACGGCTCCTGAAAAACTCAAGTCCGTGCCGGAAAAATAAATTTTCCGCCTCATCAAGTCCTTTCATAATACTCATCCGCCCGTTTTTCAAGTTCCGCTTCATCCATAAATCTGCCGAAATATCCGAATGCCGGAGCGCATTTGAGACAGGTATGGGCATAATAGCCGTCGCGCACCGCTGCGGGAGAGTCAAAGCAGGCAAGTGCCGCATCCAGATTCTGCCCGATACGCTCCTCATCTTCCGGATCAAGTGCATCGTAAAGCTGCGCAAGGTTGACGTAAGTCACAGCAAGATCCATAAGTTTTCCCGCCGTCCGCAAAGTTTCCAGTGCACGCATATAATACTCCCCGGCCTGCTGAAACATGCCCTCATCGATACACGCAGAAGCCATGTTGTTGAAAAGGCCGGCAAACTGCACATCATCCGGGGCAAGGTTTGCGGTAAAACACTGTTCCGCCATGCGGTAATACGTCATAGCCTCCTTGCTCATACCGAATGATTGAAGGGCGGTTGCACCGTTGATAAAAATGGTTCCGGCGGATACACTGCCGGAAATACCGAGTCTGCCGATCAGATCGAAACCGTCACGCACAGCGGCAACGGCACGGTTTTCATCACGCATCATGCGGTAATGCCCCATGAGTTCGTTCAAAACGGAAAGTTCGCCCTTTTCATCCCCCAGCTCCGCCGCCCGTCTGCGCCAGTACCGCAGATACTCCCCGAGTTCCCGGCTTTTATTCATGTTGAAAAGCCGGTCACATCCGGAGATTATTTCCGCCACCGGAATGTGTCCGCGGCATTTTCCTGAGGGACAGCAGCAGTTGCTCATGCTTTGCCTCCTGCCGGATAATACAGCATGTCAGCTCCGCGCCGGATCAGGAATTTGAATTCAAGACGCATAAGCAGAGCCGCAAGTTGAGCGGTATCCATTCCGGTATACCCTGCCAGTTCCTCCATGGAGACTCCGGAGCCGGAAATATATTGGTAAACTTCAGCAAGATCAGGGGAAAGATCCTCCGGAGGTGCCGGGATATAAGGAGTACTTTCCGCCGTATCGTGCAGCATGCAGTTTTCAGGGAACAGCCCCATTTGCACACCACCGGTAAGATGATTATAAATATCATCAAAACTTTCGGTGAGCACCGCCCCTTCACGGATAAGTTTATGACAGCCTTTTGCCTGTTCATTGGTCGCCTGACCGGGAACGGCAAAAACATCGCGTCCGAGTTCGACTGCGACCTGTGCGCTGATGAGCGCACCGCTTTTGACACCTGCTTCGACCACCAGTGTGGCGCAGGTCAATCCGGCGATGATCCGGTTGCGGCGCGGAAAACTCGTGCGGCTGACCGGATGATCCATGGGAAATTCACTTATCACTGCGCCGCCGCTGTTTATGATGTCTCTGGCAAGCGGGATATTTTCCCTCGGATGCACATGCTGCAATCCTCCGCCCAGCACAGCGACGGTCGTTCCGCCGCATTCGACAGTGGTGCGATGGGCAATGGTGTCAACACCGTAAGCAAGTCCGGAAACGATGACATATCCGGCAGCGGCGGCATCGTTGGTTATGGCATGAGTCATCATTTCGCCGTAGCGCGACATCCTTCTGCTGCCCACCACGGCGATCGATTTGCCCGGAAACGCCGGAAGACGTCCGCGCACATACAGACATACCGGCGGATCGTAAAGCTCTTTCAACACCTGCGGATAATCCGGATCACAGATGGTTATGATACGCACACCGGAACGCTCCGCCAGGATCTTTTCATAATCGCACATTTTCTGCATATCCGATGAGGCAAGTTTTTCCGCCACCGCGGCGTTGATCCCGTTTACCCGGAGGTATTCTTCAACGCTCCGGCATGCGGCATTGCCCGCCCCGCCGAAATATTCCGAAAGTGCGGTAAAACGGATATAACCGATACCGGAGATCATGTTAAGGGCGATACATCCGTCACGGTCAGTCATTTTATCATCTCCCATGCCCGGAAAAGTTCACTTTCCCCGACCCCGACCGGCAGCATTGCTTTGCCGATACCGCTGCACAGCACGACTTTGATTTCGCCGTTGCTGTTTTTCTTATCCCGGCGCATGGCGGCTATCAGAGCGGCGGTATCGTATCCTGCGGGGAGCGAAACCGGCAGACCGAGAGCGCACAGCAGATTTTTCTGTCTCTGAGCATCCTCTTTTTTCCACACTCCGCGCATGACGGCAAGTTCTCCCGCCGCCGCCATTCCGATGGCGACTGCTCTGCCGTGAGGCAGCGTATAATTGCTGAGCAGCTCAACAGCGTGACCGAAAGTATGACCGTAGTTGAGTATGGCGCGCCTGCCGCTTTCCTTTTCATCTTCGGCAACGATCATGCCTTTGAGTTCACAGCATCTGCCGATGATTTCCGGATACCGGATATTGAAATCAGGTTTTTCCAGCAATGAACAGGGGTCATTTTCCAGAGAACGGAAAAGCTCCGCATCGAGGATGACAGCGGTCTTGACGATCTCGGCAAGTCCGTTTCCAAGTTCCTCTGCGGGGAGAGTTTTCAGAAACGAGGTATCGATGATGACTTTTGACGGCTGATGGAAGGAACCGACCAGATTTTTCCCTTCGGGGATATCTGCTCCGGTCTTGCCGCCCACGCTGGAATCCACTGCGGCAAGCAGGGTGGTCGGTATCTGGATGAATTCGATGCCGCGCATATATATCGCGGCGGCGAACCCGGTGAGATCGCCGGTGACACCGCCTCCGGCAGCGGCGAAACGGCATTTGCGGTCGAAGCCGAGCTGTGCGGCAAACCGGCATATATCAAGAGCGGTTTCCGGTTTCTTTGATGACTCTCCTGCCGTGAAACTGAAGATTTTTTCAGCTCCGGTCGCGGACTGTATCTCTGTTGCATGCAGTTTTTCCACATTTGAATCAGTTACCAGCAAAGTCCGTTTACTGCCGGAAAGCTCTGTTTTTCCGATGATCCCGCTGCCGATGACAATATCATAAGAGCGCGCTCCGAGTTCAACGCGTACGGTTTTCATAAAGTGTTCCTTTCAAGTATTTTCCTGCCGTTTTGTGTGTATTCGACAGAAACGACCGGAATGAGTTCAGTACCGTTTCTGAAAAAGAGTTCATTATTTTCACCGCAGACAAATCTGCCTCTGGCAAAATCATCCGCCGCCCGTGGGAAGATCACGTGATCGCCGTTGATTTTCATCTTTTCGATGTGAGCAGCTGCGATGTTCCGCAGAATATCCTGCGGTTTGCCGCAGCGTTTTTTCCGTACCGCGGCAAGGGACTCCGGAGTTTCCGGAGCGATGTCCACCGGTATCTCAACTGAAACGCCGATCACCGGACCGGAATCCATATCATCTTTGCCGTTTCCGGAGTACGGCTGGGCGACTATCACGCTGCTGCGCAGATATGTCCTGCCGTCGCAAATGGCATCTTCCACCGGTTTGTAATGCAGTCCGGCGTACGGTCTTGAACCATCCGGAGCGGTAACGGTGAGATCTCCCGGGTGCACATTGAGACAGGGTATCCTGCCGGTGATATTGGTCAGCGGCAGAAATCCGGCAAAAAGCACAAGTTCGATGTCATATGCCATGATCTCTTCATAGAGTTTTGCGCTCCACTGATCCCGGAGCATCCGTTTGCGCGGTGTATCAAGTCTGATGTTATCCTCACCGTTCAGGGCATAGAATTTACATATATCGACCTCCGCCAGCGGAAGCTGATATTTTTGAGCTGTCTCCCTTGCCCTTCCGGTCTCCGGAGCATCCGTCACCAGAAGTTTCACATCAAAGGCGCAGCTGTTGTTTCTGCTGTATTCAAGTATGGCAGCGGCGTTGCTTCCGGTGCCGCTTAAAAGCAGTGCGGTACGTGCCGGAGCTTTTTCGTCATGTTCCGGAAACAGGTCATGGAAAGATTTTGTCATTTTTCTCCTTTTTTTCTGGTCTTTTCTATAAAATGCCTCTGTTTCCGGTGTTCTGCAAGTTGGTTTAGCAAAAAAAATCGATAAGTATTTCATTTTTTATTTGCGATACTTGAGAAAACGGTTATATTTATATAGATGCAATTTTTTATCCGAATATCAAAAAAACATTTGAAAGGTGATATCATGTCTCTGAAAAAATCGCTGTTTCTCGCTTGTTTTGCGTTTGCCGCAGTCCTCTCCGCCGCACCGTGGGCATCTCTGGGACCCAAACGTGTTCCCGAAACTCTGGTGATCGTCAGCAACTACAAGACCCCCAGACTTCTGGCGGAACTTATCCAGA
This sequence comes from Victivallaceae bacterium, assembly GCA_045532825.1. Lineage (GTDB taxonomy): Bacteria > Verrucomicrobiota > Lentisphaeria > Victivallales > Victivallaceae > UBA1784. The sequence continues at coordinate 22,439 of JAZSGR010000174.1, read as the reverse complement.
GCGAATCCCGTGCGCCGTATATCCTGCTGCCCACGCTGGAATCCAATGACGGACGTATTTTCTTCTGTCCTCCGAAAAAGGCTGCTTTCCAGATCCGCGAAGCAAGACTCAATGCGTTCATCCGCTTTCTCAACCCCAAGCGCATCGTTGTTCTCGGCGATGCCAAAGTGGTCAATCAGCGTTACATCGACATGCTCGACCGCACCATTCCGGTGGTACGCTTTGACAGCGTGGACTGGAACCGCATGGCACAGGAGCTGAACTTCATGCTCAATCTCTCACATCTTGACACCAACTTCAAACGCCTGCGTGAGACCATGCTCAACGATGGAAGCATCTATCGTCCTGTCAGTCTGCCCGATGCGGCAAAGAGTGAGGGAAATACAGTTCCGGCAGCGGAAAATGCCGCTCCGGAGAACAAAGCCGCCGCTCCGGCTGCGGAACCGGCTGCCTGATTTTCTGCAACCTGTACAAATGGAGTTTCATCACTATGTTCAATCTGTTTAAAATCGCAGTCAATGCCTTCCGCGAATCGCTCCGGGAACCGGTGTTCTTTCTGATGCTGCTTTCCGCACTTGTCCTGATCGGACACTATCCGTCAGCTGCGATCTTCGTATTTTCTGAACAGATGAAACTGGTGGTGGACAGCTCCATGGCTACCGGATTGATCTTTTCCCTGATCGTGGCGGTGCTCTGTGCCAGCTATACTATCGCCAGGGAAATGAGGAACGGTACCGTTCTTCTGCTGATGTCCAAACCTGTTCAACGCTGGAGTTTCATCATCGGCAAGATCGCAGGAGTGGTAACTGCCGCTTCGGTTTTCGCCGCCCTCTGCAACTGCGCATGCATCGTCGCTGTTTACATTGCGACCGATCAGTTCCGTTTCGATATGGTGCTTTACTTCTCCTTCCTCGGATCACTGGTGCTGGCCTGCATCATCGGAATGATTGCCAACTTCTGGCGCGGTTCGTCGTTTCCGGAGATCGCATCATGGGCAACGATGGTGATCGTGCCGGTCTTCGCGGTCATCTGCATTGCGACCCAGCCGCATCCTGCGCTGGGCATGCGCGATCTTGCCAAAGCACTGCTGCTGATAAACTTCGCAGTGCTTGCCATGTCGACACTTGCCGTGGTCGCCGCCACCAGATTCGACATCGTGCCCAACCTCTGTTTCTGCACGGTCATCTTCTTTCTCGGACTGGTTTCAAGCTATCTTTTCCAGCGCGAGACCGATTCAGCGGCACTCAATGCCGTTTTCGGATTCTTCTATGCGGTCATCCCCAACTGGCAGTTCTTCTGGCTGGCGGATGCGGTTGCGGTCAACAGACATATACCCGCAAGCTATATCATCGATGCGGCTTTTTATGTCCTGCTTTACATCATTATCGCCGCGTGCTGGGCGGTCGCCATTTTCCAGAACCGCGAGGTTGCCGGTTCCTCCAGGTGATGCGCCATGTGCGTTCATCTGAAGCTTGATACGGTCGATTCGACCAACACTTACGCCAAGACCCATTACCGTGAACTGCCTGACGGCAGTGTGGTATCCGCCCGTATCCAGACTGCGGGCAGAGGCAGGGTCGGCAGAAAATGGCATTCCGGCAGCGGACTTGACATCACCGCAAGTTTCATCTTCAAAAACCTCGGACAGCCGTTCCTCGCCGGAGCAATAACCGGAGTGGCGGCGATCGGACTGCTTGAAGAAACCGTACCTGAACTTGCACCCTTTCTCAAGTGGCCCAATGACATCTACGTCAGACACTTCAAACTATCCGGCATGCTTTCAGAAGCCGTATGGGAGCAGGGTAAAATGCAGTGCATCATCTGCGGCATAGGCATGAATGTCAACTCCGGTGAAGACCTGCTTTTTTCCGCCGGACAACCGGCAGTTTCGCTGTATTCTCTCACCGGCAGACACTTTGATGTGGATTTTTTGATTGAACGACTGGCAAAGATAGTAAACAGGTGCTATATTATATGTCAACAGTACCCTCAGGATGTATTCAGCCAATGGCGTGAGTACAACCGCTTGATCGGTCATCGGATAGAGGTGGTCGATCCGTCCGGGAAAAGTATGTGCGGAGTGTTCCGCGACGTAAGTCCGGACGGGGCGATGATCTTTGAAACGGAGGACGGGGTCAGGAGGTTGTTCAACTGCGGGGATGTTAAAATAAATGCTCAGTCGTTAATATTTTGAAGCAGCTTTAAAAAGCAAAAAATACAACAAAAAAAAGAAGGTGGGTTCTATGAACATCGATCTCCTCTCCGCCGGATTGCGGATGATGGTCCTCGGTATGGGCATGGTTTACGTGTTTCTTATCGTGATGATCTTCGCAATGAAAATCATGTCAAAAGTGTTGAAGCCGTTTGCCAACGCACTTCAGGCGGAAACCAAACCTGCTGCCAAAAAGGCTGCGGGTCCCTCTGACGAACAGCTCGCTGCGGTCGCCGCCGCTGTCGTTGCTCACAAACTCGGTAAATAAAACAAACAGTTTTTAAATAAAATAAGGAATATGACTTTCAAATGAAAAAAATCAAATTCATGGATTGTTCGTTCCGTGACGGTTTCCAGTCCTGTCTCGGTGCCCGCGTCAAAACTGAAGACTTCCTCCCTGCGCTTGATGCTGCGGTGAAGGCAGGTATCAACTACATCGAAATCGGCGGCGGTGCCCGTTTCCAGAGCCTGTATTTCTACTGCCAGGAAGACGCTTTCGACATGATGGATAAATGCCGTGAAGTTGTCGGACCGGATGTGAACCTGCAGACTCTTTCCCGCGGTGTCAACGTGGTTGGTCTCTCCTCCCAGTCCTCCGACATCATCGATCTCCATGCCCGCATGTTCAAAAAGCACGGTATCACCACCATCCGTAACTTTGACGCTCTCAACGACGTCCGCAACCTGATCCCCTCCGGACACAGCATCCACAATGCCGGTCTGAAGCACCAGGTCACCGTCACCATGATGGGACTTGCCCCCGGACTGACTGAATCCTATGCTCACAGTCCCCAGTTCTATGCTGACAGTCTCCGCAGCATCCTCGACAGCGGCGTGCCTTTCGACTCTCTGGCATTCAAAGATGCCTCCGGTACCAGCACTCCCAAGACTGTCTATGAAACTATCAAAATGGCACGTCAGATGCTCGGCAACGACAAAGAGATCCAGTTCCACACCCACGACACTGCCGGAATGGCGGTCAGCTGCAACTGGGCAGCTATCGAAGCCGGTGCTGATGTGATCGACCTTGCCATGAGCCCGCTCTCCGGCGGCACCTGCGAAGCTGACATCCTCGTGATGTACCAGCGTCTGCGCGGTACCGAGTACACCCTTGATATCGATCCCGAAAAGATCCTCCAGGCTGAAAAAGTCTTTGAACAGTGCATGGATAAATACTTCATGCCTCCGGAATCCATGCAGGTCTCTCCGAAGATCGTCTTCAGTCCCATGCCCGGCGGTGCGCTCACTGCCAACACCCAGATGATGCGCGACAACAACTGCCTGGATAAATACGATGCCTGTATCGAAGCCATGCGCGATGTGGTCGCCAAGGGCGGTTTCGGAACCTCCGTCACCCCGGTTTCCCAGTTCTACTTCCAGCAGGCATTCTCCAACGCCATGCGCGGCGACTGGAAAGTCATCGACAAGAACGGTTACGGCAAAATGGTCCTCGGTTACTTCGGCAAGACTCCGGTCGCTCCCGATCCGGAAATCGTCAAGCTGGCTTCCGAGCAGCTGGGTCTCGAACCCACCACCGAAGCTGTGGTCGCTCTGAACGACAAGAACCCCAAACTCGGCATCGCTTACAACACCAAACTGCTGGAAGAAGCAGGACTTCCTGTCACAGATGAAAACATCTTCATCGTTGCCGCCTGCGGCGAAAAAGGACTCAACTACCTCAAGGGCGACCGTCCCAACGGCATCCGCTACAAAGAGGCTGCAACTCCGAAACAGCAGGCTGCCAACGGTGTCTACACCGCCACCATCGACGGCAAGGCTGTCACAGTCGAAGTTACCGGTGACGGTGAATACACTGCCAAAGTCGGCGGCAAGAGCTTCAAAGTTGCCGTTGGTGAAGGTGCCGCTGCTCCCGCCGCCGCTGCTCCGGCAGCAGGTTCCGGCGATGCCAGGGCGGTTCCTGCACCGCTTCCGGGTACTGTTATGAAGATCAACGTGGCAGTCGGCGATCAGGTCGATGCTGACACCACCTTGCTTATCCTCGAAGCAGTCAAAATGGAAAATGAGATCAAAGCCGGTTTCGCCGGTACCGTCAAAGAGATCTGCGTTGCCCAGGGCGGCGTAGTTTCCGCAGGTGATGTTCTGGTCAAGATCGAAGGTTAATCAGCCATGATGAATACAGTTAAAACCCTCCCGATGCTGGCAGCGATGCTGCTGACATTTGTTGCCGGGGCGGCTCCTGCGGAGCCTGCCCTCCCGGCAAAGAAGGCTGACGCCAAAGTTTGCGTCAAATCCGCCAAAAATGCCTGTGACAAGGCAGTGAAAAAGGATTGTGAAGTCAAGAAGGCATGCCTCAAGGCTTGCAAAGCCAAAAAGGCATGTGCAAAAGCCGGACTGGTTCTGCCCAAAGACGTGAAAAAGCTCGCCGACAGCGATGATCTTTTCGGCTGGTATCAGGCGAAGGACGGCAAACGCTATCTGGTCTACGAGTGGGAAAAACCGGCGACGGTCTACTCTGTGAGCACTGCAGAAAAGGCACTCGCCGCTCCCGGACGTGAAATGGCGATCATCCATCCGCAGGACCGCAGCAAAGGCAAGATCAAAGCTGAAACTTCTCTCAAAGTCGTAAAGCTCAATCCTGCATTCATTCCTGCCGGTACTCTGCTCAAGGGAATGGTCATCGGCTGCTTTGTTCCGACCGAGCTTGCCCACGATTCCGTAGACAACAATTCCGGAAGAGCCGATAAACTCACCACCACCTGGGGACAGTCTCTGACTTCTCTGTGGGAAAGCACCGGTATCTATGATATCCTCCGTCAGACCGGAGCAAGTTTCAAGATCACCTGGATCCTCGGTCTCGGCCGTGTGCTGATGATCTGTGTTTCCTTCGTGCTGATCTACCTTGCCATCGTCAAAGGATTTGAGCCGCTTCTGCTGCTGCCGATCGGTTTCGGTGCGCTGCTTGCCAACATTCCGCTTGCCGGAATTTCCGGTCCGGATGGTTTGCAGGGTCAGATCTACAACGTCGGTATCGAATCCGGCGTGTTCCCGCTGCTGATCTTCATGGGTGTCGGTGCGATGACTGACTTCGGTCCTCTCATTGCCAATCCCAAAACTGCGCTTCTCGGCGCTGCCGCACAGTTCGGTATTTTCTCCGCGCTCATCGGCGCGACCATGCTGACTTTCTGCGGATTTGATCTCAAGGATGCCGCTTCCATCGGTATCATCGGCGGTGCCGACGGTCCGACCTCCATTTACCTTACCAGCAAACTCAGTCCGAAGCTGCTCGGAGCCGTTGCGGTCGCCGCATACAGCTACAAGGCACTGGTTCCGATCATCCAGCCGCCGATCATGAAGCTGCTGACCACCGAAGCCGAACGCAAGATCCGCATGACCCAGACCCGCAGTGTCAGTAAGGTCGAAAAGATCTGCTTCCCGATCCTGATCACCGTTCTCTGCGCCCTGCTGCTGCCGGATGCCGCTCCTCTGATCGGTTTCCTGATGTTCGGCAACCTGATGCGTGAGTGCGGAGTGGTCGAACGTCTGAACCAGACTGCCCAGAATGCTTTGATCAACATCGTCACCATTTTCCTGGGTATCGCGGTCGGATCCAAGCTCTCTGCGGACCAGTTCCTCTCCATCCAGACTCTGGGTATCCTGCTGCTGGGAGCGATCGCATTCAGTCTCGGTACTGCCGCCGGTGTGATCTTTGTCAAGATTATGAATATTTTCAGCAAAGAAAAAATCAATCCTCTTATCGGAGCCGCCGGTGTTTCCGCGGTGCCGATGGCTGCCCGTGTTGCCAATAAGGTCGGTCAGGAGGCTGATCCCGGCAACTTCCTGCTGATGCACGCCATGGGTCCCAACGTGGCAGGTGTTATCGGTTCTGCAGTTGCAGCCGGTGTGCTGCTCAACATGCTCAAGGGTCTTTGATCCGGTATTTTGAGTTGAACGTAAAAAATATGATCCGGCACCTTCCGCCAATGGGAGATGCCGGATTTTTTCAGGAGACAGGAAAAGTGATAAAAGTAGGTATCATCGGCTGCGGAGTGATATCCGCTACTCATATCGAAGGCTACAAACTGCTGCCCGATGTCGAAGTTGTACATATCTCTGACCTCAAACCGGAACGTATGCAGGAAAAGGGCGATAAATACGGTATCGCCAGACGTTCACAGAACTATCACGATCTGCTGGCGGATCCGGAAGTCGATCTGGTAAGTGTCTGCACCGATCATGCCAGTCACGTTCAGATCGTGATCGATGCCCTCGAAGCCGGTAAACACGTGGTCTGCGAAAAATCCGCAGGACGCGTCCCGGAAGACCTTGACCGCATGGTCGAAGCTGCGGCAAAACATCCTGAACTGGTAGCTTCCGGTATTTTTCAGCACCGTTTTGAACCGCACAACATCCGTATGAAAAAACTTATTGAGGACGGCGTATTCGGCAAGATCCTCATGGTAAATCTGAACTTCCGCTGTCTGCGTACTGCGGAGTATTACACCAAAGATGAATGGCGCGGCACCCAGTGGGGCGAAGGCGGCGGCATCCTCATCAATCAGGCGATCCACCACATGGATCAGCTGCGTTTCCTTTTCGGCAATGTGACCGCAGTCTCCGCCCGCACTGCCAATCTGACTCATCAGGGCATCATCGAAGTCGAAGATACTGCAACCTTTGTTCTTGAATTTGAACGCGGCTGCTGCGGAGTGGTCTCCGCAACCAATTCCAGCCAGATCGGCTGGTGCAGCAGTCTCTGCTTCGACGGGGAAAAGGCGGCGGTCAATTATATCAACGAAAACTGCGAAATGGTGTTTTCCAACGACAAAGAGTGTGAACAGCTCATCCGTGACACTCTGGCAGATGACCGCGAAGAAGCGGCAGTTGCCGGCAAGAGCTACTACGGCAGCGGTCACGTGGCACAGCTTGCCGATGTGGTTGAGGCCGTCCGCAGCGGTCGTCCGGCAGGCATGACGCTCGCCGATGCCGCGACCAGCAGTTCTCTCATCATGGCAGTATATGAGTCTGCCCGTAACAACGGGGCCAGGACTCCGGTCAAAAATTACGTTTGATGAATACCACTGACACCATAACCGCACCGGCAAGCGGAACCGGAGGAGCGATCACCGTATTGCGTGTTTCCGGTCCGCGCGCCGTGGAAACAGCACAGCAGGTCTGGCAGGGACGCACGTCTCTGAAAAATGCCGAACCCAGAAAAATGTATCTGGGAAAGATCGGACTTGATCCGGCACTTGCCGTATATATGAAATCTCCGGCAAGTTACACCGGTGATGATGTGGTGGAGCTTCACTGTCACGGCGGAGCGGCGGCGGCAGACAATGCTCTGCGCGCCCTGCTTGCAGCCGGATGCCGTCTGGCGGAGCCGGGAGAGTTCACTTTCCGTGCATTCATCAACGGCAAAATGGATCTTGCCCAGGCTGAAGCGGTTTCCGATGTCATAACTTCCGGCAGCACAGCGGCGTTCAACCTTGCCCAGAAACAGCTTGCCGGAGCCTTGAGCAGACAGCTTGATGCCATTTATGACCGGGTGACAGCTCTGCGTTCAGAGTGCGAAGCACGTCTGGATTTTCCGGATGAGGAACTTGATTTTGCTCCGGATGAAGAGCTTGCCGGTCAATGCCGGGAAATCGAAGATGAAGTTGAAAAACTCCTTGCCACCAGAGAGCGCGGCAGTCAGCTGCGCGACGGCGTGGAAGTGGTGCTTGCCGGACGTCCCAATGCAGGAAAATCCAGTCTGCTCAACCGTCTGCTGGGATTTGAACGCGCGATCGTGAGCAGCATCCCCGGCACCACCCGCGATACAGTGGAGGCAAGAACCGTATTGAAAAATATTCCGGTGATCCTGACGGATACCGCCGGTCTGCGCGACAGCAGCGATCCGGTGGAAAAACTCGGCATCGAACGCAGCCGCCGCTCCATAGCAGCAGGTCAGGTGGTGTTCTGGCTGCTTGACGCCGCCTCCGCCGAACCGGAAAAGGAACTGGAAGATCTGGAAAACTCCGGAACTGAAAATATCATAGCCGTCTGGAACAAGATCGATCTTGTTCCGGACTTTGTACCGGTAAAGCTGAAATATCCGCACGTTCTGTTGTCGGCAGCCACCGGTGAGGGAGTTGAACAGCTGGCTGAAGAATTTGTCAAACTGCTCAATAACGGAAATGAAAACACTCCGGTTCCCGAAGTTGCAGTCAATGCCAGGATCGCAGGGGAACTCGAAACCGCAGTCACGGCATTGCAGACTGCACAGCAGAATTTCCTGCTCTCTGAATACGAACTTGCCGCAGCCGATCTGGCAGAAGCGGCACTTGCAGTCGGGGAAACTGTCGGCAAAACCGCTTCTCCTGATCTGCTCGACAGCGTTTTCCACCGTTTCTGCATAGGAAAATAAAATATGAGCGAACCTTTGTGGTCAGGCGAAAATCTTGCTCTTGCCATCGGCAGACAGACTATTTTCGATAATGCCGATATGTATATCGGTGCGGAGGAGCGTGTCGCCCTCATCGGCAGAAACGGCGGAGGTAAATCCACCCTGCTCAAGATCGTTGCCGGATTGGAAAAACCCTCATCCGGCAATATAAGCATCGCCAAAGGCTGCCGTATCGCCTATATGCCGCAGGATCCGGTCTTTGAGTCCGGCAAAAAGGCCGGCGAAGTGGTCGCTGAAGGACTGGAATATTTCAACTCTCTGCTTGAACGGTATGACCGTTTGTCCCCCACTTCCGCCGAAGCTCTTGAACTGGAACACAAAATCGGACTTCATCAGGCATGGAACTGTGAAAACAAACTTGAAACCATGATCCGCAAACTGGATCTTGATCCGGAACGCCGTTTTTCGCAGCTTTCCGGCGGCGAGATGCGCCGGGTGCTGCTGGCGCGTGCGCTGATAAGCGAACCGGAACTGCTGCTGCTCGATGAACCGACCAACCACCTTGATGTCGGAACAGTAAGCTGGATCGAAAATTTCCTTGCCTCCTACCGCGGTTCCTGTCTGTTCGTCACTCACGACCGTTATTTTCTCGACCGCATTGCCAACCGTATAGTGGAGCTGGCAAACGGCAAATTTTTCTCCTGCACCGGCTCCTATGCGGATTTTCTCGAAGCAAAAGAGGCGCATGAGTACGCCGAAGATGCCGAAGCGGAGAAACGGGAAAAATTCCTGCGCCTTGAGATCGACTGGGTGCGCCGTTCCCCGAAAGCCCGTCTGCGCCGCAATCTGGGCAGACTGCGGCGTTTTGAAGAACTTTCCGCGATCGAACGCCCCAAACGTACCGGAAACGTCGAACTCATCATCCCTGAACCGTCAAGGCTCGGAAACAAGGTGGTGGAGCTGGAAAATGTCTCGTTCCGTTTCGGTGAACGTGAACTCATAAAAAATCTCACTTGCGAATTTCCGCAGGGCACCAAAACCGGCATCATCGGTCCGAACGGCATCGGCAAAACCACGCTGCTGAAACTGATAACCGGTTCCCTTGTGCCGGATTCAGGAAATATCCATATCGCTGATACGGTGAATTTCAATTACATCGACCAGACCAGGATCATCCTTGATCCGGAGCAGACCGTTGCCGAAGCGGTGGCAGGGGATTCCGACAGCGTGAATCTCGGCAGCGACAAAATCTCGATATGGGGTTATCTGAAACGTTTTCTTTTTGAAGATGAACGCATCAATACCAAAGTCAAATATCTTTCCGGCGGAGAAAAAGCGCGGCTGCTGCTGGCGATAGTGCTTAAACAGGGCGGAAATTTTCTCATCCTCGACGAGCCGACCAACGATCTTGATCTGCCGACGCTGCGGGTGCTGGAAGAGGCTCTGGTACATTACACCGCTCCGGTGATCGTGGTCAGCCATGACCGCTATTTCCTCAACCGTGTCTGCAACCGTATCATTGCCTTTGACCCGGAAGACGGTATCGTTATGCAGGAGGGCGATTACGATTACTTTGCCTTCAAACGTGCAGAACGCAAAGCCGCAGCGGCGGCAGCGGAACCGGTCAAACCCGACCGGCAGACACAGCCGGCAGTTCCGAAACGGCAGGCGCAGAAGCTCTCATACAAAGAGCAGAAAGAGCTTGACGGCATGGAAGATGCGGTGATGGAAACGGAGGAACTCATTTCCTCGATAGAGGCGGAGTTCACAGCTCCTGACTTTTACACCACCCGCGCCAAGGATGCTCCGGCAATGCAGGCGAAACTGGATGAAGCCCGCAGCAGACTTGAACAGCTCTACGCCCGCTGGGAAGAGCTGGAAAAACGCAAGGCCGAACTCGCCGGAAGCAATTGAAAATATCCTGCATTATGCCCTTCTTCCGGATAATGAACTCTTGATTTATCCGCTATTCCGGAGTATATTTTATGAAAATAAAACAACAAGCTGCCGTAAATTGCGGCACCGATGGAGATATGGGTTGAAATGGAAGATTTGCAGGATTTACGCGTTCAGATCGACGGAATAGACCGTCAGATATTATCACTGCTCAATCAGCGTTACGAAGTAGTGAAAAAAGTCGGCGAGTGGAAACACGCCCACAATCAGCCGGTATATGTTCCGGAACGGGAAAAAATGCTGCTGGAAAAACTTGAACAGCTCAATCCCGGTCCCATGGGCAATGACACTCTGCGTGCGATCTACCGGGAGATCATGTCCGGTTCGATGAAACTTGAGCTGCCGCTGCGTATCGCATATCTCGGACCTGCAGCGACCTATACCCACCTTGCCGCCAGAAATGTTTTCGGCAAAAGCGTGGAATATGATCCGCGCGCCAGCATCAAAGATGTGTTCCACGATGTTGAGACCGGCAGATGCAATTACGGAGTGGTCCCGGTGGAAAACTCGACCGAAGGTGTAGTCAATTATACGCTGGATATCCTCATAGACTCCCCGGTGCATATCTGTTCAGAGATCAATATGGATATCCGTCACTGCCTGTTGAGTTCTGATAAAAAAGAGGATATTAAAGTAATTTACAGCCACGCACAGTCCCTTGAACAGTGCCGCAACTGGCTGGATCTGCACCTGCCGGGAGTGGAACGTGTTCCGGTGGTCAGCAATGCCCGCGCCTGCCAGCTTGCCAAATCAGAACCGCACGCCGGTGCAGTCGCAGGAAAAATGGCGGCAGAGGTCTACGGTCTTGCTGTACTGGAAAAAGACATCCAGGATAATCCGGATAATGTCACCCGTTTTCTGGTCATGGGCAGACAGGAACCGGTACCGACCGGCAATGACAAAACCTCGCTTGCCTTTTCCATACGCGACCGGGTCGGCGGATTGCAGGAGTGTCTGCAATGCTTCTCCGATGCCGGAGTGTCTTTGAGCATGATCGAAAGCCGTCCGCTTAAAAAACGCAACTGGGAATACATCTTTTTTGCCGATATAACCGGTCACCGGGAAGATGCTCAAGTAAAAACAGCGATTGAAAAACTTACAGATAAATGTATGTTCATCAAGATACTCGGCAGTTATCCGCGCGCCGTAAACCGGAATCAATAAAAACATGCAGAGCTTTTTACACATATCCGCCCTCGGCAGCGGCAGTTCAGGAAACTCCATCATCATATCCAACGGGGCAAGTTCCCTGATGATCGATGTGGGATTTTCCTGCCGCGATACCAAGAAGCGTCTGGCGTCGCTGACACCGGCTCCGGCTCCGCTTGCCGCAGCCCTCATCACCCACGATCATACCGATCATGTCAAGGGATGCCGGGTATTCTGTGACGATCTTGAGATCCCGGCCGCCGTCTCCATACGCACTGCCGGATATCTGCGGAGCAAAGATCTGCTGCCTTGCCGCTGCTGTGAATTTGAACCCGGCGGCTGTTTTGAACTTGCCAATTTCAACATCCGTACTTTTCCGGTTCCGCACGATGCCATGGAGCCGGTCGGTTTCGTGGTGCATTCCGGGGAGTTTTCAGTAGGGGTCGCCACCGACCTCGGTGAGATCGACAATATTTCCAGAGAACATCTTTCCGGATGTGATGCACTGATCCTTGAATCCAATTACGATCCGGAGCTTCTGCGCAGCTCCGACCGTCCCCTGAGGCTGAAACGGCGCATCGCCGGACGTCACGGACATCTGGAAAACCGTGCCATGTGCGAGGCTCTGCCGCAGCTGATATCAGAACGTACAAAACTGCTGATGCTGGTGCATTTAAGTTCAGAATGCAATGCTCCTGAACTTGCGGAGCAGATGGCGCGCAGCACTCTGGAGTCGCTGGGCAGAAACGATATACAGCTTGCCATCGCCGTCCAGGAGCAGCCGGTAGGACCATTCAAACTGGAGAAAATATGAACAACGGGCCGGTCAAGGTATTCTGCCGCAACTGCAAAACCAAACTGGATATTTCCGATCTTGAAGCGTTCACCACGTTTCCCTGTCCGGTGTGTTCGACCGTCATCCGGGTGCCGGAGAAATTCGACCGCTATCTGCTGGAAAAGGTCTGCGGTACCGGAGGCATGTCAAAGATCTACCGGGCACTGGATACCAAACTCGCAAGAAGGGTCGCGGTCAAGATCATTGATCCGGAAGCCGGAAACGGCAGAACATTCTTTGAAACGGCGAAACTGGTGGCAAAGATCAATCATCCGGCGGTGGTCCCGGTACTTGACTGCGGAGTTTACGGCGACCGGCCGTTCATGGTCATGAAATACATGGATCAGGGCGATCTGGAAAGACATTTCAAAGCAGGAACTCTGCCTCCGGTACCGGTGCTTGCCGGACATCTTGCCTCGATCGCCTCCGGCTTGGAGTCGGCAGCATCAAAAATGATCGTTCATCACGACGTGAAACCCTCGAATATCCTGCTGTCCTCCGGATCGGAGGCTGCGCTTGGCGACTTTGATCTGGCGGATATCCGTGAACCGGGCGATGTGCAGACACAGTGTCAGGAGTGGGGAAGTCCGGGATACCTGAGTCCGGAGCGTCTTTACAGCGGCGGTGAAGACCGGCGCGGAGATATTTTCAGTCTTGGTGTAACGATCTATGAACTTATTTCCGGCAGACTTCCTTTCGGCATCAGTCAGGATACGGAGGAACTTTACCGCAGACGTCAGGCAATGGAGTTTCCCGCCCTTGCCAATATCGTACCGCAGATACCGGCATGGTTCTCTGAACTGGTTTCAGCCATGCTTGAGTTTGATATGGATAAACGGCCTGATTATCCGGAGATCATCTCCGGTCTGCTGCGTCTGGCAGGTGAGTACCGTACGGCTCCTGCCATACCGCGCACCGGAGGTCTCGCCGACTGGCTGAAACGCAAGGAAAAATAACATAATGAAAGATACCGTATTCGGTCCCATCGCCTCCCGCCGCCTCGGACGCTCTCTCGGTGTGGATCTGCTGTTGGAAAAAATCTGCTGTCAGGACTGCATTTACTGCGAAGCCGGACGCACAGAGACCCTTACCGCCGAACGCAGGGAATATGTTCCGGCGGAACAGGTCATATCCCGTCTTAAAGAGGTTCTTGACGGAAAACCTGAACTTGACTGCATCACCTTTTCCGGCAAAGGTGAACCTACTTTAAGTACCGCGATCGGCAAAGTGATTTCTTTTCTCAAGGAAAACTATCCGCAATATCCGGTCTGCCTGCTGACCAACGGCATGCTGCTGTGGGATCCGCAGGTGAGAGAGGATATTGCCCGCGCGGATCTGGTGATACCGTCGCTGGATGCTTCGTGCGAAGAGGAATTCATAAAAGTGAACCGTCCGGTCGGGTCGATCTCTTTTGAACGTTTTGTCAACGGACTTACTGATTTCACCCGCAGCTTTTCCGGCAGAATATGGCTGGAACTTTTCATCGTTCCCGGCGCAAATGATTCCACGGAGTCCATTGCCAGATTTGCCGGACTGATAAAGAATATGCGTCTGGATAAAGTCCAGCTCAATACCATGGATCGTCCGGGTACCGAAAAGGTGGAAATTTCAAGTGAAGAAAACAGCCGCCGTTTTGCCGATGTGCTGTCGCAATACGTTCCGGTCGAATATGCCGGTTCTTTCCGCAGCCGCCGCGCTCCGGACCGCACCGCCGACAGCAGACTGCTGGAGCTTCTCGCCGGAAAGCCGATGCCGGAAAAGTGCATTTCCGGCATTCTTAACCTTTCGGATTTTGAAACTGATCTGCTGCTGAAAAAACTCCGTTTTGCCAACCGGATCACCGCCGTTGAAGAAAACGGCATCACCGTATGGCACGCAGTAAAGTGACCTTCAGGCTGACATTTGCGGCAGTTGTTTTCACTTCCTGATGTGACCGGTATCCGGATTGATGATATCAGTAAGTTTCATTTCCGGTTGCGGCAGTTCCGCACCGGCAAGGAAGAGTCTTATCAGTTCCGCCGCTTTTTCCGGATCACCGCGCATCAGCCAGTGGATGACGTGCCCCTCACGTTCCATTTTGCGGAAAAATATATCCTGCCGTTTGGCGAACTGACGGATCCTGTTGAGCAGTGTTTCGCGCATCTCTTCAAAGCTGTTTTTTCCGGCAAGATGAAAAGCCATTTCGCGGTATTCAAGGCCGAAAAACTCCAGCTGTTCAAGAGAGACACCGGCATCAAGCAGTCTGCGTTCCTCATCCAGCATACCGTTTGCAAGTCTCTTATCCAGCCGCAGTTTTATCCTTTCCCTCACCTCGGCACGCGGATAATATACTCCGAGCAGCAGGGCATCAAGTTCAAACGGCGGCACAAATGAATCCGGCTGATCCTCAAGCTGCTTCGGGCGCGGCATACCGGAGTTTCTCGGCGGCAGTTCCACTCCCGGCAGACGGTATCCCTCCAGCAGAGCCAGCAGGTAAAGCGCAGTACCTCCGCAGAGTACCGGCAGTTTCCCCCTGCCGGAAATATCTGCGATCGCAGCAAAGGCATCGCGGCAGAAGCGCGCAAGATTATAAACTTCATATGCAGGATCGGCGATGTCTATAAGGTGACAGGGGATATCACCATACTCTTCGATGTCCTTGCCGGAACCGATATCCAGTCCGCGGTAGACCTGCCGGGAGTCAACGCTGATGATCTCGCCGTTGAATTTTCCGGCAAGCTCCACCGCCAGAGCGGTTTTTCCGGTCGCTGTCGGACCGGTCACAGCGATCACTTTGACTTTTTTTTCAGTTTTTTGACAAATTTTTTCCATGTTGATATAAAAAAATCATGATTGAAAGTTTACTTTTTTTTTATCTGTATTATATTATGATGTATGATTGTAAAAAAATCAACCCCGAAAGGATGATATTTTATGGAAAAGCAACAAACTTTGGCAAAAAAGGTGCGTCTTTCCGGAATTGCACTGCATACCGGTATCCGGGCGACCCTCAGCCTTCTGCCGGCAGATGAGAACACCGGCATTGTATTCCGCCGGGTGGATGTGGACGGCAAACCTGAAGTCAAAGCCTCCGCGCTCAATGTGGTGGATGTCCAGCGCGGAACCACTATCGCTTCAGGAAAAGCCGTGGTTTACACGGTCGAACATATCATGTCCGCGCTGCATTCGCAGGGTATCGACAACTGCGTGGTGGAAATGGATGGTCAGGAGCCGCCGATCTGTGACGGTTCCAGTCTTGCGTTCCTCGACCTCATCAAATCCGCCGGAACCGTTGAACAGAGTGCGGAAGCCCGCATTTACACACCTTCCGTTCCGGTACAGGTGGTCAACGGTCATACCCAGATCATGATGTTCCCCGATCCGGAAAAACTTTCCATTTCCTGTATAACCAGTTTCAAGGGCTGTCCGGTCGATCCGCAGTTTTATGAATATGTTCTCGACAAAGACACCTACGGGACAGAGATCGCCCCGGGACGTACTTTCGTCGATTACAAAGATCTCAAAATGCTGCTTGCCATGGGACTGGTCAAGGGCGGCAGTCTCGATGCCGCGGCGATCATCCACAACGGAGCGATCATCTGCAAGGATCAGCTGCGTTTCCAGAACGAGATCGTACGTCACAAAATACTCGACCTCATCGGCGATCTTTATCTTTCAGGAGTAAGAGTCCGCGGCAGGATCATAGCCGTAAGACCCGGACATCCCACCAATGTGAAACTTGCCGGTGAAATCATCAAAACCATGCAGAAATAATTGCTGAAAGGAACTGCATCATGGAAAAAGTACTTGGTATCAAAGAGATAATGTCCATTCTGCCCCAGCGCAACCCCATGCTTCTGCTCGACCGCGCACAGCAGATCGATGAAAAACACTGGATCGCAGTAAAAAATGCCTCCATGAACGAAGCGTTTTTTCAGGGACATTTTCCCGGTCACCCGATCATGCCGGGCGTACTTCAGCTTGAAGCAATGAAGCAGCTTTGCGAACTGTCTGTGCGTTCCATCCTCGATCCGGCGGGAGCGGCGGATGTCTATCTCAAAGAGGTCAACAAGGTGAAATTCCGCCGTCCGGCAAACCCCGGCGACAGGATCAGGATCGAAACAGAACTTCTGGAGCTTGAAGCCAATTCAGCTCTGCTTAAAACCACCCTGTCCACCGCTGCCGGAGTGGCAAGCGAAGCACAGATCTCCCTCGCTGTACGCGATAAAGCAGCCTCTCCTGAAACCATGCCGCAGCTTTACAACAAATTTGATAAATCCGATGCGGTCCTCATGGATATCGGCAAAGTCGTGGAACTCATGCCGCACCGTTTCCCGTTCCTGCTCATCGACTACGTGTTCAGCATGGAAGGCGACAAAGTGACCGCAGTCAAAAACGTCACTGCCAATGAGCCATTCTTTGCCAATGATTCAGAATTGAAGGTACTGCCCGAATCCATTCTCTGCGAGATCGCCGCCCAGGCAGGCTGCGCCTGTGTTCTGGCACGTCCTGAAAACGCCGGAAAACTCGGTTATTTCATGGCGATCGACCATGCGGAATCCATCGCACCGGTCTATCCGGGTGATCAGCTGGTGCTCGATCTCACCCTGCCTGCGGGCAAATCCCGTTTCGGCAAGGGCGGATGCGAGATCCTGGTCGACGGCAAAGTTGTCTTCAGGATCAACCTCATGTTCGCGATCGTTGATGCGTAAAATAATTCCGCTGAAAGTCTGAGTTGTAAAAAGTTTCCGGAGCTGATTATCATGAAAAAACTTATAATTTCCCTTATTGTTGCGGCTGTTGCCGGTTTGGGTATTTACAGTATCAAATCATACGTCGATAATGCGATTTACCGCGATCCGGCATTCGCCTCCGGAAACGGCAGACTTGAAGCAACAGAGGTGGATGTCGCGACCAAACTTTCGGAAAAAGTGGAAAAAGTTCTGGTCAACGACGGTGACTTTGTGAAAAAAGGTCAGCTGCTTGCCAAGATGCAGACCAATGTACTGGAAGCACAGCTGGCGCAGGCGCAGGCAATGGTCGCGGTGAAAAAAGCTGAACTTGCCTCCGCCAGAGCCGTTGTGCTCCAGAAAACCAGCAACCGTGAAAATGCCTACCGCAGATTTAAACGCGCGGAATATCTGGTAAGCAAAAACGCCACCTCACAGCAGACCTTTGACAATGACAAGGCATTGTTCCAGGCGGCGGAAGCTGAACTTGAAGCAGCCAAAGCTGCGGTGGTTCAGTCCGAAGCCGGTATAAAAGCCGCTGAAGCGGATGTCAAACGCATAGCCGAAGACATCAAGGACAGCAATCTTACAGCTCCGCTTGACGGCAGGGTGCAGTACAAAGTTGCCGAACCCGGCGAAGTGCTTGAT
Source organism: Victivallaceae bacterium (assembly GCA_045532825.1). Classification (GTDB taxonomy): domain Bacteria; phylum Verrucomicrobiota; class Lentisphaeria; order Victivallales; family Victivallaceae; genus UBA1784. The sequence continues at coordinate 4,584 of JAZSGR010000174.1, read as the reverse complement.
GCCGGCGGATGTGTGATCAATATGGTGGATCTCACCGATGTCTACATGACCTTCTTCCTGCCCGAAAAAGTTGCCGGCAGAGTACGCATCGGGGCGGATGCAAGAATCCTGCTTGATGCGCTGCCGGATACTCCGATACCGGCAAAGATCTCCTTTGTCGCCAATGTAGCGCAGTTCACTCCCAAGACCGTCGAAACCAAAATCGAACGTCAGAAACTCATGTTCCGTGTCAAAGCAAAGATCGCCCCGGAACTGTTGAAGAAATATATCGATCTGGTCAAGACCGGACTGCCCGGTGTCGCCTGGGTCAAACTTGATCCGGAAGCCAAATGGCCGCCGTTTCTCCAGCTCAAACCTCAAGCCGCAGCCAAAGCGGGAGCTGAAAAGAAATGAGCAGTCTTCCTGATGCGGAGACTCGCAGGTACGTTGTAAAATTCCGGGAGCTTTCCCTTGCTTACGGCAAGGTGACTGCGCTTGATAATGTTTCGCTTGATATACCGGCGCGGAAACTGGTTGGTCTCATCGGTCCTGACGGAGTGGGAAAATCCACTTTGCTTTCGCTCATCACCGGAGCTCACGCCATGCAGCATGGTGAACTTGAGGTACTCAACGGCAGTATGCGCGATGCGGCGCACCGCAATATGATCTGTCCCCGAATCGCTTACATGCCGCAGGGATTGGGCAAAAACCTCCATTTCACCCTGACAGTTGAGGAAAACCTGCAGTTTTTCGGCAGACTTTTCGGACACGATGCCGCTGAACGCAGAAAGCGTATCGACCGTTTGACCAGAAGTACCGGATTGTATCCGTTCCTCGACCGTCCTGCAGGAAAACTCTCCGGAGGAATGAAACAGAAACTCGGGCTCTGCTGTTCGCTCATCCATGATCCTGAACTGCTCATCCTCGACGAACCTACCACCGGAGTGGATCCGCTGGCGCGCAGGCAGTTCTGGGATCTGGTCGACTCCATAAAAAAAGAACAGCCGCAGATGAGCGTCATCGTTGCCACGGCGTATATGGATGAAGCCCAGCGTTTCGACTGGCTGATCGCCATGGATGAAGGAAAGATCCTCGACACCGGTACTCCGGCTGAACTGCTTGAAAAAACCGGCAGAGACAATCTTGATGCGGCATTCATCCAGCTGCTTCCGGAAGAAAAACGCTCCGGTCACAAAGATCTTGCGGTCCCGCCTCTGGAAGTCTCTGAAGACGGTAAATATGCCATTGTCGCCGATGGTCTGACCAAAAAATTCGGTTCATTCACCGCAGTGGATCATGTAAGTTTCAAGATCAGACGGGGAGAGATCTTCGGATTTCTCGGTTCCAACGGCTGCGGCAAAACCACCACCATGCGCATGCTCACCGGCTTGTCTCCTGCGACAGAGGGCCATGCTGAACTTTTCGGCAAACCGGTGACCGGCGGTTCCATGGAGATCCGCGAACACCTCGGATACATGACCCAGCTGTTTTCGCTTTACGGCGATCTCACAGTAAGGCAGAACCTTCTGCTTTACGCAAGACTTTACCGGATACCGGAAAAAGACATCCCGGAGCGGATAGAGGAGATGATGACCCGTTTCCAGCTCAAGGAGATCGAACACACCCTGCCCAAAGAACTGCCGCTTGGTCTCAAACAGCGTCTTTCGCTTGCAGCAGCGGTCATCCATCATCCGGAAATACTCATCCTTGACGAACCGACATCCGGAGTGGATCCGGTGGCGCGCGATCTCTTCTGGGAGCTTATCATTGAACTCTCCCGCCGGGATAAAGTCACCATATTCATCACCACCCACTTCATGAATGAAGCCGCCCGCTGTGACCGCATCTCGCTCATGCACGCCGGAAGATCCTATATCTGCGATGCTCCGGGAAACATCGTAAAACAGCGCAATGCCGCAACTTTGGAAGAGGCTTTCATCGGAGTGCTGGAAGATGCCGATCCTGAAGCCAACAAAAAATCCGCAGATGCAATCGGAGATGATACGCATGAAGTTGCGGAAGAAAAAACCGTTCCGCAATGGCGGGAAAAACTGGATAAGATCTTCAGCATCGGCAGATGGTACAGCTGTTTCCACCGTGAAACTCTGGAGCTCATGCGCGATCCGATACGCGCGACTCTGGCACTTTTCGGCGCGCTGATATTGATGCTGGTCATGGGTTTCGGCATCAATATGGATGTGGAAAAACTTCCTTATGCCGTCCTCGATCGTGACCGTACCCAGGCAAGTCAGAGTTACATGCTCAATCTTGCCGGATCATCGCGTTACTTTGTCGAACACGCTCCGGTCAAGGATTATCAGGAGCTTGACCGCAGAATGAAAAGCGGGGAATTGAGCATGGTGATCGAAATACCGCCGGGGTTCGGCAGGGATATCGGACGCGGCAAATCTCCGGAAGTCTCCTACTGGGTAGACGGTTCCATGCCGTCCAGAGCCGAAACCATCAACAGCTATGCCAAAGCCATTCATAATGACTGGCTCAAGACCCGTGATCCCGGCAAAAAAAGCGGTTCCGGAGTTGATATAGAGACCAGATACCGCTACAATCCGGATGTATTGAGTCTGCCTGCGATGGTTCCGGCGACCATTCCGCTGCTCACATTGATGATACCTGCGATCCTTGCAGCGCTTTCGGTGGTGCGTGAGAAAGAAATGGGATCGATCATAAATCTTTATGTGACTCCGCTTTCAAGGACGGAATTCCTGTTGGGCAAGCAGACTCCGTACACGCTGTTTGCGATATTGAGCAGCAGTCTGCTCACCGTGATGGCGGTGACGGTATTTGATGTTCCGGTCAAAGGAAGTTTTCCGGTACTGATCTTAAGCAGTATCATGTATGCGGTGATCGCAACCGGAATGGGACTGCTTGCCTCCTCGGTGACCCGCAGTCAGATCGCGGTGATCTTCCTTGCCATGCTGGGAACTCTCATTCCCTCGGTTCAGCTCTGCGGCATGACCACACCGGTGGAGACCCAGGAGGGCATCGCAAGGATCATCGGTTCAATATATCCCACGACTTACATGCTGCTGATCTCGCGCGGAGTATTCAACAAGGCTCTTGACTTTGCCGATCTTTATCATCAGATCATGATACTTGCGGTCATGATCCCGGTGATCCTCGGAGCCGGGGTGCTTCTGCAGAAAAAACAGGAGAAGTGATCATGCTTCAAACGATCAAAAACATTTATCAGCTCGGAGTAAAGGAGATCATAAGTCTGTGCCGTGACTGGCTGATGATCGTGCTTATCATTTATGCCTTTTCCTTTGCGGTGATAACGGCATCCAAATCGCAGCCAGACTCGATCAATCATGCATCGATCGCGGTGGTGGATGAGGATCAGTCCCAGCTTTCGCGTTCACTTGCAGACACCTTTATGCCGCCGATGTTCATTCCGGCAAAGCAGATAACGCGTCCTGAAATAGATCCTGCGATGGACCGGGGGGAATACACGTTTGTGGTGGTATTTCCGCCTGATTTCCAGAAAGACGTGCTTGCCGGGAAAAATCCGGAGATCCAGGTGAACGTGGATGCCACGCGCATGACCCAGGCATTCAACGGCAGCGGATACATACAGCAGATACTGGAACAGGAGATCAGAAAATTTCTGAAGAAAAAGACGGAAAAACCTGCTGCAAGTTACGTTATCCGCAACCGTTTCAACCCGAACCTCACGCAGGCGTGGTTCACGTCGATCGTACAGCTGGTGAATAACGTGACGATGCTGGCGATCATCCTCACCGGTGCTGCACTCATACGTGAACGTGAAAACGGTACTCTGGAGCATCTGCTGGTGATGCCGGTCACTTCATTTGAGATCATGATGTCGAAGATCTGGTCGATGATGCTGGTGGTTCTGCTTGCCTGTGCCGGTTCGATGTACTTTGTGATAGAGATGTTCATGAAGATCCCGATCGAGGGATCGATCCCGCTGTTTCTTGCCGGAGTTGCGCTGCATCTTTTTGCCGCAACTTCGCTGGGAATATTTCTTGCCTGTATGTCGCAGAACATGCCGCAGCTGGGGATGCTGCTGATACTGGTATTCATGCCCATGCAGATGCTTTCGGGCGGCAATACTCCGCGTGAGAGCATGCCGGTATGGGTGCAGGACATCATGCTTGCGGCTCCGACCACGCATTTTGTAAGTTTCAGTCAGTCGATACTTTTCCGTGGGGCGGGCATTGAAGTTGTCTGGAAGCCGTTTCTGATGCTGTTCATCATTGGAGCTGTGCTGTTTGCCATATCTTTGCGCTCATTCCGCAAATCCATTGCGTAGCGGCAGATGTTTTTTGTTTATGCAGCGGCAACAGCTGCCCGGGGCGGCGGTTTGATGTCCGACCTGTCTGACTTGTCTGACTTGTCCGACTTGTCCGACCTGTCTGACATCTGCGCCGCACAAATAAGCCGTGCGGGTAAAAACAGCGCGCAGTCAGTACCCAACGGCAAATCTGCGCGGCGCACCATTTACCCATTACTCTCATAATTCTCATAACTCTCATTATTCTCATTTCATGCGCCGCCCCCACGGGCAGTCAGGCATGACCGGCTATACAAAACTTGCGCTGCTGTACCGTGTGGGGTAAATAA
>JAZSGR010000069.1:0-2801 GCA_045532825.1 Victivallaceae bacterium | reverse complement strand
AGCAATGTCGAGTTTTGCGCCGAGTACGGTGCGGAAGTGTACCTTTGTACACGACCAAACCGGCACAGGCGCAAGGCTCGAGATTGCCCGCGATGCGCCACCGCAGTTTGAACAACTTTCACAAAAAATGGGACAATAACTATTTTTTATTTGCCGGCGCGATGCAAAAAAATCGCCTGCGACTTGCCAAATGTGTGAAAAAGTGCTATATTTTACAGTTGCTACAGTAACAGGAGAGATCATGGCTTGGGAAATCATTAAAAATCCGGTATTGGTATCGGTTGTCGTTTTGCTGATATTATCTGCAATCCGCCTCAATGTTGTTTTTGCGTTGATCATTTCTTCTCTCACCGGCGGCGTGCTTGCCGGGTTGAGCTGTTCTCAAACTATGGAGGCTTTCCTGGGTTCAGGACTTGCAAACGGCGCACAGCTGGCTTTCAATTATGCCATGCTGGGAGCTTTTTCCATCGCGATTTCCTGTTCCGGTATCACCGAACTGCTGGCACAGATGCTTTTTAAACGCATCAGTGGAGAAGTTACGCCGAAGAGGTTGTTTGTATTTAAATATTCTCTTCTGGTCATTCTTACATTGGCTGCGATCTCCTCTCAGAACCTGATCCCTGTTCATATTGCCTTTATTCCGGTGTTGATACCGCCTCTGCTGCAGATTTTTGAAAAGATCCGTCTGGACCGCAGAATGGTCGCGTGTATCCTCACTTTCGGTTTGATCACTCCGTATATGGTCATGCCGTTCGGATTCGGCAGGATCTATCTCAATGACATATTGATCGCCAATATCGTGAGCAACGGAGTCAAGGTCGATCCCTCCATGGCACCGAAAGCGATGTTTATTCCAGCTCTGGGAATGATCGCAGGATTGCTCATTGCGGTATTTATCTCTTACCGCAAACCGAGGGATTATGATCCGGAAAAAACAGCTTCTGCTGATATGCTCGGAAAAGTGGAAATAAAACCGTGGAAGATCATCGCCGGTGTGATCGCTGTCGCCCTTGGTCTTGCCGGGCAGATATGGATGAATTCTCTGGTCATCGCCGCTCTTGCCGGAATCATGGTGTTTGTGTTTTCCGGTATCATCTCTTTGCGTGGAACACAGGATATTTTCACTAAAGGTGTCCACATGATGGGCGGGATCGGTATCATCATGATCGCTGCCAACGGGTTTGCTGAAGTCATGAAAAAGACCGGCAGTGTTTCCAGTCTGGTCGAACTGGTTTCAACCGGAATAGGAGATCAGCGCGGACTTGCGGTTTTTCTGATGCTGCTTATCGGTTTGATCATCACCATGGGTATCGGTTCTTCGTTTTCCACGGTACCGCTTATTGCGGCGATCTATGTTCCGCTTTGTGTCAAACTGGGAATTTCTCCGCTTGCGATCATTGCTATTGTGGGTGTAGCAGGAGCTCTGGGGGATGCCGGTTCTCCGGTATCAGAGTCTGTGCTGGGTCCGACTGCCGGATTGAATGCCGACGGTCAGCATGATCACATATATGATTCGACCATACCGACTTTTATCCACTATAATCTGCCGCTTCTCGCTGCAGGATGGATCGCCGGAATGATCCTGTAAACGCAGGTGTCTGCAAAATGAAAATTTTTACAGGGATATGAATATGGTAATGTGTGCCGGAAGTGATTTTATGATACGCGGTGTGCTTAAAGATCACGCTGTACGTCTGGTTTTCGGAAACTTTGCCGATCTGGTGACCGTGGGGATACTCCGTCATGATACCGATCCGGTTTCCGGCAGGATATTGGGTGAGGCTCTGGTTTCCGGAGCATTGGCAAGTGTTCTGCTCAATGAGGAGGAGCGTTATTCCATCCGCATGGATTATGATGCGCCGGCAAGGGGACTTATGCTGGATGTTTCAGGACGCGGCGGGGTACGCGGATTTATCCGCCAGCCGCATGTCATGACTGAAGTATCTGATATGGATGCCGCATGCGGGGAAAAATGTACTGTTACTTTGACAAAATCGGAAAACGGCAGAGTGCTCAACTCCGGACAGACCGAAAGTGTTTTCATTGATCCGGATGCCGGATTATCTTATTTCTTTTCGGTGAGCGATCAGATCGAAACGGAGATCCGTTCATTGATATCGTTCCGTCCGGAACCTGCTGCTCCGGTGCGCTGTGCTTACGGGATCATGATACAGGCTCTGCCGGATTGTGACCTCGGATTTTTCAATTCCATGCGGGAAAAACTGATGTCGGAGGATGCCGGAAAAATCATCATTTCTCCTGACGTTATGCCGGAGGAAAAAATCAGGGAACTCATGAAATATCTCTGCAAAAGTGAAGAAATTCCAGCGCTTGATCTCTTCGAAGCATCTGTTCCGCGATTTATCTGTAACTGCAGTGCGGAAAAGTTGTGGAAGACCGCAAAGATAATGCTGAAACAGGATGATTTTGAAAAGCTTCTGGAAGAAAATCCTGATCCGGTGATCCGCTGTCAATTCTGCGCTGCCGAACATCACTACAGGGATGTGGCAGAATGCTGATTTGAATTTGTAAATCATATAAAAAAAGTGTATATTAATAACCTGTAACGGAAGTGTAACATTTTTTGATTTTTCTTTGATGTTATGGATACAGATATAACTGTCTCGCTGATGCTTAAAGAGTTACGCAAACTGCCTTTAGGTTCAATCACTTCGACCGGGAAACTTGCGGTAAAAACTCCGGGCGTATTTACCGACCGTGATTTCAGGATAATCGACAAAAAATTCCGCAAGGCGGCATGGAAAGACGGGTTTTATCTTGATGATCTTATCTATTGGCAG
>JAZSGR010000195.1:0-22743 GCA_045532825.1 Victivallaceae bacterium | reverse complement strand
ATTATTCAGATGGGATATGACGATATCTTCATCCGGTATAATGAACTGCACTCAAGTTACTGAACCGCCGTATGCCGAACGGCACGTACGGTGGTGTGAGAGGACGGCTGTCCAAATAATGGACAGCCTCCTACTCGATTTGCCGTTGTGATAGTGAGCTGTCAGGCTTGACCGGCTATACAAAATTTGCGCGGTAATTACCGGTGAGGCATGACAGCTCTTGTGCTCTGTCGGGGTATCAGGCTTGACCGGCTATGCAAAATGTGCGTTTTCTGCCATTTTTTCAGTCGAAAAAAAAGATAAAAAAAGAGCTAATTGTTTTTTTACAGAAACGCGTTTCTGTGAAGCCTTTCAACCGTAAAAAATGAAAAAAACGGCAAAAATTGAAAAAAAATAATAAAAAAATCCGCTCTATACCCTGAGTGTTATTTGAATTTGATAAAAATGCAAGCTATATTACAAAAAGCAAGCAATATTGTCACTGTAAAGAAGTGATTCTGCAGTCAAGTCAAAGCTCTGTTTTGCTTTTGCGGTACTGTAAAAAAGTGTTGCCGGTATACCGGGGGGGGACTGATGTTGCCTTATTGTTTTCTCCGTTGCGGCAATGGATTTTAAAGCAGTTCCGGAGCAATGGAACTTTTACCCGTACTGCGTGATTTCAAAATTCCTGACAGCGGTGGTACCGTTTGCACCTGATTGTGTCCAAATATTAAGGAAATTACAATGGTGGAGGAAAACAACAATGAATAAGTATGCAGAAAGAGTTCTTGCCGAACTTCGTGAAAAAGCACCGTGGGAAAAGGAATTCCTGCAGAGTGTGGAAGAGGTTTTTGCTTCTCTTGACAAAGTGCTCGAAGCCAATCCCCAGTATGAAGAAAACCGTATCCTTGAGCGCATGGTCACCCCCGAGCGCATCATCACTTTCCAGGTTCCCTGGGTCGATGACAACGGTGATATCCAGATCAATACCGGATACCGTGTGCAGTTCAACGGCGCCATCGGGCCCTACAAGGGCGGTATCCGTTTCCATAAGAGTGTGAACCTCTCTGTCCTCAAGTTCCTGGGATTTGAGCAGACCTTTAAAAACAGTCTTACCATGCTCCCCATGGGCGGCGGCAAGGGCGGCAGTGATTTCAACCCCAACGGCAAGAGCGACCGTGAAGTCATGGCTTTCTGCAAGGCTTTCATGCGCGAGCTTTTCCGTCACATCGGTCCTGATACCGACGTTCCCGCCGGTGACATCGGTACCGGTCTGCGTGAGATCGGTTATCTCTTCGGTGAATACCGCCGTCTGGCAAACCGTTTCTGCGGTGTTCTGACCGGTAAAGGTGTCGGCTGGGGCGGTTCTCTCATCCGTCCGGAAGCCACCGGTTTCGGTGCGGTCTACTTTGTGGAGCACATGCTCGCAATGAAAAACGAGAATATCAAAGGCAAGCGTGTCGCCATTTCCGGTTTCGGCAATGTCGCCTGGGGCGCGGCTCTCAAGGCTGTTCAGCTGGGTGCCAAAGTCGTCACCATTTCCGGTCCTGACGGTTACATTCTGGATGAAGCCGGTCTGACCGGGGAAAAAGTCGCCTACATGCTTACTCTCCGCAGCAGCGGCAAAGACATCGTTGCTCCCTATGCGGATAAGTTCCCCGGCAGCAAATTCATCGCCGGACGCAAACCCTGGGAAGTCCCCGTGGATATCGCCATGCCCTGCGCCACCCAGAACGAACTGGGCGAAGCCGATGCCAAAGCTCTGGTCGCCAACAATGTGAAACTGGTCGCCGAGGTCTCCAACATGGGATGCACCGCTGAAGCCGCAGCATGTTTCCATGCCAACAAGATCTGCTTTGCTCCCGGTAAGGCGGTCAATGCCGGCGGTGTTGCCACCAGCTGTCTGGAAATGTCCCAGAACGCCGGTCACACCAACTGGGATGCCGAAACTGTTGACAAGCAGCTTCACAAGATCATGACCGATATTCACACTGCCTGTGTCAAGAACGGTACTTGTGAAAACGGTGAGATCGACTATGTCATGGGCGCAAACATCGCCGGATTCAAGCGTGTCGCCGATGCCATGATCTCCGAAGGTATCTGAAGCTTGAGTTTATCTTTAAGCATCAAAAAAATGCCGGAACCTGCGTTCCGGCATTTTTTTGCCTCTTCGACGGTTTGTGACAGAAACTCACATCTCCTTTAAGCTGAAAAAACATCTGCGCTCACATGGACGCCGGTGGACTTTATGGACAGCATGGACTTCTGAATTTGCCTCTACTGTTTCTGATCATCGTTCATTTTGTCCACTCTTGTCCATACCGGTCCATTTGAAAATTTTTTTCAAGCATCTGATAACAGGTGCAATTCCAGTCTTTTTCAATTCCGTCTTTCAGATTTTTATATTTTTCTGCCCAGTTCTGTCATAAACCGTCGATGAACCAAAAAAGTGCGCAGCAATACCGTCAAAGCACCGTGCGCTCAAATGTAAAAAAACAGCAACGCTTTGGCTGCTGTTTTTTGACTTCGCTCCCGGTGAGAGGTATCACCGTTTGCAACGGCGATGTAAATAGCGTATCGCCTGGCAGCGATACTTAATATTTCGCCGCCATTTTAAGGCGGCGACCAGCGTTCCGCCGCTGGATCACGTCCGGGTAGCACCCGGCGGCAAAAATTTTATTTTTTTGCTTTTTTCAGCAGGGCGAAGGAACAGCCGTCAGATTTATCATCCGGCAGCACAGTTTGACGGCAGAGCTGCACGAACTCCGGATGTTCCGTCAGAAATCCGTCAATAAGCGATCCGTTTTCTTCCGGTTCAATACTGCAGGTACTGTAAACCAACTGTCCGCCGGCCGCCGTCAGACGGGCAGCATGAGAAAGTATCTCTTTCTGCAAAACAGTTATCTTCCGCAGTTCAGTTGACGAAAATCTCCACAGCGCATCAGGACGGCGTTTGAATACCCCGGTATTGGAACATGGTACATCCGCCAGCACCAGATCAAATGATCCGGTAAGATCCGCAAGGTCTCCCCAAACGACTTTATGACGGAGATTTTTTTTGTCAAAATTCTGCTTCGTCAGTTTTTGACGTGCTTGTGAACGGTCAAAAGCCGTCAAAACAGCGTCATCCGTCAAATTTTCCGACATCATCAGAGATTTGCCGCCAGGTGCGGCACAGAGGTCAAGAACGGTTTTTACTGCGGAGTAATCCGGGACCGACGGAGCATGCGCCGCCGCCGGATCCTGAATGTAGATCTTACCGGCTTTCAATTCAGCAGAATTGACGGCATCTGCGGCATCCGACCGGTAGAAGTCAAACAGTCCTGTTTTACCCAGATACTCACACTTGAAACCGGGCTGTTCCGCCCCTTTTGCCAGACGGAAAGTGAAATCAGCTTCCGAGGTGAACAGCCGGCTCAATTCCTGCAGCTGTTCCGCAGTAAAACGTTTTTTCCATCTGGCATAGACTGCTTCGGGAAGAATATGCTCCGGATCATCCGGCAGCGGAGTGCCGGCAGCAGCAAATTTACGCAGTACCGCATTGACAAATTTATCCGCACGGTATTTCTTCGCTGCATCGACTGCGACGGAAACCGCCGATTGCATCGCTATTCTGTTCTGAAAACGGATCTGGGTGAACGCTGACAAAATCAGATTTTTTATCTGCGGATCAGGTTCACGTGAGGCGATTTTTTTCAGCTCATCCTGAAAAAATCTGCGGTGACGGAAAAATGCAAGCAGCAGATGTTCCACCGTTCTGCGGTGATCCGGCGGAGCGTGGAAATCCAGATAATCATCCAGCGTACATGCTCCGCGGCAGATCATTCCGATCGCGTCCGCCGCCGCAAGCAGGATCGTTTCTGCGGCGTTTCCGCCTTTCCTTGATTTTTTCATTCGTCGCCGAGATATTTACCGGTAACCAGATAATTGCAGATGTAATCGCGGACAGCATCCTCAAGACTGGTCGTTTCTTCATTGTATCCCAGTGAACGGAGCTTGCCCATTTCGGCACAGGTGTAGTACTGATAACGGTCACGCAGATGTTCCGGCATTTCGATATATTCGATATCGACATCTCTGCCGAGTGCGGAAAATGCTGCAGCTGCAAGTTTGTTCCAGCTTTCAGCCTTGCCGCTGCCGATATTGAAAAGTCCTGCCGCCGGACTGTTGTAGAGGAACCACATCATCTTCACCGCATCTTTGACATACAGGAAGTCACGCAGCTGCTCGCCGTCGGCGTATTCCTTTTTGTAGGACTTGAACAGCTGCATCCTGCCGCAGGCAGTGATCTGTTCGTAACAGCGCAGCACCACACTGCGCATATCCGCTTTGTGCCGCTCGTTCGGACCGTATACGTTGGAAAACTTACATCCGATAAGCTGTTCCAGCCAGCCGCGTTTTTTGGCATAGAGGTCGAACATCTGCTTGCTGTATCCGTACATGTTCATCGGACGCAGTTTTTCGATCTCATCCTCGTTGTCGGCGTAACCGCAGGAACCGTCACCATAGGTGGCACAGCTGGAGGCGTAGATCATACGGATATAATTGTTTACACAGAATTCAGCAAGTTTTGCCGTGTATCTGAAATTGTTTTCCACCAGATAAGAGGCATCCCGTTCAGTGGTCGCACTGCATGCGCCCAGGTGAAACACTCCGTCGATCTTCCTGCCGGAGAAAAAATTACGTTCCAGCTTTTCCAGAAAATCGTTCTTTTCCATGTAGTCATTATAGCGCAGCGGAGCAAGATTTTTCCACTTGTCCGAAGTGCCGAGGTGATCGACGATAAGAATATCATCGATACCATTGCGGTTGAGTTCCCATACGACAGAGCTGCCGATCAATCCTGATCCGCCGGTTACAATAAACATGTTATGATCTCCTGAAAGTTGAGGAAATTGAAGGTAACTTCAAATTACTGCCATCTTTTTGAGGTTGCGCCGGAGTTGAAGGCTTTGACTGCTTCGGATGCCATCTCGTTGTTTCTCTGGATAAGCGGTGTTTCCAGACCGATCAGACGCGCCTGCACGGAAAAGTTGGTATCCCAGTAGTGGTCGTCATCATCGGCATCACGGGTAAATGAGAGCATGGCAGCAACTTCCCAGCAGTGAAACGCACGGATCAGCATGAATGAGATCTCACCGAAACTGCCGTCTTCGATGTCATAGACAAACTTTGCAGCGGCTTTGGTCCGTTTATCCGGAGTGAGCGGAAACGAAGCACCGATGGAAAATGTTTCATCGTAATCTTTGAAAAACTTGTCAAAATATCCGCCGGCATCCATCTGGTACAGCGTGGAACCCATGGAATATGCGCTTCTGGCACTGTAAGGACGGCGGTAATCATACGAAATATTGAGGTTGACGTCATCCACGATCTCGTATGACAGACTTGCGTTCCAGCGGTTGAGCCATTTTGCCCGGATACCGGTCCTGCCGACATCTCTGCCGCGGCGGGTCACGGTCGGCATGTCATCGTTGTTGTTGCCGATATCCATGATGACAGAGGTGCGGAATGTCAGGCGGTCAAGCGGACTTGCTGTCAAGGTGGTGCAGAAGTTGCCTATGCGGTTGAATTTTTCAACATATCCGAAACCGTCGGCGTTTTCAAGATAGAGATCCCAGTAGTTTTCCATGGAGAAGAACGTTCTCACACTGCTGTCTCCGGCGCGGGTCTGCAAACGGTTTTCCAGTCCGAAGCGGAAGAAATGCTGACGTTCGATACGGTCGGTATCATCGAAGTAAAACAGATGATCCCGGCTTACCGAAGGACTGCCGATGTAGGTGTAATTTACATAAGGACGCATGACATGACGCAGACCGTCAAGTTTCATTGCCGGGATACGGACATCGTTCCAGGTGTTATGGATCTTGGTCGATGCCTCAAAACCGAGTTCACCGAGAGAACGCACCCTTGCGCCTCCGTCATCATCATAGGTCTTGAGTTTGTAACTGGTAACACACTCGGGATCGGCGGCGATGAACATATTGAGAAGATCGTTCGTCGTGATTTTGCGGTCCGAAGAATTGCTGTATGCGGTCATCTTGAAACCGGCACGCGGAATCACGGTCAGCCAGTCAAGGCGTATCGGGAAATAGAGAAAATGTGTGGTGTCGAAACGGTAGGCTTTGTAATCACTTAACTCGTTTCTCACTTTACGGGTCTTGCGATTGCCGTCTTTATCCTTGTATCTTATTGTGTCAAAGTCGAATTCGATCCATTTCATGCTGTTGTAGGATGAGTCGAATTCGCCCTGATAATAGAAATTGGTTCCGAAAAGCTGCTGACGCGGAATATCCAGACGCACTTCTGGCAGTTTTTCAGAAACGGTGTAGAATTTGTTCACTCTCGGACGGTACATGACCGATGCGCTGAAATGATCGAACTGCTGTTCCAGAGCCGCAAAGGTCGCCGGCTGGGGGTTGGCATTGAAACGCGTGGAGAAGTAGTCGCGTACAAAATAAAGGTCGCTGGAGTATTCAAAAGCTCCGCGGAAATCAAGTCTGGGGGTGATGTGGGTGATATTGCTTACCCTGAAATCAAAACGTCCGTGCGGGATCTTCAGCAGATAATCCTCGTAATCATCGCTGCTGTAAGGTCTTATATCGTAGATACTGTATGCGAAGAAATCAGTCTTGCTCTGTTCGGAAACGATCTCGCCGTTGAGTCCGTAACCGAAACCGCGGTTGAGGTAGTAGTCACCGTGGACGCGGAAACCGCTTCTGGGATAATCCGTAAGCTGGAAGTACCTGGACATCATTATATAATATCCCCAGTCTCCGCTCTTACCGAACTGGGTACTGAAAAGCTTGAGCGAAAAGTCTTCGGGTTTATAGAAAACCGGCAGCCACAGCAGCGGGATACCGTAAACTTTGGCAAATCCGTTGTAGATAAGCACCGCATGATCCCCCGGCTCTTTGACGATGTTTCCGGAACCGTAGAACTCGGTTTCTGCCGGCTTCAGGCGGATCTTTTTGGCTCCGATCGAGTAGTGGGCATTATCGTGTTCAAGATAGGTACAGCTGCTCAGGTCGGCATCAAATGCATCAATGGTGCCGTCAGGACGTCTTTCTGCTGATTTCGCTTTGCATACGAACGTCATGTACTTCATGTGCAGATCATCGAACCTGAAATATCCGGTCGCCAGGTTGCCGGAGAGCCTTTCCGCACAGATGTTGTCCGTAAGACCGGTAAGTTTGACCCGGAGCTTCTGTCCGCCCCAGATATCGCCTTCCACACTGCGTATTTCGGTGACGAGATCCGGAGTACGCTGGATCCGGGCAAGTTCATCTGCGGTCACGACCGTTTCTCTTGAAGCCCATCGCAGAAATCTCACATTGCCGACTGCTTCGATATCCTGACTCTGGATATTGATGATCGCCTTATCGGCAAAGATCTCCATATCATTGAACGGAATGTGTATCCCGCCGCTCACGGTGATGTTCTGCCCGGTCACGCTCCAGCTCTGCGCCTTGACGTACTTGAGCATGGAGGGATCGAAACGGAGACTGCGCAGGTCATTGGCTGATACGCTGCCTGCCGCGATCAGCAGAAATATAAAAATTTTGAGAAAAATCTTCAAAACGGTTATCCTTATTGTTTTTCCCACTCATTGAAACGGGACTGGATGAAATCGATTATCTGCCGGTGCTGTTCCTGACCATTGCCGGTGATTTCCAGTGCGGGAGCAAATTCAAAGTAGACATCCCGTTCGGGGTGGAGCGGTCCGAGGTCGCGGAAACGTTTGCCGACACCGAGGAAATCGGTTTTGAGAGCAACGGGAATTACCGGAACTCCGGCGGATTTTGCCAGTTTCACTCCGATGGTGTTGAATTTTTCAGGATCGAATTTGTCACTGCGGGTGGACTGCGGAAAAACGATGATGGAACGTCCTCCCTCAAGCACCTCTTTGCCGCGGGTAAGCACGGTTTTGAGATCCTCGCGCGGATTGGTGCGGGATACGGCAATGGCATCAAGGGCGGTCATGATATGTTTGAAATACGGGACGTGATACAAAGACTCCTTGATAACAAAAGAAAAATCCACATATTCGCGTGCGACAGCGTGGAAAATCGCCGTTTCCAGCAGACTCATGTGGTTGCAGATAAGCACTGCCGGTCTGCCGTTGAGGGCGCGCAGATTGTCAAGACCGCGCAGATGCACTCTGCCGCCGCAATCCTCGATAAGTTTGAAATTGCGGTTGGAGTAATGGATCTGATTGAATTTATCCAGAAGTCCTTTACGGGCGCATTCTCCGCAGCGGATGAATACGCCGAAATTCACACCGTAGAAGTACCAGCGGCTGCGGAACATGAGTTTGAACAACTTTGAAACCGGAGCATCCGCCGGAGTATCATAACTGTCAGTATTTTTGAAAAGAAATTCAGTTTCCATAGCTGTCATCCTGATAAGCAAATATACAATTACTTTAATATATCATCACTTTTCCACTTTGGCAAATTCAGTTTCAGGATTGTTTTTATGAAAATCAGAACTTCAAAGACAATTTGAAAAGTCCCGGCAAAAAAATCATGACACATTTCAGGGGGGATCCTGTCTTACAAGTTTACATAATCCGCAGAACTGGTACAAAAACTTGAAAAATTTTTCTGACGGATGTATATTGTCCCGTCGTGTATTGCAAAGATGAGAAGTTGATCGGTATCTGTCTATGAAGTCGGAAAAAATTTCAAAAGTTTTACGGGTGATCGCAGGTTTTGTTACCGGAACGGTTTTTCTGCTGATGTTTTCCGGAACAGCATCGGTATTTGCCGGATTTGCCAAAACCCAGGCGGTCCCGGCTCTGCTGGCTGCCGCCGGAGTATTCGCAGCCGGCGGGATCGCTGCTCTTGCCGTCATTCTGATCTCTGCCGCCGTCGCCGGCAGATTTTACTGTGCCGCATTCTGTCCGCTCGGACTGCTTCAGGATGCCGCAGCTTTCCTCATCCGCCGCAAGTCAGCCAAAGTAAAAGATTTTTACATCCTGCGTTATTTCTGCACCGCTTTTGCCGCAGGAATGTTTATTGCCGGATCAAATCTGGGGTTCCGGCTGCTTGATCCGTATTCCAATGCCGGACGCATCCTCTTTCCGTTCACAGCAGGAGGCGTGACCGCTCTGGTTGTGATACTGGTTCTTGCGGTGTGGAAAAAGAGGATCTTCTGCACCGCAGTGTGTCCGGCAGGTACTCTGCTCGGAGTGATCGCAAAATTCAGCTTGTTCCGGCTCGGAATCACTGACAAATGTATCTTCTGCGGAAAGTGCGTCCGCAGCTGCCCGGCGGGATGCATCGACCTTGAAAGCAGAACAATCGACAACGAACGCTGCATCCGCTGTATGGATTGCATTGCCGGATGTCCGGCAGGCAGCATCAAATGGGAAAGACCGGGTATGCCGGATATCCCCCGCAGGCGTTTTCTCATTTCCGGAACGGTTCTAATCGCAGGCATCGCCGCAGGAGCCGCTCTCGCAGGAAGCGGATTGCTGAAAACAGCGCGTAAATTGCGGATACTGCCGCCGGGTGCAGGTGATCCGGAACGGTTTGCGGCAAAATGCACCTCGTGCATGCTGTGCGCGGCAAACTGTCCGCAGAAGATCATCGTGCCGTCATCAGGAGGACTGGGGGCGGTCGAACTTGATCTCTCACGGGGGGCATGCAGTTACAATTGTGTCAGATGCAGCAATATCTGTCCGGCGGGAGCGTTGAAAAAACTTACGCTTGCGGAAAAACGCCGCCGGAAGATCGCTGAAGCAAAGTTCGATCCACGTAACTGCATCGCTTTTCAGGATGGGGAAAAGTGCGGCAAATGTGCCGCCGCCTGTCCGACCGGGGCGGTCACTCTGCGGAAAAACGGCACACCGCGTCCGGTGAAGACCGCGCTCTGCATCGGATGCGGAGCTTGTCAGAAAGTTTGTCCGGCTGAAAAGAAAGCCATGCGTGTTTATCCGGTTGAAAAACAAAGCAAACTACAGGAGATGGTATGAAAAGACGTGATTTTCTCAAGGGTCTTGCCGCCGCTGCCGCATTGGCTCCGGTGAGCAGACTTGCCGCCGCCGAAAAACAGGAGCCGGGAAAAGTCACCCGGAAACCATATAAAAATACCGGTCTCACCCTGCCGATGCTCGGATACGGCATGATGCGCCTGCCGGTACTCAAATCCGCCCGGAAAATCGATTATGCCGCCGCTGAAAAACTTTTCGACCGTGCCATGAAAGCCGGAGTCAACTACTTTGATACCGCTTATTTTTATCACTCCGGAGCCAGCGAAACATGTGCCGGGGATCTGTTGTCGAAATATCCGCGCGACTCCTACATGCTCGCCAGCAAAATGCCGGTCGGATTTCTCAAGAATGCCGCTGATCTGGAACGCATTTTCAATGAACAGCTTAAAAAATGCAAAACTGCCTATTTTGATTTTTATATGCTCCACGCCCTCAATGCCTCCTCGTGGAAAAAATCACAGCGGCTGAAAGTGTATGATTTTCTGGCACAGAAAAAACGTGAGGGCAAAATCCGCAAACTCGGATTTTCATTCCATGACACCCCGGAGGTGCTGGAAAAGATCGCCTCTGCCCACCCCTGGGATTTTGCCCAGATCCAGCTCAATTATCTGGATTGGGAGCTTTACCGGTCAAAGGAGCAGTATGAGATCCTGACCCGGAAAAATATTCCGGTGATCGTGATGGAACCGCTGCGCGGCGGCGCACTTGCCAATCTCAACAAGGCGGCAAATACCATTCTGCACAATGCTGCTCCGGGATATTCCAGTGCCTCCTGGGCATTCCGTTATGCCGGTTCCCTGCCCAATGTGCTGATAACTCTTTCCGGCATGACGAAGATGGAGCATCTTGAAGACAACATCAGGACTTTCAGCGATTTCAAACCGTTGAGCGGAACAGAAAGAAAAACTCTCAAAACAGCTCTTGAAGCATACCGCAGAAGTCTGGCAGTTCCCTGTACTGACTGCCGTTATTGCATGCCGTGTCCGGCAGAAGTGGAGATCCCGCGTATTTTCGGTATATATAATCAATACAAGCTGAGCGGCAACCGTTATCAGTTCCTCAACAATTACCGGGCGATCGGCGAGGACGGCAGGGCATCTTCGTGCGTGGCTTGCGGAAAATGTCTGAAAAACTGCCCGCAGAAGATCGATATTCCGGAGCAGCTTAAAAAGATCGATCTGGAATTCAAACGCATGACCCGCAAACGCAGAACGTCATAATAAACGGCAAAACGGCAAAAAATCGCTCAAGTGCCGCAGGATGCCTTGTATTTGCTCTGAACCGACGCTATATTAACCGCAGTAGGGCTTGAACAGGGATGTTTGAACAACAGGGACGGAGATGAAAAAATCAAAAGAAATGCCGCCGGTGATGATCCTGTGCGGCGGCAAAGGAACGCGGCTGCGCGATGTGACAGAGCTTCTTCCGAAGCCCATGGTTTCCATCGGCGAACAGCCGATCGTCTGGCATATCATGAAAAGTTATGCTGCATTCGGAGTCAAACGTTTTATTCTCTGCCTCGGCTACAAACGTGAGGCTTTTGTCGATTATTTCATGAACTATCATCTGCGTACCGCCGATGCCACGATCAAACTCGGACATGAACCGGAGATCACCTTTCACGGTGAGTCAGAAGAGTCCGACTGGGAGGTGACTCTGGCGGGAACAGGATTGGATACCATGACCGGCGGCAGGGTGTTCCGCGCTTCCAAATATCTGAAAGACAGCGATGAACACTTTTTCCTCACCTACGGCGACGGTGTCTGCGATCTCAACATTGATGAACTTTTGAACCATCACCTTGCAGGCGGCAAACTCCTCACGCTCACAGCTGTACTGCCCGAAGCCCGTTTCGGAACCATGAAACTCGACGGTGACACTGTTACCGGTTTTGCCGAAAAACAAGCGCAGATGGATGATTTCATCAATGGCGGATATATGGTGCTCGACCGCAAGTTCATCAACCGCTATCTCAACGGAAATGAAGATCAGTTTTTTGAACGCGAACCGATGAACCGCTGCGCCGCTGACGGCATGATGCAGGTGTTCAAACACCGTGGCTTCTGGCAGTGCATGGATAACCAGCGCGAGTACAATATGCTCAATGCCATGTGGGAAAAGGGTGACGCCCCCTGGAAAAAGTACTGGAAGTAGATCATGTTCAATGATGTTTACCGCGGCAGAAGAGTTCTGATAACCGGACATACCGGCTTCAAGGGTTCCTGGCTGGCATTCTGGCTCCGGAAACTCGGCGCGGAACTGTGCGGGATCGCGCTGCCGATGGAAACAGAATACTGTCACTTCGATCTGCTCAAAACCGGTATGCGTTCAGAGTATGCCGATATCCGTGACCGTAAAAAAACCGGACGCATAATTGCCGATTTCAAGCCGGAGATCGTTTTTCATCTTGCCGCCCAGCCGCTGGTGCGGCTTTCTTATCAGGAACCGGTAGAGACCTTTGCCGCCAATGTCATGGGAACGGTACACGTGCTGGATGCCTGCCGCAAAACAGATTCGGTGAACGCGATAGTTGCCATAAGTTCCGACAAATGCTACGAGAACCGGGAACAGACTGCCGGATACCGCGAAGATGATCCAATGGGCGGATACGATCCGTACAGTGCCAGCAAAGGCTGCACAGAACTTGTCATATCCAGTTACCGCAGAAGTTTTTTCAACAATGATGAATTCGGGATCAAACACCATACTCTGCTCGCCTCCGGACGCGCCGGCAATGTCATAGGCGGCGGCGACTGGGCAACTGACCGGCTGGTTCCGGATATAATGAAGGCGGCGGCAAAAGGCGGCACGGTAACGATCCGCAATCCCCGTGCGACCCGTCCGTGGCAGCACGTGCTTGAACCGCTTTCAGGATACCTTGCGCTGGGCGGCAAACTGCTTGAAGGAAAGACTCAATTCGCCTGCGGCTGGAATTTCGGTCCGTCAGGAGAAGGCAATATATGTGTGGAAAAAGTGACTTCCGCTCTGGCTGAAGAGTGGGATCAGATAAAAATCAAATTTGATCCGCCTGCCGATGCTCCGCACGAGGCGGGACTGCTTGCACTTGACTGTTCCAAAGCAGCAAAAGAGCTTGCATGGCACGGCGTATGGAGTGCAGAAGAGACCTTCCGCCATACGGCAAAATGGTACAGGAAATTTTACACTGAAGGCATCATCACGACCGGGGAAGATCTTGATGCCTATATCGCTTCTGCAGAAAAGGAAAATCTTTCATGGACAAAATAAAGCAACTTCACGATGAGATCATTGAAAAGGTAAAGGAATATTATCTTCTTGCCCACGCTCCGGCGCAGAATGCCGCCTTCGTTCCCGGAGAAAGCCGGGTGAATTACGCCGGAAGAGTCTTTGATGAAAAAGAGCTGTGCAATCTGGTCGACTCAAGTCTGGAGTTCTGGCTCACCTACGGACGTTACTCCAGAGAGTTTGAAAAGAAACTTGCGGAATATCTCGGAGTGCGCTTTGCTCTGGTGGTGAATTCCGGCAGTTCCGCCAATCTGCTGGCATTTTCCGCCCTGACCTCGCCGCTTTTGAAAGAACGGCAGGTCAAACGTGGAGATGAAGTCATCACCGTAGCCGCCGGATTTCCCACCACCATCGCCCCGATCATCCAGTACGGAGCGGTGCCGGTATTTGTCGATGTTGAACTTGAAACCGCCAATATCGATGTTTCGCTTCTGGAGCAGGCAGTTTCAGACAAGACCCGTGCGGTGATGATCGCGCACACGCTGGGCAATCCTTTCAATATCAAAGAGGTGAAAGCCTTTTGCCAAAAGCACAACTTGTGGCTGATCGAAGACAACTGCGATGCTCTGGGTTCCAAATATGACGGAAAGTTCACGGGAACATGTGGCGACATCGGCACTTCAAGTTTTTATCCGCCGCACCACATGACCATGGGTGAAGGCGGAGCGGTCTATACGGATGATCCGCTGCTGAAAAAGATCATGCTTTCGATCCGCGACTGGGGACGTGACTGCTGGTGTGAGTCCGGAGTTGACAACACCTGCGGCTGCCGTTTCACCCGGCAGTTCGGCAAACTTCCGGTTGGATACGATCACAAATACGTTTACAGTCACTTCGGCTACAATCTGAAAATCAGCGACATGCAGGCGGCGGTCGGCTGTGCGCAGCTGGAAAAATTCCCGTCATTCGTGGAAAAGCGTAAAGAGAATTTCCGGCGTCTTTACGACGGCTTGAAAGATCTTCCGCAGCTTCAGCTTTTTGAAAAGTATCCTGAAAGTGATCCGTCATGGTTCGGCTTTCTGATCACGCTCACGGAAAAAGCCGGATTTACCCGCAATGATCTGGCAAAATATCTTGAAGATCACAAGATCCAGACCCGCAATCTCTTTGCCGGAAACATTTTGAAACACCCCTGTTTTGAGACGCTTGTCGAGGGTGTGGATTACCGGGTCGCAAGTCCGCTTGTCAATACCGATAAAATCATGAACGATTCTCTGTGGATCGGACTTTACCCCGGCATGGGAGATGAAAAATTGGATTATATGATCGATACAATAAAGGAGTTCTGCATTAAATGAGAGTTGCCGACTATATTTTCAAATTCCTTGCAGATCATGGTGTCCGTCATGTTTTTCTCGTCACCGGCGGCGGTGCGATGTTCCTGAATGACGGTCTGCGCTGCGAAAAACGCATCACACCGATTTGTAATCACCATGAACAGGGAGCTGCTATTGCGGCAGAAGGATATAGCAGGGTGACCGGAGAACTTTCTGTTGTAAGTGTAACAACAGGTCCGGGAGGGACTAATGCCATGACTGGATTGATTGGCGAATGGTTGGATTCTCAACCGGTTCTTTATATTTCCGGTCAGGTGAAATTGCCGACAACGATTGCCTCTCAACCAGATTTACCTCTCCGGCAATTGGGAGATCAGGAAATCAACATTGTTGATTTGGTTTCGCCTGTGACAAAATACGCCAAAATGCTTACAGTCGCGGAAGATATCGGTTATGAACTGGCAAAGGCTGTTTGGTTGGCAACTCACGGACGAAAAGGTCCGGTTTGGCTGGATATTCCCATTAACATTCAGAGTGCAGAAATAGATGAATCCTGTTTAAAACAGTTTATTCCTCCGGTAGAAGAAGACAGCCAACTATGTACAACTGTGTTTTGGGAAACTCTTGAAAAAGCGAAAGCACCGGTTATTATTGCCGGTCACGGTATCCGTCTTGCCAAAGCAGAAAAAGATTTTCTGAGTCTGGCAGAAAATCTTAATATTCCTGTTGTCGCCACTTTTAACGGATTTGATCTTCTACCGACAGACCACCCCCTCATGGTCGGACGGATCGGCACGATTGGTACCCGTTCCGGCAATATCGTTCTTCAAAACGCGGATTGGGTGTTGAGTTTGGGTTCCCGCAACAATATTCGTCAAATCAGTTATAATTATGAAAATTTTGTCCGCCGGGCAAAAACTTTTATTTGCGTTGATATTGATCCGGCTGAATTGGAAAAACATACTTTGAGACCGACACATAAAGTTTGTTCTGATGCCGGTGTATTTATCCGGAAACTGTTGACGGAAACAGAAAAAATAAATTTACCGTCCTGGGATAAATGGCTTGAGTGGAGCATGGAGCGTAAACGGCGTTATCCGGTTGTCCTTGAAGAATATAAAATATGTTCGGAAGGGATAAACCCTTATGTGTTCACAGAAATTCTCACTGAAAGACTTGATGAAAATGCTGTCGTTGCTTGTGCCAATGCAACACCGAGTCTTGCACTTTTTCAGGCAGGAATTGTCAAAAAAAATCAACGGATGTTCTGCAACTCTGGATGTGCGGCAATGGGATACGGTTTTCCTGCAGCTCTCGGAAGTGCAGTTGCAGCGGCAGAAAGCGGACGGCAGATTGTCTGTTTGGACGGTGACGGCAGCATGATGATGAATCTTCAGGAAATGCAAACGGTTGCGACAAATAAACTTCCGGTAAAGTTGTTTTTGTATAATAACAATGAGTATTGTTCCATCCGTCAGACTCACGATAATTTCTTTAAAGAACGTATAGGATGCGATGCCTCCTCCGGAGTGGAATTTCCCGATTGGCAGCTTCTCGCAATGGCTTTCAGATGGAAATATTACAAAATTGATTCCATTGAGTCTGCAAAAAAGATCATTCCGCAGGTGCTTGCCGAAAATGAACCGGTTTTTTGTGATGTAAAATTGGTTCCGGCTTATACTTTCGCCCCCAAGCTTTCTTCACGACGCCTGCCTGACGGTTCTATCGTATCGCCTTCTCTGGAGGATATGTATCCTTTTCTACCTGAAGAAGAAATGTTGAACAACCGTTTTTTGCCGGAGGAACAGCCGTGAAAAAAAATATTCAACTTTTGGATTGTACTTTACGGGATGGTGCCTATATCGTCAACTCCGATTTCGGAGAAAATCTGATTAAAGGACTGCTTAAGCGTTTGTATGCTGCAAGGATCGACATCATTGAATGCGGCTGGCTTAAAAATTCTCCGCATAAAAAGGGCAGTTCTTTTTTTCATTTGCCGGATGATATACTCAATTACCTGCCGGATTGTGAGAAAAATGGTCGTTCACTCTGTGTTATGATAGATTGGGATAGGTACGATCTTTCTCAATTACCGCCATGCAATCCCGATACGATAGATACGATCAGAGTAGTTTTTCCCCATGGAAAGGCGCGGGAAGCATTGGATCTTGCCCAAATAATCATCGATCAGGGATACCGGCTTTTTCTCCAGGCCGCCAATACATTGAATTATTCAGATGATGAATTGATCGAACTTGCGGAACTTGTCAATGATTCCGGAGCAGCAGCTCTTTCGATAGTTGATACTTTCGGTGCCATGTATCCGTCAGATCTGGACCGGATCTTCAAGATACTTGATTCTGCTCTTGCGCCTGATATCAAACTGGGTTTTCATTCTCATAACAATCAGCAGCTTTCGTTTGCTCTCTCCATGCGTTTTGCTGAATACGAAACTTCCCGGGGGCTGATATTGGATGCCAGTTTGTGCGGTATGGGACGGGGCGCGGGAAATGCAACCACGGAATTGGTTGCTTCGTATCTGAACCGTTCATTTAATCTCAACTATGATATGAATGAGATTCTGGATGCGATAGATACTTATATCGAACCGTTGAAAAGCAACTATTCCTGGGGATACAGCACACCTTATTTTATTGCCGGAATCTATTGCTGTCATGTGAATAACATCGCTTATTTGCTTAATAATCACCGGACTTTAAGCAAAGATATGCGTTTGATCATAGAATCTCTTTCGCCGGAAACCCGGTTGAAATATGATTATGACAATCTGGAAGAAAAATTTATTTCATATTCAAACAATGTCATCGATGATGAAGATGCCCGGCAGAAAATAAAAGTGTTGTTTTGCAACAGAAAACTTTTGCTGCTTGCTCCGGGACGGACTCTTATCAGTTGTCAAAAGCAGATAGAAGACTTTATGCAGCGCGAAAATCCCATTGTGATCGGCATCAACAGTCTGCCTGAAAATTACTCCTGTGATTATCTTTTTTTCAGTAAACCTCTGCGTTACCAATATGCCCGTGAAAAAGATTCTGCTGCATTTGACCGAATTCCCAAAATTCTCACTTCAAATGTCAAAGCGGTCGGTGAAGATGATGAATTTATTGTCAATTACAATCTTCTTGTCAAACTGGGTTGGGTTTATTTTGATGACTCAATGATAATGTTTCTCCGTCTTTTGGAAAAAGTGGAAGCCAAAGAAGTTTTTCTTGCCGGTTTTGACGGTTTCCCGATTGATGATAATTTTGCATATGCCGATCCGTTTCTGCAGGGCAGTCTTGATCGTGAAAAACGGGTAAGTCTCAATAAGGATATAGCCTCAATGCTTAAAGATATTCAAGAGGAGACTGAAGGTAAAGTTATCATACAGTTTTTAACACAAAGTATATATTGTACCGAATAGTAAAAAAGGAAGATCATGGATAACAATTGGTTGGACTTTAAAGGACAGGTTATTGCCATTACAGGTGGACGCCGAGGAATTGGCAGGGAACTTGCAATTGCATTTGCGAAGGCCGGTGCCGTTATTGCAGTTACCAGTAAATCGGCGGACAGCGGTTCTCTGGGAGAGATTTTCTCCGAAAATAATTGGGAATTGTTTTATTATCAAGCAGATCTTTGCGACCGTAAGCAACGCGCAGGTTTTATTCCGGCAGTCATTGAACATTTCGGAAAAATCGATGTGCTGATCAATAATGCCGGTATCCAGAATCCATCATCAGTCGCAGATTACACGCCTGAGCAATGGGATTCTGAAATTTCTCTGATGTTGACTGCTCCTTTTGAATTAGCTAAACAGGTCGGAGAATACATGTGTGCACAGGGACGGGGAAAAATTATCAATCTCGCCTCTATCAGCAGTTTTCAGGGTGCCAGAAATATTATTGGCTACGCAACTGCCAAACATGGTATTGTCGGATTGACAAAATGCCTTGCCAATGAATTTGCACCGCATCAAGTTAATGTAAATGCGATTGCTCCCGGTTTGGTTCGGACAGATATGGCAGCTGCTGTTTTTGCAGATCCGCAGCGTGCGGAAATTCTTCGGAGCCGAATTCCTGACGGACGTTTTGCTGAACCGGCAGATATTGTAGGTCCTGCAATGTTTTTAGCCAGTTCTATGAGTAGTCATATTCATGGTCATGTTCTCTTGGTTGATGGTGGATGGATGGGGAGATAAGAGAAAAAATGGGTAAATTTATTGATGCAAAAGACACACGGGTAAATAAGCGGGAAAATCTGGCAGAAGTGATTCCGATTCCAATGCCGTATGTGATGTATATTGAACCTACTAATCTTTGTAATTTCAAGTGCGCGTTTTGTCCGACCGGTGATCCGGATTTACTTAAAAAGGTTGGACGGCCGGCCGGAATGATGAGTTTTGATCTTTTTAAAAAGATTATTGATGAAATCAAAGAGTCCGGTATTAAATTACGGTTACTCTCTCTTTACAAAGACGGAGAACCTTTGGTGCACCCGGATTTTCCAGAAATGGTGCGTTACGCCAGCGACAGCAATGTTTGCGATCGCATTTGGACAAAAACCAATGGTGCGTTGTTGACTCCTGAATTGAATACGCGCTTGATTAATTGCGGTCTTACCTGGATTGGTATCAGTGTAGAGTCTGTTTCCTCTCAGGGGTATCTGGATATTTGCGGTGCGAAAGTTGATTACGAGAAGTTCAAAAAAAATATCGCCGATTTGTATCGCCGTAAAAAAACTGAA
Organism: Victivallaceae bacterium; assembly: GCA_045532825.1. Lineage (GTDB taxonomy): Bacteria > Verrucomicrobiota > Lentisphaeria > Victivallales > Victivallaceae > UBA1784. Next base: position 3,480 of record JAZSGR010000195.1, on the reverse strand, counting down.
ACTCATCTTTATATCAAAATCGCGGATGCCAATCTTTCAGAAGCACAGAAATTGAAGTTCAGAGAGGATTTTGAACCTATTTGTGATACTTATGCCATTGAAGAATTGATGGGATGGTCCTATTCCAGTGTCAAAGATTTCACTCTCGGAACCAACCCTGATACTTATGATGGTCTTCCTTTTACAGAAAAAGATGTCTGCCCTTATCCTTTTTATGTGATGGCGGTCAATTTTAACGGCAGCGTTTCTCTTTGCGGAAATGATTGGTCTCATTCCACGGTCGTCGGTAATTTGTCGGAAAACTCGCTTCAAGAAGTTTGGAACGGAGAGGCATTGTTCAATTTCCGGAAAATGCTTTTGGAAGGACGGCGTTGTGAAAACAGAGCCTGTGGAGATTGTTACTATCTAAAAATTGTTCCTGATAATATTGATCCAGATAAGGAAAAGATCTTTGAAAAATTACTTGATCAAAGACGGAAACAGAACAACAGATAAAAATCAGTATGAATAAAATGATTAACGGAAAAATCTGCCAATACAGTCATGTTTTCTTTGATTTTGACGGAACGCTGTGTGCTTCTGAACCGGATATCAGAAACGGTTGGAAAAACACGATGAAGGAAATGGGACTGGAAAATCCGGACTTTGACCGTATTTTCCAAGTGGGTCCCTCTCTGCCGGATATGACAAAAATTCTTTTCCCTGAATTGCCGGAGGAAAAACAACAGGAAATAATCCTCTGTTACAAAAGACTTTATGACTCATCAGAACTGCCTTTGACAAAACCTTATCCCTGGATTCCCGACTGGCTGAATGAGTTGAAATCTGCCGGATGCAAGTTGTATATTGTAACCAATAAACGTAAAGTTCCAACAGAGTTTCTTATAAAAAAATTTCAGTGGAAAAATTTGTTCACCGGAGTATATTCGCCAGACTCTTTTGATGGAGAACATTTGAGCAAGAGCCAATTACTTGCAAAGTTCCTGACCGGATTTGCCATTCCCCGGGAGCAAGCCGTCATGATTGGAGATACCCGGGGGGATATCAATGCCGGAAAAGCCAATGGAATTGCAACAGCCGGTGTATTGTGGGGATATGGTAATGCCGGCGAAATTGAAAATTCCGGTTGTGACTTGATTTTATCTGAAAGGGATTTTTAATTATGGATGTACCAAAGAAAAAAGTAATAAGTATTGTTACAAGCTGCTGGAATGAAGTTGAGAATATTCCGCTGTATTATGAACGCTGCAAAAAGGCTGTGGAGCAGCATCCTGAATATGATTATGAATTTGTCACCGCTGACAACCTTTCCACCGACGGTACCCGTGAGGTACTGCGGGAAATTGCTGCAAAAGATCCAAAGTTCAAGGTTATCCTCAATGCCAATAATTTCGGACATGTCCGTTCTCCGTTTTATGCAATGCTGAATTGTTCCGGAGATATTATGTTTTTTCTTTGTAGCGATCTGCAGGAACCGCCGGAAATGCTACATGAATTTTTGAAAAAATATGAAGAAGGATATCCTGTTGTGTATGGTGTTAGAACATCTACGCAAGCGGATTTTCTGTTGGAATGTTTCAGAAAAATTTATTATTTCATACTGAAAAAAAGCGGTTCCAATGAAAAAGTAATTTCGTGTTTTACCGGATTCGGCTTGTATGACCGTTGTTTTATCGATGCCCTGAAAAAGTTCAATGAACCCTATCCGTATTTCCGCGGATTGGTAACTGAAATCGGTTTTAAACATTGCGAAGTGCCTTTCGTGCAGGCGGCAAGAGAACATGGAATCACAAAAAACAACTTTTTCTCTTTGTATGATCTTGCGATGACCGGATTTGTCAATCACACCAAACTCCCGCTGCGCCTTGCGATATTTTCCGGATTTGTCATCGGTATATTCAGCGTATTGATCGCTTTGGCTTATCTGGTGATAAAGCTGATTTGGTGGGATACATTCAATCTCGGACTTGCTCCGCTTGTGATCGGAATGTTTTTCCTCGGTGCAGTTCAGCTCTTTTTCATCGGCATCATCGGTGAATACATCGGAGCCATTCACACCCAGGTCAAAAACAAACCTCTGGTCATTGAGGAAGAAAGAATAAATTTCTGATGGATCTTTCACGTCTGCCGGTCATAAAAAAACTTTCTCCGCAGCAGTACGAAGTGCTTGCCTATCTCGCTACCGGAGGCTGGAATACGCTTTTCGGACTTGGACTGTATACTTTTGTTTATTGGCTGTGGGGAAATCTGGTACACTATATGGTTCTGGCGGTATTGGTCAACATCGCCGCGATCACCAATGCCTTTTTGTGTTACAAACTTTTTGTTTTCCGCACCAAAGGCAACTGGTTAAAAGAGTATCTCAAGTGTTACATCGTTTACGGCGGCGGAACTCTCGCCGGTATGGGATTGCTTTATATTCTTGTCTCGCTCTTTAAACTCACCCCCGTCTTTGCCAATTTTCTCTCAACCGCCGTGGTAGTGGTTGCAAGTTACTTCGGCCACAAGTATTTTTCGTTCGGGAGGAAAAAATAATGGCTGAAAAAATCTTCCTTACCGGCGGCACCGGATTTTTCGGTAAAAGCATTCTTGATATGATCCGGAACGGCTGGCGTTCCGGCAGTGAATTTGTGATACTTTCGCGCGATCCGCAGAAGTTTCTGGCGGATAATCCGGAATATTCCGCATTGAAAAATGTGCGTTTTATTGCCGGTGATGTTCGTGATTTCAACTTTCCTGATGAAAAATTTGACGGTATCATCCATGCAGCGACTCCGGCGGTAACGACGCTTGCTCCCGGGGAAATGCGTTCGATCATCGTGGAGGGAACAGCGCATGTGCTGAAGTTTGCCGGAGTTTGCGGTGCGGAAAAACTGCTGTTCACCAGTTCCGGAGCGGTCTATGGTCCGCTGCCGCCGGGGATGACACATGTGCCGGAGGACTTTCCCTGTACCCCGGTAACGGAGTATGGTATTGCCAAACTTGAGGCGGAAAAAATGTGTCTGTCTTCAGGCATTTCCACCCGGATAGTCCGCTGTTTTGCCTTCACCGGACCGCGTCTTGCGCTGGATATCCATTTTGCGATCGGCAATTTCATCCGCGACGGATTGAATAAGGAAGAGATCATCATTTCCGGAGACGGTACGCCTTACCGTTCCTATCTTTACGCCGATGATCTTGTGCGCTGGCTGTTTGCGGTCTATGATTCTGCGCATGACGGTGGAATATTCAATGTCGGCTCGGATAGAGGGATCACGATTGCGGAACTGGCTGAAAAAGTTGCATCGCATTTTGATCCTGCGCCGGAAGTCAGGGTGTTGAAAACTCCGGTTCCCGGAGCCTTGCCGCAAGTTTACGTGCCGGATGTCAGCCGGATCAGAGAGGAATTGCACGTTGTGATGGAACACGATCTTGATTCCGCCATAGCCGGGACTATTGCGTTTCACAGGTGCGCGCCCCCAAAATAAAAAATAAAAATTT